>DYPP01000030.1 GCA_020719845.1 Treponema denticola | reverse complement strand
TCAGCTTCACAGTACAGGCGGAATTGCGCTGGTCGGCAAAATAGGTGAGCGAATTAGATTTGGTTCTTCGTCCTACTGGCGCCGAGACGCTGCGGCTGTATCTGGAGCGGATGGCGCCGGAGCAGGTACAGGAGGAAGTGGACCGCGCCACGATCGGGTTGCTGAAGCGTGCAACGCTGACACCGATCCAAACCGGGATACAGTGTGTTCCATTCCACTATTCAGCATCGCAAAAGCGTGCTACGTTATTGGTACGAAGAAGCAGGATTCGCCAGTATACTGGCGCAGTCTCATACTGCTCTCCCTCTACCTGGCGGGTAGTTGGAGGGTAGTATATAGCCGCACCACTACTGTGGTGAGTCCTGCTTTGTTGAACATGATCAAACCAAGGTCAACTCCTTGGCTTTTATCATAACAACCTGTCAGTCAGTTTTTTACCGATCATGTCAGGAGCACCCCCGGTACGGCGGGCGAAAAAGGAACGGGACTCGGCCTTATCATCTGTCGAGACTTGGCGGAACTTCAGATGGGACGAATAGAGGTTACCGCAGCGGAAAGTCAGGGCTGCGTTTTTTTCCTCGTGATTCCTGAAAACCACTTACGGACGGCCAGTAATTATGAATGTTGACTACGATTGGTGGATTTTTCATAGGGAAAACGCACCCACAGTCGAGATGTATCAAGAAAACCTTCTTAAAAAGACGGCATCTATAAGTACCGCCGTGCTTTTTGCATTCCCCCTGTTTTTTCTAAGTTTCTCGGCTGTCCTATGCAAAGAAAAACTTAACACCATCATTATCGTTGTTCTTTCCGTGATCTTTTTGGCATTCGCTGGATTGTCCTTGTACCTTCTGCGAACAAACAGGGCAAAATGGGCACTGATCGTCGATATCATCGTTATTCAGGCCATCCTTATTTTTGATAATATTCTCTATATACCCGAATCCTTGTCGGAAGAAGCCCTCATAGCGGATCTAGCGGGCTTTATCATGCTGGCCTTGATAACCGCCCTTTTTTTTGATCCCCTACACCTTTTTTTACTATCAATCCTGAACCTTCTGACCATCGTTACTCTGGGACTCGTCGACCCCACGGCGGTCTATAAGGCGCCGTTGATTATCCTTTCCATTCTTTTCATCGCCCTGTTGATCGCCGTTTTCCAGCGGGCTAACAGAGTTTTTTTCGAAAGAACCCTTCGGGATACCATGTTCCTTTCGAAAACCCAGGCCTTTCTGGAAAATGTCCTGGTTTCCATTCAACATCCCTTTTACGTCATCCGCGCGAAGGACTATAAAATTGTTCTGGCCAATCCCGCGTCGGGTATTCGCGAACAGGAACAGTACTGTTACGAGCTTACCCATCGGCGATCCACGCCCTGTGACGGAATTGACCATCCCTGCCCCCTACGGGAAATAATCAAGACCAAACAGGGCGTAACGTTTGAGCATATCCATTATGACGAAGAGGGTCACCAGCGAATCGTGGAGGTCCACGGGTACCCTATTTTTAACGATGAGGGATCAATCGAGGGTATTATCGAATATTCCTTGGACATTACGGAACGAAAGCTGGCGGAAAAGGAGCTGGAACAAGCCAAGGACGCGGCGGAAGCGGCGAACCACCTGAAATCGTCCATTCTATCGAATCTTTCCCACGAATTGCGAACACCCCTTAATCAAATGCTGGGCTTTATAAACCTTCTTGAGACGGGACGTCTAACCAAAGAAGAAAACGACGGGTATCTAAAAATCATAGGTCAAAGCGCCCAACGCCTGTCCCACCGAATAGACGATCTACTTGAAATCGCCGAAATAGAAACAGGGAAAGGGGGCAGCGTAAAAGGTAGATATGACCTGGCGAAGCTCCTGGAAAAGGTCATTCACGACGTGGAAAATCACCTATTCAGTGAAGGAAAATCTATCGTCGTTTTGAGCTCAATGGATCCATCGATGGCCACAAGACTGTATGGGGACATGGATTCCATCGAACGGGTATTACAGAAAATTCTTGACAACGCGGTAAAATTCACCAAAGAAGGAACCATACGGTGCGACGCGTCGTTGCCTAAAGATAACCCTGGCCTTTTCTTGCTTACTATTACGGATACCGGCATCGGAATGACGGAAGACCAAATACGGCTTTCTTTTGAATCCTTCATTCAAGTTGATCGGGGCTTGTCGAGAAACTATGGAGGGTTGGGCTTGGGCTTGGCAGTCTCCAGAAAATACGTGGAGCTCATGGGTGGCACCATGGAAATACAATCCCTGGTTGGGGAAGGAACAAGGGTACGCGTATTTCTACCCTATGAATCAAGCGACCACTGATTACGGAGCAGGAGAATCGGGATGAAGCAGAACGATAACATCAGGGATACCATCCTCATAGTCGATGACGAGGCACTGAACAGGCTACTATTAAAAAAGACCCTGGAATTGGCGGGATACTCCCCCATTGAGGCTCGAGATGGCAAAGAAGCTCTGGAAAAAATCGCCGAGGATCCACCGGATCTGGTAGTTCTTGACGTTATGATGCCAGGCTTAACCGGATTTGACGTGTGTTCAACCCTAAAACACAATCCAGAAACAAATAAAATTCCCATTATTCTACTTACCGCCTTGAATAAGATGGAAGACATCGAAAAAGGCGTCATAGCCGGAGCGGACGAATTTATCTCAAAGCCCTTTAACGATAAAGAATTGCTTATTCGTATCAGGGCGCTCCTGAAAATAAAAGCCTTCGATACCTATGTAGCCGAAGACCATATACTATTTTCCGAATTAAAAAACTTGGACATCAAGAGACAAGAACAGTACGGTGGCATTCAGGGAAACATAGACCGCATATTGTATATCGGACTTGAGCAAAATCTTCAAAAAAACGAGGTTGAACGGGACAAGCCAATAGGGGCGTATTTACGGCTGGAAACCAATCGCTTGTCTATACCTCCAACCTATCTCTATTTTGAAAATGGAAAACCCGTACGAAGAGAACTTTCTTTTATCCCCAGCACGGAACAACTGAAGCCTTTTGGTATAGAAAAAGATGGGGTTCTTATGTCCAATTGGCAGTATGGCTACGTCCATCAAAAAGAGTACGAACGGCATTTGCCGGCACCCCTCGTAGAGGCGGCGGGCTATATAAACAATTTTCTGTACTACGGAGATACGCAGCTTACCGTTTTGTTTTTTAATTTTGGTCGGAGTGTTCGCCCCTTCGACCTTAGCTGGTTCAAGCATCTTATAAATATTACCAAAATTCTCTTATCCATCCTGGAACGAATGATGGAACACGAAATGGACTACACCGAACTCGCGGAAACGTTGGGTAGAATTACGGAGATTAAGGATGACGCTCCGTTAAAACACAAACGACTCAAGGCAATTTGTGGAATCCTATGCGAAGAAATGAAATGTAGCTCGGGCTTTAGCCTCTTATTGCAAGACGCGATGAATATTTTTGATATTTGGAAGCTCTTGAGCGATCAAACGATTCTGATGAAGGCGGCACCGCTCAACGACGACGAAATTAAAACCATTCACAATATGCCAAAGCAAGCCCTTTCCTGCCTGAGCGAAACGCCTCGCTTCGCGTTGGTCCGGGAGATACTGGAAAATTCCAATGAGCGATACGATGGATCGGGGTTTCCCTTGGGTAAACGGGGAGAGGAAATTCCCCTTTCCGCACGCATCGCGACCATCGCGAACGTCTACGCGGCGCTGAGAATAAAGCGAAGCTTCCGAGAAGCGCTGAGCCATGATGAGGCGATGCGCTATATCACCGAAGGTAAAGACCGGGTTCAACCGTCCAATTTTGATCCCCGTTTGATCGAGGCTTTTATAAAACGTCAAGAGGAGATTGAAAAGCTCTACGAAGATTAACCATTTTTTTACGTTGGATACTCAAATTTATAATGAAGCCCTGTTCAAGGGCAAATCCTTGGATCGAGCTTTCTAGTACCAGCGCGGGGGGCGTATGATTTCGAGCGGGTACTTTTGGTACCGAAGCAGGGGGGCATCGTCGCGATTTCTCCTTTTTTTGACATGTTCATGAGTAGGGTCGTGAGGATGTCGTCCAGGTGATGCCCCAGGGCAACCTTTGTAAAGCCATCTTCCAAGGTCACGCGGATAAGCAGTGGCAAGAGCGGCCTGATATTTACCGATTGGCACCAGAGGGGTGGCAAAAAGGGCATCCTAAAAAGGATCCCATTGAACAAGCAACATTGCCAGAGGATACCGCACCTCCCCAAGCTCCCGATGCTTGGTCCAAGCTGCGCAAGCAAAGCTGGGCACGGTTGTTGCGGAAAGTCTACGAGGTCGATTCATTTATCTACCCGAAACGCAAAGGGGCAAGGTCGGTAATCGCGGTAATTGAAGACCCCAAGGAACTTGTATACCGCGCATTGGCAACATACACCTTACCATTTCTCAACGCGCCGACAAAAGCGCTCCTCCCCGTCGCTTCAATAACGGAGAGGAGGCTCTTGCTGTACGACAGCCATCAGTTTTTCATGAGTATCGCTTTTCTGATGAGTCCTTTAAGTATTTGCACTTTGTAGCGGTTTTGTTCCAGCGGTTGTGCATTCTGCGCTGCCGTTTCTCCCGCCAACTCCGCCGTGCCTTCATCCGCCTTTTTCCCGACAAGAACTTTCTCGACGTTCGTGGCGCGTAGAGGGACAGGCGCAACCGCGCCAAAAACGAGCCGTGCATCCTGTATCGTAGAGCCATTAAAGGTCAATGCCGCCGCAACGCTGACAATCGGAAAATCGATCGAATTGCGCACCCTGAATTTCTGGAAACTGAATCTGGTCCCAGGCTTTGGTGATGGAATGAAAATCTCGGTTACTACCTCATTGACGGCGAGCACCGTCGTGGTCAAAAGGCCAGCGGCGAAAAAATGCTCAGCGGGAATGGTTCGCTGGGTAGTCCTGATTGTCGCATCGAGAGCGATCAGCGCAGGCGCGACATCCGACGCGTTGACAGCTACACAGCTGCAGTCAAGACAGCGATGCGCTTCTTTAACGACGCTGCTTTCATCGAGCGTCAGGGTGTCTTCATCATCCATGCCGCGTTTTGACACCGCCACCTCTGGGATGCTGATCCGTCCGGAATACTTGAGCGCAGCCTCATTGATCGGGCGTAAGGATTCCGGCACTGCACCAGAAACCGTTGGCTCGACTTTTCCATCTGACAGATACCATTCTATGGCGGCGGCCGCTTTTCTGCCTGCGGCTATGGCTTCGACTGCTGTTGCAGGGCCGGTAACAACATCGCCCCCCGCATATATGCCAGCCACGCTCGTCTTGAAAGCCAATAGATCCGCATCAATGGTATTCCCCTTGGCAATCTTGATCACTCCGAACGACGAGTTTTCGAGGCCAGTCAGATCCTGGTCCTGTCCTATGGCTGAGATTACCCAATCCGCCTTGAACAGGAAGTCGCTCCCCGCTATCTCCACGGGGCGCGGCCGCCCTGATGCGTCTCTTTCTCCGAGCTTCATCGTGCGACACTCAAGACCGACGAGTTTTTTACCTTCCAGGACAGCCTTTTTCGGCGCGACGAGGAACTGGAACTCGACTCCTTCTTTTATCGCTTCTTCGATCTCTTCTTCTTCCGCCGGCATTTCGACACGAGTTCGACGATACAGAAGGACAACCTTTTTTGCCCCGGTACGAAGCGCTGTTCTTGCCGCATCGATGGCCGTGTCGCCACCGCCTACAACCGCAACAACCCCGTCAAGCTTGGGTGCTTCCTTCCTGTTGACCGCTTCGAGGAACGAGATGCCAGGGAGGATATTTGAATTGGTTTCGTTCTCTATGCCCATACCTTTGGCAACCCAGGACCCAATGGCAAGGAAAACAGCGCTAAATCCTTCAGCCTTGAGGCTGTCAAGAGTAAAGTCCTTGCCCAGCGTCTGTCCGGTTTTGGCTACGATCCCGTTTGCAAGGAGAAAATCGATTTCCTCGTCCAGAACACCCTGCGGCAACCGGTAATCCGGAATACCATAGCGCACCATGCCACCAAGTTTTGGTTGCTTGTCATAGATTACAACTTTATATCCCTTTGAACGCAAGAAATAGCCACAGGAGAGCCCCGCCGGACCACCACCGACTATCGCAACTTTCTTTCCGTTCTCTTTGGCTGGTTCCTTGATATACGCCTTCGCGTTCTTGAGGATGTGATCCCCGAGATGACGCTCCACTGCACGTATGGAAACGGCGCTGTCGTTGTCTTTACGATTGCAGTCCTGCTCACAGAAATGGGGGCAGATGCGACCGGTAAGCGCCGGCATCGGATTTTTTTCCAGAACTATACCGGCGGCGGCATCTATTTCTCCGGCTCTCATTCTTTCCATATACCGGGGAATGTCTATGCTGTCGGGACAGCCAGACCGGCAACTCGGTTCGCCCACACTCGCTGAGCCGAATATGGAGTGGAAGCGATTCTCCCCCGTTAAAGCGGGGCACTTTCCACCACCCTTACGCAGACAATGGAAGGTATTTTCCGGGTTCCTGTAATACCAACAGCGTGGTTCCTGGCAGATATTGCCACTGATGGTGCCCATGTTCCTGATTTGCGGTGATGCTACAGCGTGCGCCGCGTCTGCGAGCAAGGTGTATTTTTCTTTGACCGTCTTGCTCGTGACTATCGTGCTGAGCTTGGTCAGCGCCCCAATTGTTATGCCGTTTTTTTCCTCCCGTATAAAGTTCATCCCCTCGATGTTCTTTAGGTCGATGAGAACCTGTGGATACACCGGGTGGACTTCGTCCGAAAGGATCCCGAAGATGTCAGTGCCGCCGGCGACCATGGCTGATTTATTGCGGTACTCTCCAGTCAGAGCTACTGCTTCATCAAGCGATTTGGCCGAGATATGATCAAATGTGCGCATTCCCATTTCTCAGTCCTTTCCCAGAGCTTTCAGGATTTTTTCCGGCTTGGCCGGTATATCATTCACCCTGACGCCTATGGCATTGTAGATCGCGTTCAGAATCGCTCCTGGCGTACAGGTCAGCGTGCCCTCTCCGATGCCGCAGGCACCATACTCACCTGCCCCCCTCCACACTTCAAGGAGTACCGGATCGATGTCCGGCATATCCACCATGGTTGGCATGGTGTAGTCTATCCAGTTGAAGTTGAGCGGGATGCCGGTTGCCTTGTCGTAGACGATCTCCTCGGTCAAGGCTTCCCCCAGTCCCTGAACTTGCCCGCCGATCTGCTGGGCTTCGGCTCCCGAGGCGTACATCACGGTACCGGCATCGTTGATCTGGACAATCTTCCGCACCTCGACCTTACCCGTGCTCTCGTCGACCTCCACTTCGGCAAAATTCGCGATGAAGGGGACACCCGTCTTGCTCGTGTCAGGGTTCCGGCTCGACGATACGGTGATGGGCACCAGATCCCCTTCCCGGAGTACTTCCTTGATCGTCTTCGAGAACGACGGCTGGGATGCAACCAGGACCTTGCCATCGACAACGTCGATATCGGAAACCTCGAGCTTCAGTATCTCCGCCAGGGCACCCTTGAGCTTCTCCTTGAGTTCCTTCGCCGTCCCCACCATCACTTCTGACTGCAGGAACGACACGGCGCTGTCGGTCTGCACGCAGTCACGTATGCCGTCATCCGTATCGATCATATTTGACGAGTATATGTCTTCGATCCCGATGCCCAGGAAGCTCAGCGCTTCGGCACAGCCCAGAATGTTGCAGAAGTTGGATCCGGTCCCGGTCTCCACCGTGGGGGCCTTGAGCAACACAGTACAATCCGGGTTGAGGGTCATGTTGACCTGCACCTTGCCGCGGCGCTCCTCCTGCCACTCCGAATGCCAGGCGGGGTGGAAGGAGAATCCGACTCCACGGCGCTTGGTGCCGTCTATAAGCTCGCCCTTGCCAGGCAGGTGCCGCTTTTCCTTCCAGCCAATCTTCCCGGCTCCTGCGTTGAGAACGGCTACGAGGCTCGAGCTTGGCAGATTCTCCCATTCGTGCGCGAAGTTTTTGATGCCAAGGTCGATCGGGTCCATGCCCAATTTTTCTGCCAGGTCGTCCATCAGGTGCGCGAATGCCAGGTTGAACTGGGAGTTGCCCACTCCGCGCATCATGCACCCGGGAATCATGTTCGTGTAGACGCCGTGGTTCTCCATGCGCAGGTTCGGAATGTGCGCCATCAGCACCTCCGCCAGCTCTTTCGGGGCGAACTTCAGCGCGAACATCGACAGATCGGCGTAGGCTCCGATGTTGCCGATCGACGTGAACTGCATCGTCGTAATCGTGCCGTCCTTCTTGGCCCCGACCCTGTAATGGTAGTCAGCATGCTGCCGGGTATTGAGGAAGCTCTGGCTGCGGGTGCGCCGGTACTTCACCGGTCGGCCTGTCCTCTTGGACAGCAAGGCCGAAATAAGGAAGAACGGCTGATCCCCCGTGTCGTTGCGTCCGAACTGGCCGCCCACGAACGAAGAAATCACACGGATCTTGTGCAGCGGCAGCCCGAGCATCTCGCTGTAGTGCATCCGGGTCTGGTCGACGGAGTACGAATTTGACCACACCGTCACGATTTCGTCCTTCCAGTCAACGAGACAGGTCCAGTTGTCGAGCGAGCCCTGGGAAGCCCGGTGGTGGGAAGAGTCGCCTTCGACTATGACGTCGGCCTGCTTGAAGCTTTCATCCACATTTCCCCGGTCCACGTAGACGTCAGGGCCGCCCGTCCTGTCGGGGGGAAGCACATTCGTGTCCATCAGATCCGGATGCACCAGTGGAGCATCCTTCCCCATCGCCTCGACCGCGTCGAGGATAAACGGCATCTCCTCCCAGTCGATATCCACAAGCTTCAGGGCTTCTTCTGCAATCGCTTCGCTCTCCGCGGCGACGGCTATTCCCATCTCGTCGCTGACCCAGCTTGCATACTCCCCAAGGACACGCCGATCCCGGAACGGGAACATCATGCCATCCCACGTCACCGTGTTCACGCAGTCCGTCCACCCCGCGCTCGTCAGCTTGAGCGATGAAAACTCCGGATCCTTGTACGTCATGACTGATACTACACCGGGCAGCGCTTCAGCCTTGCTCACGTCGAACGACTTGATGCGTGCGCTCGGATACGGGCTCCGCAGGACTTTTGCGTAGAGCATGTCGGGAAAGCGCGACTTGATGGTCATGTCATCAGCGTATTGCGCTTGCCCGCTTGCCTTTTCCAGTCCGTCGATTCTCGGCCAATACCCCCCGATGAACTTGCGGGGAACCCGCTGCTTGAATCCCTGGTTCATTCGTCCCTCCTCTTTGCCACGATCTTCGAGGATGCATTCAGCGCAGCCTGCGCGATTCCAGCGTAGCATCCACAGCGGCATATGTTGCCGGACAGCGCGTCCTTCACTTCAACAAGCGTGGGAGCCGGGTTCTCGTTCAGAAGCGCACGGGTAGTCATGACGAATCCGGGCGTACACATCCCGCACTGAATCGCCGTTCCGTGGCCTGGCTCCGATTGTTCGGCGAACGCCTCCACGACCGGATCATCCTTGGGCAGGCCCTCGATGGTAAGGATCTCGTGCCCATCAGCTTCTATGGCCAATTCCATGCACGAGAGTACGGCTTTCCCATCCTTTATAACGGTACACGCGCCGCACGCGCCCTCCCCACAGGAAACCTTGAGCCCGGTATACCCGAGCTTCTCCCGGAGCAGGTACGAGAGGGTCGATGACGGCGACAGGTCGCCTGCAAGGTCAAAATCATGCCATGCGCCGTTGACCTTGATGGTAATGTGGTTCTGCCGGGTCGCTTCCCCGGCACGCTCTTTATCCGTTGTCTTGTCAGTCATTCTTCATCTCCCTGGGTAACTTCATTTGTTGAGGCCAAAATACAGGTTCGGCAGATACAAGGCGATCTGGGGGAAAATCATCACCAGGATCAGACCCACAATCATGAGCCCCACAAACGGCCAGACCGACCGGTAAATATCCCCTATGGTAAAATCCTTCGGCGCCATAGCCTTCATCAGAAATAGGTTGTATCCGAACGGAGGCGTCAGGTACGCGATCTGGCAGGTGATCGTATACAGCACCCCATACCAGATCGGGTTGAACCCCAGCTTGATGATCAATGGCACGTACAGGGGCGCCACGATGATGAGCATGGCCGTGTCGTCGAGGAATGTGCCCATGATGATGTAGGACAGCTGCATCATGATTATTATTCCCCACGGACCCAGGTCCCACCTGAGGAACAGTGACTCTATGGCGTGCACAGCACCCAGACCGTCAAAAACAGCGCCAAAGGCGA
This sequence comes from Treponema denticola, assembly GCA_020719845.1. Taxonomy (GTDB): domain Bacteria; phylum Spirochaetota; class Spirochaetia; order Treponematales; family Breznakiellaceae; genus DYPP01. The sequence goes on along the minus strand of DYPP01000030.1, from coordinate 21,017 downwards.
GGGCCGCCAGGATGACCCACATGAACATGCAGCTCACCCTCAGCGTCTCCTGCAGAACCTCCACCATGATGCTCCAGGTAAGCCGCTTTTTGGCCAGCGCTATTATGGTGACCACGATCGCTCCCACCGCGGAGCTCTCCACCAGACTGGTGATCCCCATAAAGAACAGCCCCGACATCAAAAATATTATTACGATGGGAGGGAATGCCGAGAGCAGGAGCTTGAACTTATCCCGCCAGGGGATCGATCGCTCTTCCTTCGTTGCCGACGGCGCCAATTCGGGCTGTAAAGCACTGCGTATTATGATATAGATGATGAACAGGGCCGCCAGCATGAGGCCGGGTAAAATACCCGCCATCCACAACTGGCCTACCGGCTGCCGGGCTATCATTCCGTACAGCACCAGCACGACGCTGGGCGGAATCATGATGCCAAGGGAACTGGCTGCCTGGATTACTCCGGAAACCATGATTTTGTCGTATTTGCGCTTCATCATTTCAGGCAGGCAGATTGTATTTCCGACCGCCATGCCCGCCACGCTCAGGCCGTTGATCGCCGAGATGATGGACATCAACAAGATGGTACCGACGGCAAGACCACCCCGAAGCGGCCCCATCCAGACGTAGAACATCTGATAAAGATCGTCAGCGATCCCCGACTTGGAGAACATGTACCCTATGTAAATGAACAAGGGCAGGGTAAGCAACGGATACCAGTTGAGCAGGCTGACGCTGGCGTGGAACGCCATACCCTCCCCCCCGGCCCCCCACAGGGCCAGCGAGAAAATGGATGCCACCCCGCCGATGACCGCATAGATATGCCGCCCCGTAAGAAGCATGGTCAACATTGAAAAAAACATCAGGATGGCCACCAATTCGAAACTCATGACTGCTCCTTCCCATCACCCCGCGTCGCCCCCTTGCCCATGAGCGTCGCCAATTCCTTGAAGAACTCAGCGATCACCTGGAGGGTCATCAGAACCATGCCGAACACCATGATGATCTTGATGGGACTCACCTGCGGCGCCCAGGACGAGTAGCTCTTCTGCTTGTACCTGAGGGAATATTCGAGGCTCATGAAGCCACCTACCAGAAGTATGACGAGATACCCGATTACGATGACTGCGGTCAAAACGTCGGCAAGCGCCTTGTTCTTCGGCGACCACCGGGCATAGAGCAGATCCATGCGCACGTGTCCGTCCATCAAGAGCGTATACGCTCCACCCAGGGTATAATAGGCTGCCATGACGAACTGCGCCATTTCCACGGTCCAGATCCAGGGATGGTTGAAAACAGTCCTGGAAACCGTCTCAAAAAACAGGATGCCTATCATCAAGAACACCAAATACATGGCAACAGTGCCAACCGCCTTGCTCGTCGCGGTAATGCCGTCCACGTAGGCTTTTATCGCTTTGTTCACCGCATCTCCTTCCTGGGCTGCGCGCCATAACCAAAAGGGAACACCAATCCCGCCCCGGTTGGACAGCTCCACCGGGGACAGGACAACCTTCTTAAAATGACCTTTGCAGTGCTTCCCGGTTACTCAGTACCGGTAAGGAGGACCAGCTTTCTCCATCGTGCTGTTGTAGTCCTTGAGTATTTCCACCACCTTGGCAGCCCGGGGGCTCTTCTTGGCGGTTTCATCCCAGAACTTCAGGGCTTCCGTTTCCACCTTCGCCCACTCATCGGCGGGGATGGTCGTCAGCTCAAGCTTGCCGCCCTTGACGCGGTAGTTGGCTTCGCCCCACCAGTACCAGTGTAGCCGGTAGTAGTGCGATTTCTCGATGGTCAGCTTCAACAGCTGCTGCAGGTGCGGCGGCACCTTGTTCCAGGCGTCGGTATTGACAAACCAGCCACCGGCCCAGCCACCGGACACCGGATTGGTCAGATAGTATTTGGTTACATCAGCCCAGCCGACCGTATAGTCTTCCGTGATGCCTGACCAGCTCACGCCGTCCAGCATCCCGGTCTGCAGCGCCATCTCGACATCCTCGTAGGGCATGCTCACCGGCACAACGCCGAAACGCTGCATGAACTGGCCGCCCGTCGGGAACATGTACACCCGCAAGCCCTTGAGGTCAGACAGGTGGCGGATCGGTTTCGTGGTCGCAAAATTGCACGGATCCCAGCTCCCCTGGCTCAGCCAGGTTACTCCGGGAATCTCGTCGTATGCTTCCTTCCAGATCTCGTTGAGCCCGTAGTGGTTCCACAACACGTCGACATCGATTCCGTAGCGGGCCGCCAGCGGGAAGTATGCACCAAACACCGCCACATCCACGGGCGAAGCCATGGAGTCGTCGTCGCTGACACAGGCGTCGATGGTGCCTTTCAGCACCGCCTGGAACATCTCGCCCTGCGGCACCAGTTCGTCGGCCGTGTACACGTCGATGACCATCTCGCCGTTGGCCGCGATATTAAACTCCTTGATCGCGTCTCCTACGACATGCGGGTTCAAAGCGGGACCGGCGTACGACTGGAGCCTCCACCTGATGGGCTCCGCCGCTTTGGCCTGCCCCTGTACGGCAGATCCCGGCGCAGCCGCCTCCTGCTTCCCGCCACAGGCGCTCATCATCAGCACGATCACCGCTGGCAGCAACACCAAGCCGGCAAACACGAAAATCTTCCGAACATTCCTGTCCTTCACCCCGACACCTCCTGCGTTAACATGTGGAGAGCCCTCTTCGGTCATGACAGTACCAGTATAGAACCCAATTTCCGTTTGTCAACAAATTATTTACAATATTTTGTCCTGTCCATGGCCTTTGTCCTGAGGCTCGGCTGATAAAGCGCGGGCGGGACATGTCGAATTCCCAGGTCTTTCAGGAGCCTGCCGGACTTATAAAACGCTCTGAACATGAGACAACTCTAAAAACTTCAGTTTTTAGAGTTGTTCCGCTTAAAATGCAATTCCTGTAAGGAATTGCTTGAGTCCGGTCTAAAAACAACCGGTTTTTAGACCGGACTCAAACATCCCAAAGAGCGGGCTTATACGGACAGGACACTCAGGGGGCAATGGTTTTCCCCAAGGGCAACCAAAATCAAGGATAGACAGCAAAAGCAGATCGGATTTATAGTGCGGGAATCGGTGCATGGTAATATCGACAGGATTTGTCGTCCAACAAGAGTGATGAATTGAGGCTGTCCCGTAACTCCCTGAGTTACGGGACAGCCTCAATTTGAACAGGAAAACAATCCCGAAATTCCAGTTCCTGTCAGCCGGGATACCTTGAGGATTGAATTGGAGGGACGTATGGAAGAGAGAACCATGGCGCTGGACGATGCGCTGAAACAATATACCGGCATACTCATTGACCCGGACGCTTCGGCATCGGTTACCGGGTCCTGTGGCGACAAGATGGAGTTCCATATCAAGATTGTGGACGCCAAGATAAGCGAGATCCGCTACCATGCAGAGGGCTGCGGTGTGACCCAGGCATGCGGGGCCGTCGTTTGTTTCTACGCCGACCAGAGGCCGCTGTCCGAGGCGCTGTATGTTTCGCCGGGGCTGGTATTGAATACGCTGGGCCAGGTACCGGATGACCACAAGCATTGCGCCATCCTGGCTTCCACAACTTTCTATAAAGCCCTGTCGGATTATCTTTTAAAACTCTGATCCCGGCAGATCCCCAGGCAAATACAGGGTGCCATCGCGGTGGAGATGGAAGCGTCCGCGCTGTTCGCCGTGGCCCGGTACCGGCACGCGCCGATGGCCGCCTGCTTCACGATACAGCGACAGCCTGGCCGAGGAGGGGGGGCTGCCCGAGTTCCTGTCGCGCGATACCGCCGTCAGTCTCGAAACACTGTACACATCGGCCCTGGCCGCGTTCACGGTGTAAAAACCATGCACGCGGGCAGGTACGCATAGCTCCAGAACAAATACGCCACATCGCTTTCCCCGAGGTGTGTGCTTGACCGTGGCTCGACGGATCACCGGCCTTTCCTGTTGCCCTCGGTTGCGCGGCGGCGTATATTCTAGGCTATGAACGCAAACATCCTGGCGGCGGGACTGCCGACCCGGCGCCGACCGCGGCCTTTCAGCCTGGTTGTTTTCGGCGCCTCCGGGGACCTGGCTTCCCGCAAGCTCTACCCGGCGCTTTTTACGCTGTTCCGGGAAGGGGCGCTGGACGATTTCCGGCTGATCGGCTTCGGCCGCCGCCCTTGGACAGACGGGGAGTTCCGGTCCGAACTGGGCGCCTCCCTCCGGGATTTACGGCCCAGCGAAACGGAAAGCGCCGACTTTTTGCCCCTCTGCGGCTACTGCCGGGGGGATATCGACGATCCGGCGGCGTACCGGCGGCTGGCGGAACTGCTGCCGCCGGAACGGGACGTCGTCTTTTACCTGTCCGTGCCGCCGGAACAGTATCGACCCATCGTCGAAGGGCTGGGCGCCGCCGGTTTGGGCCGCGGCCGGGGTCGGGAACGGGGGGGCGAAACCCGGATCGTCGTGGAAAAGCCCTTCGGCCGCAGCGGCGCCGAGGCGGCGGCGCTCAACGCCTTTCTGGCCGAACGGTTCGACGAGGCTTCCATTTTCCGCATCGACCACTACCTGGGCAAGGAAACGGTGCAGAACATCGCCGTTTTCCGCTTTGCCAACGGTATCTTCGAACCCCTCTGGAACAGCCGCTACGTGGACCACGTGGAGATCACGGTGGCGGAAACCGTGGGGGTCGAAAAAAGGGCGGCCTACTACGAACGGTCCGGCGCGCTGCGGGACATGGTGCAGAACCACCTGCTGCAGCTGCTGGCGCTGACCGCCATGGAAGCGCCCACCTCGTTCTCCGGCGACGCGGTGCGGGATGAAAAGGTCAAGGTTTTCCGGGCGCTCCGGCCGATTCCGGCGGACGAGCTGGCCGCCCGCACCGTGCGCGCCCAGTACGGCGCCGGCCTGCTGGACGGCGAGCGCGTGGGCGCCTACCGGGACGAGCCCGGCGTGGCCGCGGACTCCGGCGTCGAGACCTTCGCGGCCCTGCGGGTGAACATCGATTCCTGGCGCTGGTCCGGGGTGCCCTTCATCCTGCGCACCGGCAAGCGCCTGTCCCGGCGGGTTTCCGAGATCGCCGTGCACTTCAAGAAGGCGCCGCTGGAGCTTTTTCCCCCCGGCTGGTCGGGCTCGGACCGCATGGTGGGCAACCAGCTGGTGTTCCGCATCCAGCCCGACGAGGGGCTGACCCTCTACCTGAACACCAAGATTCCCGGCTTGAGCGATCGTTCGCGCATGGTTTCCATGGACTTCCTCTACGGCACCGGCTTCGGCGCGCCCTCCCCGGAAGCCTACGAGCGGCTGATTCTGGACGCCCTGATCGGGGACAGCACCCTGTACACCCGGCGCGACGAAGTGGACGCGTCCTGGGCGTTCATCGACCCGCTGCGGAGCGCCTGGGATGCCGACGCGGTGCCGCTTTACTTCTACGAGGCGGGACTGCCGGGACCCGCGGCGGCCGGGATCCTCCCCGGAAGCATCGGCAAACGATGGAGACGCCTATGAACTATCCCAAAGCCAGCGATCTGGAACGGGACCTGACTTCCCAGCTGAAGTATACCGCCGCGGGCAACGCCCGGGCCATGGCCGCCACGGTGGTGGCGGTCGGCGAAGCCGCCGGCGCCGCCGAGCTGGACGCCCTGGTGGACGCCCTGATGGGCCGCCGGCCGGCCCGGGTTCTGCACCTGCGCAGCCGCGCCGCCCAAGCCGGCTCCTGGTCGTCTGCCCGCTGCGCCCTGGACCGGCAGAGCCGGGGCGTCTGTTTTGAGGACGTCTACATCGAGACGACCGACAATTCCGCCCTGGACGGCCGCGTCTGGGGGCCGCTGGTCATCCGCGAGATGCCCGCCCTGCTGATCTGGAACCTGGGTCCGGGGCTCCTTGCGGGCTGCGGCTACGACTGCGCCGAACGCGTCGACCTGACCATCCTGGACGGCAGCCGGGACCTGCGCGCTCTGGACGTGGACCTGGACCGGTACCGTTCCCAGATGCAGGGCGCGGTGGCCGGCGTATCCGCCCTGGTGGATCTGGCCTGGGAGCGCCTGCTGCCCCTGCGCTTTGCCCTGTCCCGCCTGTTCGACGGCCCCGGCGCTCCGGATCCGCGCGGCATCGAAGAGCTGGACATCCGGGGCCTGGACCCCTGGTCTGCGGGGCTCCTGTCCGGCTGGATGCGGGACCGGCTGCGGTCGGCCAAGGCGCATTTTTCGGTCAAGGTGGGGATTGACGGCGCCGGGGGCCTGCCGGAGGCGGCGGTCCGCCTGCACGGGGGCCGCCGCGGCGCGGTGCGGTTCTTGACCGCCCGGCAGTGCCGGCTGGACTTTTTTGACGGCCGCACCCTGGACATGAGTTTTCCCGATCCCGGTCCGGCGGCCGTGCTGGCGCGCCTGGTGGACGCGCCCGTGGCGGACGCCCTGTACAAAGGCGCCCTGGACCTGAGCCGCCGGGACACCGAGCCTACGAGCTCTCCCTAGCAGAGTATTGAAAAACCGCGGATGCGGGCTTTTCAATACTACCATAGCGTCGCAATTGCGTACCAAACCGCAAGGTTTGGGAGCAATTGAGGCTGTCTGATAACTCGGTCAGTTATCAGACAGCCTCAGTATTTTCTCGGATTTTGGCGGATTTAAACGGTTTGTGTTGCTAGAACCAGGTAAAACCGCCAAAATCCTGCGAAAATACAAGATTAAGGTAGCTGTCCCGTAACTCCCTGAGTTACGGGACAGCCTCAATTGCAAGGGTTGTTGAAATGGCAACCGGCTATTTCAACAACCCGCTAGGCCCGGCGATCCGATCCGCCGCTTCCAGCGCGATGGCCAGTTCTTCGTTGGTGGGAACCACCAGCACGGCGATCCGGGAGTCGGGACCTGAGACGATGAGCTCCTGCCCGGAGAGCCGGTTTTTGGTCGCGTCCAGACTGATGCCGAGCCAGGCCAGGTCGCGGCAGACCCGTGCCCGCAGGTCGGCGTCGTTCTCGCCGATGCCCCCGGTAAAAATGATCCCGTCGATGCCGTTCATCACCGCCGCAAAGCCGCCGATGAAGCGCTTCAAGGCATAGGCGTAGTACTCCCGGGCCAGGTGCGCGCCTTCGTGGCCCTGGGCTTCCAGCTTTTCCAGTTCCGCCATGTCCCCGGATACGCCGCTCAGCGCTAGCAGGCCGCTTTGGGTGTACAGCAGGTCCGCGACTTCCTCACCGCTCAGGCCCTGCCGGGTGATTAGATCCAGGATGACGCCGGCGTCGATGTCGCCCGCCCGGGTGCCCATGGGCATGCCCGTGAACGTGCCGAAGGTGGCCGACGTATCCACGGCGACGCCGTCCTGCACGGCGGTGACGCTGGAACCGCCGCCCAGGTGGCAGCTGACCAATTTTAGCGACCCCAGGTCCCTTTCCAGGAGCGCGGCGGCGCGCTGGGACACGTACTGGTGGCTGGCACCGTGGAACCCGAATTTCCGGTAGCCGTATTGCCGCGCCAGTTCCGGCGGCAGCGGAAAGACCGAGGTGAGCGCCGGCTTGCGCTGATGAAAAGCGGTGTCGAAGGAGGCGATCTGGGGAATCTCCCCGTGCAGCTTCAGGCATTCCCGGATGCCCATGAGCTCCACCGGATTGTGCAGCGGCGCCAGGGGAATGCAGTCTTCGATTTTTCTGATCGTATCCTCGTTCACCGGCGCGGCGGAACTGAACCAGGCGCCGCCGTGCACCACCCGGTGGCCGATGGCCGCCGGCGGCGCGTCCGGCGGCAGACCGTCGAAGATCCATTTCAGGGCCGCGGCGTGGGTCGCGTCGGGCAGGTCCATCGTCCGCCGGACGCCGGCGGCACCGTAGGTTTGCATTTTGCCGCCGCAGTCCGGCCGGCCGATACGGTCGACGCTGCCTTTGACCAGCAGACGCCGGGCGTGGGTTTCGATCAGCTGGAACTTGATGGTGGTGCTGCCGCAATTGATGACCAGGACGGGGAAATCCGCCGCAGAGCTTCTGTTCATGAAGCTACTATCGGCGCTGCCGCCGCGGGCTGTCAAGACGGTTCGGCGGCGGAAAAGTCCAAAACCGGCCGTTCGTGGTAGTTGAAGCCCGCTTCGATCACCTCGGTTTCGCCGGCCTTGAGGATGGTTTTGCGGATGCCCGCGTCGGGCGCGCGGTATTCCAGAACGCCGAAGCTGACGACCACGCCCTTGAACATGGTTTCTTCCACCACCGCCAGGCTCTGCCGGGCCGCCCGCACCCGGTCGCGCCGGCCGGGCAGGCGGTTGCGCAGGGCGGCGATCTCCCCGCGGAGCAGCTCCAGCGCGGCCCGCAGCTGCAGGTCCGCCCGGCGGACCCGGTCGTCCGTCCGGCCGTCCTGCAGGGCTTTGGCCAGTTGCTCCAGCTGGTGTTCAACTTTGTCCGCTTCTTCCTGCTTGCGGATCAATTCCGCGGCGTCGGCCCGGTAGTCCAGCAGCAGTTCGGGTTTTACCCCCACCGCCAGCCTGGTCGGCGCCTCGTTGAAGTTGCCCAACTTCTTGCACCAGAAGCTGCCGCCCACGATCAGGTCGCTGGCGATGACCTCCGCCCGCCGGCCGTTCAGGACGCAGTGCCCGTGAACCGCAGCGCGGGAGTGCATGATCGCTTCTTCCGCCAGCAGGTTGCCCCGGCAGGCTATCGTGCAGCTTTCAATGTATTTGGCCAGGAGATCCCCGCCGCACTCGATCGAGCCTTCGCCGTTGCCGTTGATGCCGGTTTTGAGCAGCACGCTGCCGCCGGCCTTGAGCTGGGCTCGGCCCACGCTGCTGTCCACCTGCAGGTCGCCGCCGGCCTCGACGACAAACCCGTCGGCGATGCTGCCTTCCACGACCACCGAGCCGTCGAAGCGCAGGTTGCCGGTTTCGTAGTTGACGTTCCGCACGGTGATGACCGGCTCGACCAGGACCCTGCCGTCGGCCAGCCGGACGTTGCCGTCGCACTGGGCGTAGAGCTTGGTTCCGTCCGGAGACAGGAGCGTGTTGGCGCCGGGTGCCAGCTTGGCGGTCTCCGGGTCGGTTTCCGCGGCGATGGCTTCGCCCGTAACCTTGCGGCCGTCCATCGCCGCTTCAGGCGGGATAAGTTCGGCCAGCAGGTCGCCGCTTTTCCGGTTTTCGATAAAATTCAGTTCCTTGAGGTTGATGCGGCCGAATTCCATTTCCAGGTAGGGTTTGCCCCGGTTGACGTTGAAATGGTACTTGAGGCGATACGCCCGTCCGGAAACCGGCGGGGTGCCCAGGGCCGCCACGACGGGTTCACCGTAATCCTGCCGGGAAATCAGGGCTTGGACTGCCCGGGAATCGATCCCGAAGCGGACCCCCGCCCGTTCCAGTTCCGCCAGCACGTCTTCCGGCACCGGCGGCGCGGCGCCCTTCTTGGGCGGGTGCACGGTAACCGTGGCGCTCAGGCCGTCGTCGGCGACCTCGACCCGGATGGCCGCCGCCAGCAGGTGGCCGCCGGGCCACTCGATCAGCGGGACCGGCTGGCCTTGGGCTTCGGCGATGACGTCGCGGATGGCTTTGGCGCCGACCCGGGGTACGCCCAGCAGCTTCATGCGGTTTTCGATTTCTTCCGGATAGACGGGTATGCCCGCGCCCAGGGGCGGATAGACCGTCAGATGAGCCCATCCCTGCTGATAGAAAAGTTCGAATTTGCCGTTGGCCGAGGCGTCTTTGCGCATGCTGGAACCCAGTCTACCCTAGGGCAGCGCTGAAAGCAAGCGCGCAGGGGTGTTGGCCACCCTGGGGAACGGGAGCGGAGCCTACCGCGCCAGCGCGGCTTCGATGGCCTTGATCATGGCCAGGCCCGTGGGTTCTTCCTTGCCGCCGAAACGGGCGATGGTGATTCCCTGGCGGTCGATGAGGAACTTGTTGAAGTTCCAGGTGACGGCGCCGCCGGATTGGCCGGCAACGCCAGGGTGGAGCAAAGAAATAGTCCCGCAGCCAACCAGCCGTTCGGCGTACGCAGGGCGGATTCTCCGCTTATTTAACGCGCTCCTGAAAGGTGCCGTCCCGGGTGTCCAGGCGGATCTTGGTGCCGTTTTCGCAGAAGAGGGGCACCGAAACGGTGATGCCCGTGTCCAGGGTGGCGGGTTTGAAGGTCTTGCCCGAGGTGTCGCCTTTGACCCCGGGTTCGCAGTAGGTAATAGTCCGTACCACCGAGATGGGCAGCGAGGCGCCGACGGGTTTGCCTTCGTAGAAGGTGACTTCAACTTCGAAGTCGTCGTCGGGACTGATGTAGCCCACGTTGTCGCCCAGATCTTCCTTGGACAGTTCGTATTGTTCGAAGGTGGTCTGCTCCAGGAAGACGTAGCTGTCGCCGTCGATGTAGGAGAGCTTCATTTTCAGCAGGTCGAGTTCGACCTCGTAGAATTTCTCGTCCGAGTCGAGAGCCAGATCCTGGGTTTGGCCGGTCAGCAGGTTCTTGACCCGTAGCTTGGTGACCATGGCGCCCCGGCCGGTTTTCTGGCCGAGCATCCGCTGGACCACCAGAACGTCGGTGCCGGACTTGAAGACCGTGCCGACTTTGAGTTGGGAAGTAGCAAACATGAATATCCTCTCGTAAAAAAAGTGCGATCTATGTCCCGCGAAGGGGATGGGGGCTATTCTACCCGAAATCACGCAAGAAAGTCAGTAGCGCAGCGGCCAGATCGCCGTTTTTAGGGAGCTTTTCCGCCCAGTCGGCAAAACCGGCGCCCAGGCTTCCGGTCAGGTCCAGGCTCCGGAGAACGGTCAGCAGGTCTCCGGTCTGAAGCGCGCCGCGGTTGAACGACAGGTACAGGTTGGCCAAGCTTGAAAAATCGGATGGGACAAGATGGGGCCGGAGTTCGTCCAGCAGGGCTTGCACCTTGACCAGCTGGTGATCGTCGACCAGCGGGTAGGCGTGCCACAGAAAAGGACGGCCCGAAAGCGCGGCCCGGGACAGGCTGTCTTCGCCGCGGACGACGGCAAAATCAGTCGCCGCCAGCAGGTCATCCCAGACTTCCTGGGGCAGGAAGGGGAGGGCCAGCAGCGGAAACGGCCGCCGCGCCCGTTCCCAGGCGGCCAGCAGCCCCGGGGCGCTCCTGCCCGCGGCGGCCAGGACCAGCAGGGGCCGTTCGGCGTTGAACCGGGCCAGGTCGGCCACCAGGGGGTCAAAATCCTGTTCGTAGCTGAAGACGGGCAGCCAGAAGCGGTCCGCCAGGTCCGCTATCCCGGCGCCGTCCGGCGGGTTCGGGCTCGGCGGAAGTCCGGCGGTGCGGATGCGCGCCAGCAGGGTCGACCGGTCCGTCCCGGGGCGCCGGCAGGCGATCAGGCCGCCCGTGCCCGGCGTGAAGCCGGGCATGAAGAAAAACTTGCGGACCAGGGGCAGGCGCGTCAGGGAGGGGTGGCGGTGGAACTCCGGGGCGTAGCTTTCCGCCGTCAGGTGCTCCAGGTTGACGATCAGCCGGGGTTCCGGCCGCCGGGGATCAAAGAGCAGTTCTTCAAACCAGTCGGGCCGTCCGCAGGCAAAGCATTCCACCACCAGCCGCGGCGGCTTCAGGCGGAAGGGCGCGGCGGCTTGTTGCCAGGCGGCGACGGTCCAGCCGTGGACCTGCTGGAGCGGCAAGTCCGGGTCGACCCGGGGGTCCAGGGCGTGGAAGGCCTGCAGGTCGTCCACCACCAGCCGCAGCGCAAGCGCCGGGTCCAGGGCGGCCAGAGCCCGGGCCAAACGGTAGACGACGCCGATGTCGCCGAAGTTGTCGACCACCTTGCAGAGCAGGTCGACGGTCATCCGCGGCCTCCGGCGCGGGCCGCGCTTGAGCCCGCCAAGTACCCGGTGGATGCGGCGGCCTGGATGTTGAAGCCCCCCGAATCGCCGTCCACGTCCAGAAGTTCCCCCGCAAAGTACAGGCCGCCCACCAGCCGGCTTTCCATAGTACGGGGATCGACCTCCCGCCGGTCCACCCCGCCCCGGGTGACCATGGCTTCGTCCCAGGAAGCCAGATCGACCACGTCGAAAGCCTGACCTGCGGTGCCGCCCTCCGCCAGCGCCCGGGTCAGGTTTTGCCGGACGGCCCGGGGCAGGACGGCGGCCTTGACCTCCGGATCGGCGCCTGCGGCGGCCAGCGCGGCCCGTCCCAGCCGTTCGGGCAGTCCGAAGCCCTTGAGCGCGTGGACGACGGTGCGCGTCCCGTGCCGATCCAGCTCGGTCCGCAGCCGCGCGTCCACTTCCTGCTCCGTACCGCAGCCCGGCGCCAGGCTCACGCGGACTTCATCCCCGCCTTGAATGCGCCGGGAAAGGTCCAGGATGCCCGGACCGGACAGGCCCCGGTGGGTAAAGAGGACGTCCCCGGAACCGGCGGCCGCTTTTTTGCCCTGACGGAACACGGCGACGGTGGTGCCTGCTATGGATACGCCCGCGCAGGACGCAAAGGGGGCAAAGGGATGCGCCCCCGCGTCTCCGGCGATGACGCCGCAGAGGGCGGGGGCTACCTCGGTTACCCGGTGGCCGAAGGCCCGGGCCAGGTCGTAGCCGTCGCCGCCGGAGCCGGTCCGGGGCCAGGAACGGCCGCCCAGCGCCAGGATCAGCGCTGTGGACCGCCAGATGGCCGCTTCCTCCCCGGCGGGTCCGCCGGCGGTGCGCACCTCGAAGCAGCCGTCCGCCGTCCGGCACGCTTCCCGGATTCGGCTTTCGGTCAGGATGCCCACGTTCAGGCGGGCCAATTCGGCCAGCAGCAGGTCCAGCACGTCCCGGGCGCGGCGGGACGCCGGAAAAACCTTGCCCTCCGCGGTCGTTTCCAGCGCCAGGCCGCCCTGGGCGCAGAAAGCGCTTAGGGCATCGTTGGAAAAGCCGTACAGCGCGGGTCGGAGAAAGGCGCCGGCGTCGCCGTAGCGGATCAGAAAGTCGGCGACGGATCCCGCGTGAGTCAGGTTGCACTGGCCCGACCCGGAGACGAGCAGCTTCAAGCCCGGGCGGGGCATGCGTTCCAGAATCAGCGCCGAGGCGCCGGAGCGGCCGGCGGCGATGCCCGCCAGGAGGCCCGCCGGACCGGCGCCGGCGATGAGGACATTGTAGGTGTGGGGTGCGGTGGTCACGCGCCGAATGTAACCCTTCGGCCGGCGATCGTCAAAGGGTGCCCGGTGCGGGCCCTATACCGCCTGGCTGGTGTCCGAACTGGCATGGAACCGGATCTCCGGCGCCATCCGTTGCATGCGTTCCATGGCCCAGGAAGAATCGCTCATCACGATGGGGATGCCCCGCACGTCCTCGAGGATCTTGGCCCGGTGGGTGTCGATGAAGGCCTTCAGCGCCTTGGGGTCGTCCGAGCTGATCCAGCGGGCGATGGAATAGTCTACCGGGTCGTAGATGCAGGACGCGTTGTATTCGTTCTCCAGCCGGGACTGGAGCACGTCCAGCTGCAGGTGGCCCACCACGCCCAGGTAGCGGGTGTTCGGCGCGTCCAGCTTGGAAAAAATCTGGATCACCCCTTCTTCCGCCAGCTGGTTGAGCCCCTTGTGGAACTGCTTTTCCTTCAGCGGGTCGGCGTTGCGGATGATCCGGAAAATCTGGGGCGCAAAACTGGGAATGCCCTTGAAGTTGAGGATCTCGCCCTCGGTGATCGTGTCGCCGATGGCGAAGGTGCCCGTATCGTGCAGACCGATGATGTCCCCTGCCCAGGCTTCATCGATGATTTCCCGGTTTTGGGCCATGAAGGCGGTGGGATTGGCGCTGCGGAAGCTCTTGCCCGTGCGCACGTGCTTGTAGATCTTGTTGCGTTCGAAGCGGCCGGAACAGATCCGGAAAAAGGCGATCCGGTCCCGGTGCTGGGGGTTGAGGTTGGCGTGGATTTTGAAGACGAAGCCGGTCAGCTTTTCTTCGTAGGGCGAGACGTCCCGTTCCGAACCCGACTTGGGCGTCGGCGGCGGGGCAAATTCGATCAGCTTGTCCAGCAGTTCCCGGACGCCGAAATTGTTGAGCGCCGACCCGAAAAGGACGGGCGTGGCCGTCCCGGCCAGGTATTCTGCCAGATTGAAGGGGGGATACACTTCCCGCAGCAGGGCGACGTCTTCCCGCAGCCGGTCGGCCCGGCTTTCGCCGACCATCCGGTCCAGGACGGGGTCCGCCAGGTCACGGATCTCCACCGTGTCCTCCGGTCGCTGGTCTCCGCCGGGGTTGAACAGCACGATGCTGCCGTCCGTCAGGTTGTAGACGCCCTTGAAGCCCCGCCCCTGGCCGATGGGCCAGGACAGGGGACGGACCTGGATGGCCAGTTCCTTTTCCACCTCGTCCAGCAGCTCCAGCGGGTTCTTGCCCTCCCGGTCCAGCTTGTTGATGAAGGTGGCGATGGGGGTGGTGCGCATGCGGCAGACTTCGCAGAGCTTGCGGGTCCGTTCTTCCACGCCCTTGACCGAGTCGATGACGATCAGCGCGCTGTCCACCGCCGAGAGTCCCCGGTAGGTGTCCTCGGAAAAATCGGCGTGCCCCGGGGTGTCCAGCAGGTTTACCACCCGGCCTTTGTAGTTGAAGCCCATGACGGAGGTGCTGATGGAAATGCCCCGGTCCTTTTCCATCTGCATGAAGTCCGAGGTGGTCTGCCGGCTGGTCTTGCCGCTCTTGACGGCGCCGGCGATATGGATGGCCCCGCCGAAGAGGAGCAATTTTTCGGTGATCGTCGTTTTGCCCGCGTCGGGGTGGGAGATGATGGCGAAGGTAAAGCGCCGGGAAACTTCCTGTTCTAATTGATCCATGGACGGCTAGAATAGAGGTTTTAGTTTTCAGCTGTCAAGCTGAGGTCGGCGCACCACCCGGAGCGGCGGCGACCTGGGTAGCATCCGGGCCGGCATCAGAGGGTCCTTACTAACCGATGCGGTCACTCTTGAGCGAAGCGGCGGTATCCGGTAGGCTTGCAGGCCAAGGTAGCCGGAAATGATCCTGATGGGCCCTGGTTGCCGCACTGAACCGAACCAGGTGCCGGGCTGGGCGGCGCCAGGTCGGGCCGGGCGGCAGCGCGCCGGTGCGGAGGGTTTTTACAAAACATTTGCAAAACATGTACCCGGCTTTGACCAAAGCTGCGGTGACCGGAGATAGGCTTGTAGGTACGGGAGCGATTCCCGGGGAGGTACCTATGAAAACAAGGCTTCTGACCCTGCTGCTCGGCCTGGCGGCCTTCGGCGCCGTGACGGCCCAAAACATCACCCTCAATCTCGGCCTGGACCGGGAGACCCTGCCGCCTGCGGCCAGCCAGCGGGTTTTTCTCAAACTGGGCCTGGTCGGCACGGGCGCGGCCGTCGAACGTCCGCCCCTCAACCTGTCCATCGTGCTGGACCGGTCGGGATCCATGGAAGGCGAAAAACTGGAACAGGCCAAGCAGGCGGCGGAGTACGCGGTGCAGCGCCTGGCTCCGGAGGACCTGGTTTCCGTGGTAGTATACGACGATGAAGCCCGGGTGCTGGTGGGCGCCACCCCGGCCCGGGACAAGGCCCGCATCATCCGGAAGATCCGCTCCATCCAGAGCGGCGGCAGCACCGCCCTCTTTGCCGGGGTGGCCCTGGGCGCCGGGGAAGTACGGCGCTTCCGGGAAGACCGGCAGGTAAAGCGGGTCATCCTCCTGTCCGACGGTCTGGCCAACGTGGGCCCCGACAGTCCCGCCGAACTGGGGCGCCTGGGCAGTTCCCTGCGCAAGGAGGGCATCAGCGTGAGCACCATCGGCCTGGGCTTGGGCTACAACGAGGACCTGATGGTCAAACTGGCCTACAACAGCGACGGCAACCATGCCTTTGTGGAAGAAGCCCGGGACCTGGTGCGCATCTTCGACGCCGAGTTCAAGGACGCCGCCGCCATCGTGGCCGCCGACGTGGACATCACCATCACCTGCCGGCCCGGCGTGCGCCCGCTGCGCATCGTCAACCGGGATGGGGATATCCTGGGCCAGGAAATCCACCTGCGCCTGAACCAGATCCTGGGCACCCAGGAAAAATACGTGCTGGTGGAACTGGAAGTGCCCGCCGGCCGGCAGGGCGCCCGCCTGCCCGTGGCGGAAGCCCGGGTCGGCTA
Organism: Treponema denticola; assembly: GCA_020719845.1. Lineage (GTDB taxonomy): Bacteria > Spirochaetota > Spirochaetia > Treponematales > Breznakiellaceae > DYPP01. The sequence goes on along the minus strand of DYPP01000030.1, from coordinate 5,032 downwards.
TCTGGACCTGGCCGACCGGGAACAGCGCACCCTGCGCCGGGCGGTGAACGTGGCCTTCAGCGACGATGAAAAGGCGCTTGCGGGCGGCGTGCGCAGGGACGTGAAGGAACAGGTGCTGCTGCAGCTGGCCACCGAGGCCAACGAACGGGCGCTGGAATTGGCCGACGAAGGGCAGACCACGGAAGCCAAGAAGATCCTGGAAGAAACTTCGGCCAGCCTGCGGCAGGCGGCGGGGGAGCTTTCCAGTCCCGTGCTGCAGCAGTACGCCGACCAGAACGCCGACGCGGCGCTGGGCATCGAGGACGAAGAATACTGGGGCGCCCAGCGGAAGAGCATGCGGGAAGAACAGTCCCTGAACAAGACCCAGAGGAGTTATTGAACCATGACGAGCTCCCGGCTGCGTCTGACCGCGGCGGTCCTGCTGCTTCCCCTGCTGATCGTGCTGGGTTCGGCCTGGCTCTTGCTGCGGGAAGACGAAGGCCGGCGCCGGACCCGGGCCGCCGCGACGCTCAACGCGCTGCTGCAGGAGATGGCGGCGCGCTGCGAGTCGGCCCAGCAGGATTGGACGCGGCGGCTGGAAACCTTCGCGGCGCCCCTGCTGGCCGACCACGGTGCGGAGGCCCTGCGGGGGGCGCTGGAAAGCGAGCCCCTGGTCCGTACCGCCGCGGTGCTGGACGCCGCCGGGGCGCTGGTGTTCCCCGATCCCGCCGATCCCAGCCGGCGGGAAAAGGAGTTTTTGGACCGCAGCGCCGCCCTGCTGGACGAGCCCTGGACGCCGGTCCCGCCGGAGAACGGACGCTTCGCCGAAACGGGGGGCTGGCAGCGGTTCTACTGGCGCGACGGCGTGCAGCTGCTGTACTGGAAGGCCCTGCCGGAGGGCCAGGGATATCTGCTATTGGAAGTGGAGCGCAGCGCCCTGCTGGCGGACCTGGCGGCGCGCCTGGGGGAGGCGCCGCTGCCGGATCAAACGCCGGACCGGCACGCGGTGCTGCTGGAGGACGAGCTCGGCCGGCCCTTTTTGCGCTGGGGGACGGCAGCGGCTGCCGCTTCCGTCCCGTCGGCGGCGCCGGTGGAAAGCCGGGTCGCCCTGTCCGGCGCCCTGCAGTCCTGGCAGTTTCGCTGGACCGCGCCCCTTGCCGCCGTGCCCGCCGCCGCAGACTACCGCCTCTTCCTGGGCTTGTTCCTGGGGCTGGCGGCGGCGGCTTCGGCGGCGCTGACTTTGACCCTGCTGCGCCGGCTGGACCGGGAGATCCGGGAAGCCGGCCAGCGGGTCAGCTTTGTCAACCAGGTTTCCCACGAGCTTAAAACGCCACTGACCAACATCCGCCTCTACGCGGAACTGCTGGAGCGGCACTTTGCCGGCGCCGCCGCGGACGCCAGGGAAACCCGCTATCTGGGCATCATCCTGCGGGAGAGCGCCCGGCTGAGCCGCCTGATCCACAACGTGCTGACCTTTGCCCGCAGCCGGACCGAAGCCGCGGATTCCGCCGGCGGCGCGGCGCCCCTGCATCCCCGGCTGGTGAATCCCGACGAGCTGGCCCGCGCCTGCCTGGACGGATTCCGGGTCTCTCTGGCCGAGAAAGGCCTGGAGCTGCAGCTGGACCTCGGTTGCCCGGGCCCGCTGGAACTGGACGGCGACGCGTTCGAGCAGATTCTGGGCAACCTGCTGTCCAATGTCGAAAAGTACGCCCGCGCCGGGGGCTGGGTGGGCGTCGGCACCCGGGAAGAAGGGGACGCGGTACGGGTGGAAGTCTGCGACCGGGGGCCCGGCCTGCCGCCGGCCTTTGTCGGCCGGGCCTTCAAGCCCTTTGAACGGCTGCACAGCCGCCACACCGACGCCGCCGGCGGGGCGGGGCTGGGGCTGGCCATCGCCCGGGACCTGGCCCGTCGGCATGGCGGCGAAGCCGCCTACCGGCCCCGGGAAGGCGGGGGCGCCTGTTTCTACTTTATCCTGCGGTCGATCAGCGACCAGGAGGCCGGCGCGTGAAGGCATTGGTGGCCGAAGACGACCTGTACACGCTGGAGGCTCTCAAAGACATCCTGGAGGGGGAAGGCTGGGCGGTGACGGCCTGCGCCGACGGCGCGGCGGCGGCGCAGGCCTTCAAGCCCGGCGCCTTCGACCTGGTCTGCCTGGACGTCATGATGGGCGGCCTTTCGGGGTACGACGTCTGCCGGGCGGTGCGGCGCGTCGACCGGCGGGTGCCCGTCCTGTTCATCAGCGCCAAGAGCGAGGAGATCGACAAGGTGCTGGGCCTGGAGCTGGGAGCCGACGACTTTGTGGTCAAGCCCTTCGGCGTGCGGGAAGTGCTGGCCCGGGTCCACGCCCTGGTCCGCCGGAGCACCCGGGATGACCGGGACGCCGCAAGCGCGCCGCCGGAGGATCAGCCCTTCGCCTTTGGTCCCTGGATGATTCTACCCCTGGAACTGCGGGCCCAGCGCGCCGATGACGCCGGTGCGGCGGCGCCGCAGGTGGATCTGCTGCCCCGGGAACTGGCCATGCTGCGGCTGCTGGTTTCCCGGCCGGGGCAGGTCGTCAGCCGGGCCCAGTTCTTCCGCGCCTGCTGGGACCTGGAAAACCCGCCGCTCAGCCGCACCCTGGACCAGCACATCGTGCAGCTGCGCAAAAAGCTGGAAACCCCGGGGGAACGGCCCCGGCTGATCCGGACCGTCCAGGGCGTCGGCTACCGGCACGACCGGGATTGAGCGTCAGGCGCCGGGTTTGCTGCCGATCAGGGTGATGTTCATGCCCGTCTGGTAGCGTTCGTGGCTGACCGGATTTTCCAGCTTGGCGTTGCAGTAGTAGCCGACGGAGCCGGAGGAAAACACCTTGTCCTGGGCCACCAGCTTGCCCCAGAAGGCGCCGTCGGGACCGGTGATGGTGAGTTCCAGAAATTTGGGCGCCGCGGGATCGGTTTTTTTCGGGTCGGGCATGGGTAACTCCTTGATCGCGATTGATGGGAACCGAAGGTACGGTCCGCCCCGACTATACCCCTTTTGCCGGTCAGGGTACACCGCCGGCGGGGGCACGGATTCCTTTCGAACCGCTTCATAAAAATGAACTGTCATTTCAAGAATGATTGACGAAGGCCGGGAGCGGGGTGTATGCTGTGCGCAGCAACCCCGGGAGGTTCGTCATGCACCGGATCGTCACTTTCGGCGAGATCATGCTGCGCCTGAAATCGCCGGCCAACGAGCGCTTTTTCCAGTCCCCCACCCTGGAAGCCACCTTCGGCGGCGGCGAAGCCAACGTGGCTGTCTCCCTGGCCCTGCTGGGCGAGTCGGCGGCCTTCGTCACCGCCCTGCCGGACAACCCGCTGGGCGAAGGCGCCCTGCGGGAACTGCGCAGGTACGGCGTGGACGTCGCCGCCGTCCGGCGGACCCGGGGCCGGCTGGGCATCTACTTTCTGGAAACCGGCGCCAACCAGCGGCCCTCCACCGTGGTCTACGACCGGGACGCGTCCTGCGTCTCCGCCGTCCAGGTCGGCGACTTCGACTGGCCGGCGATCCTCAAGGGCGCGGACTGGCTGCACCTGACGGGCATTACGCCGGCCCTGTCCCAATCCGTAGCCGACGCGGCGCTGGAAGCGGTCCGGGCGGCCCGGGCCGGTGGCGTGCGGGTTTCCATCGACCTCAACTATCGCAAGAAACTCTGGAATTACGGCCCCACGGCGCCGGAAGTGATGCGCCCCCTGGCGGCCCTGGCGGACGTGGTCATCGCCAACGAGGAAGACGTGCAGATGTGCCTGGGCATCGAGGCGCCGGAGGTGGACGTGGCTTCCGGCCGGCTGGGCGCCGAGCAGTACCGCCTGCTGGCGGCGGCGGTGAAAAAGGAATTCCCCAACCTGCGCATCGTGGCCGTCACGCTGCGGGAAAGCCGGTCCGCGGACCGCAACGGCTGGTCCGCCGTGCTGGACGGCACGGCCGGCTTCTCCGCGTCCCGGGCCTACGCCATCGACGACATCGTCGACCGGGTGGGCGGCGGCGACGCCTTTTCCGCCGCCCTGATCTACGGCCTGCTCAACCGGGGCGCGGACGAAGCCGGCGCGCTGGAGTTTGCCGTGGCGGCCTCGGCGCTCAAGCACGCCATTCCCGGGGATTTCAACCTGGCGACAAAAGCGGAAATCGAGAACCTGCTCAAAGGTGACGGTTCGGGAAGAGTACAGCGCTGAAGGCACGGAAGGAGCGATCATGAAACTGGACATCAGGTATTCCAACCATCCCGCGGACGCCAAAAAGTACGATACCGCGGAACAGCGGCGCCATTTTCTGGTGGAAAACGTCTTTGCCGCCGACGAGATCCTGCTGACCTACAGCCACCAGGACCGGGTGGTCTTCGGCGGAGCCATGCCCGTCAAGGGGCCGCTGGCTCTGCAGGCGGGCAGGGAGTTCGGGACGGCGTTCTTTCTGGAGCGCCGCGAACTGGGGGTCATCAACATCGGCGGCCCCGGCCGGATGGTCCTGGACGGCGCCGCCCACGAGATGGGCAAGGCTGACGGCGCCTACGTCGGCCTGGGCACCAAAGAGGTTTCCTTCGCTTCGCTTTCCGCCGCGGAGCCGGCCAAGTTCTACCTGGTCAGTTCGCCGGCCCACCAGGCCTATCCGACGGTGATGGTGGCCCTGGCCAACGCCAATCCCAAAAAGCTGGGTATCCCGGAAAGCTCCAACGCCCGGACCATCTACCAGTACGTGCATCCCGCGGTCTGCAAGAGCTGCCAGCTGGCGATGGGCATGACCATCCTGGAAAAGGGCAGCGTCTGGAATACCATGCCCTGCCATACCCACGAACGGCGCATGGAGGTGTACCTCTACTTCGACATGGAAGCGGACACCCGGGTCTTCCACCTCCACGGGCAGAGCGCCGAAACCCGGCACCTGGTGGTGGCCAACGAGCAGGCGGTCATCTCCCCCAGCTGGTCCCTGCACTCCGGCGTCGGCACCGGCGGCTACACCTTCATCTGGGGCATGGCCGGCGAAAACCAGACCTTCGACGACATGGACTTTGTCGCCATGCGGGATCTGAAGTAGGAAGGAC
>DYPP01000123.1 GCA_020719845.1 Treponema denticola | reverse complement strand
TCATTTATTATCTCCTCTCTTCAGCCCGCCACGGACTTGACGCGATTCGATGAGCGTCAATGGCGTTCTTGGGGGCGCGGTTCCGATTATACCATATCCTATACTTTTTCTTGATTTAGCGCCGCCTTAGCGGTGTCCATCGAACACCCGCTTAACGGTAGCGGCAGAGATAGGACGAAGCCGCCGCCACGCGAAGGGCAAAGGTGCTCTTGGCGGGTACCGCAAAGTCCGTGCCCGCCGGGAAGCGGCGCCAGGCCGTTTCTCCGGGCAGCAGCACCGTCAGTTCTCCGGAAACGACGGTCATCAGCTCGGGGCCGGCGGTGCCGAACTCGTAGTCCCCCGCCTCCATGACGCCGACGCTCGCCTTGCCTGCCGCGTCTTCAAAACCGATGGACTTTACTTTGCCCTCAAAATACTCGTTGATCCGCAGCATGGCACCTTCCTTCAGGGTTTCCGCTTCTTGTATTCCTGGCTCTTCGCCGGCCGGGCCGCTATCTCCCGGCGCAGCTGTTCGATCTGCTTGCCCGGGTAGACGCCCCGGGGACAGACCCGGGAGCAATCCAGATGGCGCGCGCAGGGGGCGACCCCGTCGGGGGCTTCAGCCATATCCAGCAGGACCGGCCGCCGTTCCGGCCGATTGATGGATTCCCGGCGCAGGGCGGCCAGGGCGGCGGGGCCCATGAAGGGCTCGGGACCCTGGCTGATCGGACAGGCGGAAACGCAGCAGCCGCATTCGATGCAGTCCTCGAAGCGCTCGTAGCGCTCGATCCCGGCGGGAATGCGCCCCGCCCCTTCCGCCGGCACCGGGGTGCCCGGCAGCGCCGCCCCGTCGATCCATTCGCTGGCCCGGGTATGGCTGATGCCCTTGGGCAAGGACCGGAACAGCCGCCCCGGATCGACGGCCAGATCGGCCACGGGCTCGAAGGCCTTGAGGGGTTCCACCAAAGGCACCGTGTCGCCTGAAGCCAGGGATTCCAGCGTAACCAGGCAGGCCAACACTTCTTTGCCGTTCACCCGCACCGCGCAGGTTCCGCAGGAACCGTGGTGGCAGGAATGGCGGTAGACCAGGTCCGGCGCCGCGCCGGTGCGCAGAAACTCCAGGGCGTCCAGCAGGGTGGCCTCAGCCGCCAGGTCCACTTCGTACGTCTCCGGGCGCGCCGTCTCCCCGGCCCCGCGCATGATCGTCAACCGGCGCTTCACGGCAGCCTCCAGAACTGGGCGTAGGGATACAGTTCAAAGACCGCGGTGCGGCAGGGTTCGTCGTTGCCCAGATAGGCCGCCGCCGCGTCGGCGGCCATTTCGCCCATGATGCGCAGCGTGGTGGCCTTGCCGCCGACGATGCTGAACAGACCCGCGACCCGGTCCTGTTTTCCGTGGTCGATCAGCACGATATCCCGGCTGATGGTTCGGCCGTCGTCGTCGCTGCGGCCCGCCAGCGGCCGGGCGGCGGCCCAGGCGGCCCGGAAGGGCTGGCGGGAAAAGCCCGGCACCAGCTGGTCCGCGGCGGAGAGCAAAAAGGCGACTTCCCCGGGTTCGGGCCGCAGGCCGTCCGGGTCGGCGACCTTGCGCTGCGTGGAGCCGACGATGCTGAGCCTGCGTTGGGGCACGACGATGTCCCCGTCGCCGGGACGGCGCAGCCGGGAAACGACCATGTTGGTCAACCGGCCTTCCACCGCGACCATGACCCCCGCAGCGGCGGTCAGCGGCACGTCCGCGCCCGCCAGGGCGGCGACCCGGTCCGCCCAGGGCCCCGCGGCGTTGACCACCGCGTCGGTCCGGACGCGCGACTCCGTCCCGTCCCGCAGGTCCCGCACCCGGACGGCGGCTACCTTTCCGCCCTGGACGTCGATGCCCGTCAGGTCGGTAAAATTATGGATCACCGCGCCCCGGGCCGCGGCGGAGGCGAAGAAACGCAGCGCCAGGCGGTAGGCGTCGATGCTGCCGTCAGGGACCAACACCGCCCGCAGCGCGGAGGGGTTGATGCGGCCCTCCATCTCCAGCGCCCGGCGCACGGGGATTTCCGCCACCGGGATGTCCGCCGCCCGGCAGGCGGCCATGAACTCCGGGGTCAGCGCGACGTCTTCTTCGTCCAGGGCCAGGAACAGGCCTTGGTTGAATTCGATGCTGTCCGCGGCGATGCGGCGCAGGATGCGGGTCTCCGCCATGCATTCCCGGGCGATGTGCACGTCCCCCAGGGCGTAGCGGGCTCCGGAGTGCAGCTGGCCGTGATGGCGGCCGGTGGTGCCCGAAGTCAGCTCCCCCCGTTCGTAGAGCGCGACGTGCAGCCCCCGCAGCGCCAGGTCGTAGGCGGTCGCGGCGCCGGTCCCGCCGCCGCCGACGACGACCACATCGTAGTGTTCCATGGGCTTTAGTATAAACGGCTAAACGACATTGTCCAGACCCGATCCGATGTGTAGAATAGGGGTATATGAAAAGGGAAGAACCGGGACTCTCCCGGAAATGGATTGCCCTCTACCGGATACTCGGCGTCATTGCCCTGGGCATGGGCGCCGTCATCTTGGGCGTCAGCGTCTACGCGCTGTACCTTAGCCCTGGGCCGCGGTCGTCCGCCGCGCCGCAAGCTAATCAGCCCGCCGCCGCGCCGACGGAGCGCTACTTTACCGGCGTCGGCCGCCTGCGCGCCGCCAGCGCCGATCCGGTACCGGCGACGGTCATCGTGTCCATCGCTTTTCCGTACGACAGCGGGGATGCGGCTTTTTCGGAAGAGCTGGCCGCCCACCTGCAGGATTTCCGCGACCTGACGATGGACTTATTCTCATCGTATACGGCGGATAAACTGCGGTCCCTCGGCGAGGGCACCATCAAGCAGGAGCTGCTGCGCCGTTGGAACAGCGTACTCCGGCTGGGGAAAATCACGGTACTCTACTTCAACGACTACCTGATCGTTCAGTAGGCGCCGACCACGACCACCGCTTTGAACATACCCGCGTTTTCGTCGAAACCCAGGGATTCGAGCCGGACCAGACCTTGGTCCAGGTTGGCCAGCCGGATGCCCCGCTGCAGGGCGTAGGACGCGGGCTGGACGGATTCGCCGCCTTCCGGGCCCAGGGCGCCCCGGGGGAAGGACACCGTATAGCGACGGCCCGAAGCTTCTTCCCGGGCGGGAAGGGACGCTTCCACCGTATACACCCAGACCCCGCCGCCCAGTTCCGTCCGGGCCATGATCCGGTACGCCAGGTCGGTGGTAAAAAGCAGGCGCCGTTCCTTGCCGGAAAGCTCGAAGCGGGTGGGGAAAAATGCCGCCGCCCCCTGGGGGACGTACATGCCTTCGGCATAGAGTTTTGCGCCCGCCGAAACTTCAGCGGAGGCGCCTTCGATGATATAGACTTTAAGAAGCAGCGGCTGGTTTTGCGGGAACGCCGCCGCCTTGACCGCTTCGCCCGAATCCTGGCCGCCCCGGCCCGGTGCCCAGGTACCGGAGGCGCAGCCGAAGAAAACCGCCAACGACAGAATCACGGCCAGGCCCAACTTGAAATTTGTTTTTTTCCGCGACATACCCGATTAGATACCCCAAAAGCGCCGGTTTTTCCAGCGGATCGCAACCAATCGGCAAAATAGGTGTCCTAAACCGGTGGACGACAGCCGGGATTCGGGAGTACATTCTTGTCGTCGCGGGAAAGAGGTTGTCATATGGATTCGGTGCCTTCGGTGGCTGCGCAGATCATCATTACGGTTATCCCCATAGTCGGTATCGTCATGGGCAGCGTCGTAGCTTTCTTCCATCTGCTGTGGCATCACCGGCGAACGGTACTGCTCATCCAGTCCGGCCGCTACGAGCGGCCTAATTTCGACCTGCTTTCCTTCTGTCTTCTCGCGGGCGTGCTTCTTTCGAGCGTGGGATTGTCCTTGACGATTTTCCTCTGGCTGCTCGAAGGATTCGGCTATGCTCCCCTGGGCGGGTTCATTCCCCTGTCCGTGGGCATCGGCCTGCTCGTGTATTACGGGGTCAGACGCGGCGATCGGGTTTCATGAAGGCCGAAGACGATCTTGACGATCAGGCGATCGTCGAGCGCGTCGTCTCCGGAGAAACGGATCTCTTCCGGCTGCTCGTAACGCGACACCAGCGGTCGGTCTACGGCCTGGGGATCAGCTTCTTCCGTTCCCCCGAAGACGCGGCGGATTTTGTCCAGGACGTGTTCGTCAAGGTCTACCGGAACCTGGCGGGCTTTCAGCGGCGGGCGCGGTTTACGACCTGGTTGTACCGCATCGCCTACAACACGGCGCTGAACGGCGTCAAGCGCCGTCGGGACTACCGGAGCCTGGCGGAGGACGCGGAACCGTCGGACTACGACGATCCGGAGCGGCTGGCCATCCGCAAAGCCGCGGGCGCCGCGGTGCTGGAAGCGATCGCGGACCTGCCGGAACGCTTCAGGGTCTGCGTGGACCTGTTCTTTTTTTACGACCGTTCGCACCAGGAGATTGAGGCGCTGACCGGCATTCCGGTGAACACCATCAAGTCCCACGTCTTCCGGGCTAAAAAACTGCTCCGGGAACGACTGCGGGACCTTGCCGAAGGAGGAACCGAATGACCATCCAGGATCGCCTGAAAGAAGGGCGCCGTCTGAAGGCGGCGCTGCGGATCATGAAGACCGATTTTTTCCCGCCCGCGCCGGACTTGGTCGAAGCCGTGATGGCGGCTATCCGCGGACAGGCGATCGAACCGGCCGTCGCCGAGGACGTACCCATATCGTTCCGCAACTGGGTGCTCGTCGGCCTGCTGATCCTTTTTTCGCTCATCGCCACGCCCCTGGGGGTGGACTTTGAAGAAATGGTGCGCCTGCTCGGTCCCAGCCTGCTCTTGCCCATCGCCCTGACTTCCGGCGTGGTGGTCAGCCTCTACGGCGCCCTGTTCATCGGCAGTCATCTGGAAGAACTGTCCGACCGTTTCGGCCTGGACCATGAACACGGCCTCCGATGAAGCGGATACCCCCTTTCCGGATTGTCTACGAGGACGACGCGCTGGTGGTGGTGGACAAGGCGGCGGGCATCGCCGTCATCGCCGACCGCTGGGACGATTCCCGGGAACGCCTGGATGAATTGCTGAACAGCTACTACGCCGCAGACCTGGCGGCGGCCCGCCAGGCGACGCCGGCGGCCAAACCACGCCTGCCCTTTCCCCACCGGGTGTACGTGGTGCACCGCATCGACCGGGATACGTCCGGCCTGGTGGTGTTCGCCAAGACCGCCGACGCCCACCGCCTGCTGTCCCGGGCTTTTGAAAGCCGCAGCGTGGAAAAAAGCTACCTGGCCGTGGTGCAGGGCCGTCCGGCCTGGACGGAGACGTCCTGCGACCTGCCCCTGCTGGTGGACGGCGACCGGGCGCACCGGACGATCATCGACAAGGCGGAGGGCAAACCCGCGCTGACCCACTTCCGGCTGTTGGGCAGCGTCGACACGTACTCGGTGCTGGAAGCCCGGCTGGAGACCGGCCGCACCCACCAGATCCGCGCCCACCTGGCCAGCCTGGGCCACCCCATCGTCTGCGACCCGCTCTACGGCAGCCCGGAGCCGGTCAAGCTGTCGTCGTTCAAGCGGAACCGCCGGGGCGATCCGGCGGACGAGGTACCGCTGCTGTCCCGGCTGGGCCTGCATGCGGTCCGGCTGGTATTGCCGGTCGGCCAGGAGGAAACATCCACCGGGACCGGCGCCCTGGACTTGACCGCCCCCTTGCCCCGGGACCTGGGCGCCCTGCTGAAACAGATGGAAAAGTGGTCCGGCCAGCCGATCTACCCTAGGCGCCCCTAGTACATTGTACATCTTAAAGTGACGGATATA
>DYPP01000122.1 GCA_020719845.1 Treponema denticola | reverse complement strand
CAGACCTTCGACGACATGGACTTTGTCGCCATGCGGGATCTGAAGTAGGAAGGACGGAAGCACCCGGCCTCCGGGTCAGCGCCTTCCCGCCTCCATCAGGCGGCGGTAGCCGAAAACGCCGCAGCCGAGGATCAATAGGGCGATACCGGTAGCCAACAGCAGGCTTTCGATCCTCATCAAATCCGCGAGCGGGCCGAAGACCAGCATGGCCAGGGGCATGACGGAGGTGGAAATCATGGACAGGATGCTGAAGACCCGGCCCAGGTACTCTTCGGCGACGTGTTCCTGGAGCAGCACCGTCGCGGGGGTATGGTAGAAGGGCATGGCGACGCCGAAAAGTCCCATGATGCCCAGGTAGATGGCAAAACTGGGCGTCAGCGCCAGGCCGATCGTGCACAGGGCCATGACGACGGTAGCCGCGGCGATGGTGGCCATGCGGTTCCGGAGCCCGCCCCGGAAGGCCATCAGCGCGCCGCCGGCCATCATGCCGCCTGAAAAAAAGACTTCTATGGCGGTCAGCCGCCAGACTTCCGGGCCAAAGCTGCGGGTCGTCTGCAGAGGGGTCAGGAAGGCGGCGGGGGATATCAGAAAAGCCAACAGTCCGATGTAGATAAAGAAGGGAATCAGGTAGGGATGGGCGCGCAGGTAGCGGACGCCTTCCGCCAGATCATGAAACCAGGCGGTCGTCGCCGGCGCCACGGCTTTGGCGTGGGGCGGCACCTTCAGCCAAAAGGTCAGGATCAGAATGGCCAGGGCGGCGGTGGCCACGTCGATCAGAAAAATGAGCCGGATGGGCGCCACCGCCAGCAGGGCTCCGCTCAGCACGGGCGTCAGCAGCGCCACCGTGGCCTGGATGCTTCCCTTGACCGCGTTGACCCGGGTAAGGGCTTCCGGGGGCACCATCTGAGGCAGTATGGCGCCCACCGCGGGCTCGTGCACCGCCTGGCCTATCCCGCGCACCGCCATCAGCGCCAGGAGCAGGGTGACGGACTCAAACCCCGCCAGGTAGACCAGCGCCATGGCCAGGGTGGCCAAAGCGATGCCCCCGTCGGCCAGGATGATCAGCTTTTTGCGGTCAAAGCGGTCCGCCCAGACCCCGGCAAAAGGGGAAAGCAGAAATATGGGCACAAAGCCGCAGATGATGGCCGCGGTCATCATCAGACCCGACTTGGTCGTCAGGGTGATGTGCCAGATAATGGCGAACTGCACCAGGGATGAACCGGCCAGCGAGAGCGTCTGGCTGCCGATGAAGACCAGGGTGTTCCTTTTTTCCGCGGCGGTCATGGTCGCCCCTTTTTGAACTGCCGCTGCAGCTTGTTGATTTCCTTCCATTTTGCCTTTTCCGCCGCCGCCGGGTTGCCCCGGCGTTCCAGGTAGTCGATCTCCCGGCGCAGTTTCTTCCAGGAAGCCAGGCGATCGGCGTCCAGTTCCCCGTCGGCCACCGCCTGCAGCACCGCGCAGCCCGGCTCGTCCTGGTGCCGGCAGTCGCGGAAACGGCAGCGCCGGCTTATTTCTTCCAGGTCGGGAAAAGCCGAATCCACCCCGGCGCCGTCGGTCCAGAGCTGCAGTTCCCGCAAGCCCGGGGTGTCGATGATCAGCACCCCCGAAGCCAGCCGGAACAGCCGGCGGCCGGTGGTCGTGTGGCGGCCCCGCTGGTCGTCTTCCCTTACGGCGGCGGTTTTCTGCAGCCCTTCTTCCGCCAGGGCGTTGAGCAGCGTGCTTTTGCCGGCTCCCGATGATCCCAGGAGGACGGCGGTCTTGCCGGGCTGAAGAAAAGCGCGCAGCTCCGGCAGGCCCGCTCCGGTCAGGGCGCTCAGGGGAAAAACCGGCACCAGGGGCAGCAGGGCGGCACCTTCCGCCGCCAGGGCGTCCGCGTCGGTTGCCAGATCCGTCTTGGCGATCACCAGCGCCGGCTGGGCGCCGGACTCCCAGGCCAGCGTCGCGTAGCGCTCGATGCGCCGCGGATTCCAGTCGTGGCCCGCCGCGGCGACGATCAGGGCGGTGTCGATATTGGCGGCGATCACCTGTTCTTCCACCCGGTCATGGGCCGCGTCACCCGGAGCCTTGCGCGAAAACCGGGTGCGCCGGGGCAGCACCGCCCGGATCAGCGCCGGACCCGAGCCGGCGGCGTCATCCGACGTTTCCAGCAGGACCCAATCCCCGGTAACCGGCAATTCCGCCCTCTGCGCCGCGTCGTGCAGCAGCCGGCCCGCGGCAACCGCCGGGACTTCCCGCAGGCCCTGATCGGTTTCCCGCAGGACCGTCCAGGAAGACCTTTGGGTTTCCAGCACTCGGCCGGGGATCAAATGCAAAGCGGCGTATTTTTCCGCTGACCCCGCAAAGAAGGGTCCCCAGCCGTATGTTTCCAGAGTATTCGTAATTTCCATGATCAATGTTTCTCCCTTGTCCCGGATGCGTCGGATTCAATCCTGTCTGACGAGGCGCGGGGAGAAAAGAACCGAAGAGTCGGAGGCGAAATATTCCTATGCTTCGGTGTCCCCGGCCTGGCCGGAGCGCGCAATTCCCGTTTTGTCCATAAAAATACCTCCCGATAGCGTTAGGTTGTCAAAATCAGCGCCTTATCCTAGCACGGAACGCGGCCAAGGGGTAGCGGGAAGCGGCGCGGGCAGGCGGCAAAAGCACGCGGCGCGGACCTGCGCCGCATCGTGCAATTTTTGCCGCGATGCGCTACTCTTTGAGCGGGGAGGAACCCGGCATGAAACGGTGGTCGATTTTAGTATTGCTCTGCAGCCTGGCCGGCTGGGCGGGGGCGCTGGACTATCCCAAGCCCAGCGCCGAGATCAAGCGTTTTCAGGTCGAAGCGATCAGCCTGCGGGACGTAACCTTTTTGTTCGAGCTGGCGGTCAAGAATCCCTATCCGGTAAAACTGACCTTTGACGGATTAAAGCTGGATTTTTTGGTGGAAGGCAACAAGGTGTTCAGCGTCGCCGACCAGGGCGGCTTTTCGGTCAAGGCCAAGGGCGAAAAATCGAACACCTTCACGGTTACCCTCAACTACGACGCCATCATCCAGCTGGTCAAGGATTACGCCTCCAAGGAGTGGCTGGACACGGTGATCGACGGCGTGCTGGTGATCCCCTTGCCCAAGATGCCGGGATTGCCGAAAAATGTCCGGTTCACCTACAAGCTTTCCCAAAAAATTCCCGCCGTCAAGCCGCGCCTGGCCATCACCGCCTTTACGGTGACCCCGCCCAGCAGCGAGCAGGTGGCCAAGGCGCTGGCCAAAGCGGGGTCCAAGGTCCCGCCGGCCAAGGCCCTGGGGGTATTCAAGGACGTGCTGGCGGGCAAGAAACCCGCCGCGCCGGTCATCGACCCGGCAGAACTGGACCTGCCCCTGGCGGTCAGCTTTACCCTGGAAATCAAAAACGAAGCTCGGGGCAAGCTGGGCTTCGACGCCCTGGACTACGAGCTGCTGGTGAACGGCGAAAGCCTGGTCTCCGGCACCAGCACCGGGGTCGTCAAGGAAGCCGGCCGCACCCTGGTCACGGTGACCAACGAGTTCAGCTCCCGGCGGCTCTCCCAGAACGTCCGCGCCCTCTTCGCCGACCGCTCCGGCTCCTTTGCCGTCAAAGGCCGGGCGGCGCTCAAGCTGCCGGATGAAATCCGCAAGGAACCGATACCCCTGAGCTTCGACGAAGCCGGCACTTTCTCGCTCAAGTAGGGACGACGCCGGAACAGCGATTGTTAATAATTCGTTAAACCATACGGGTAAAGGGTTTGCGCCGTAGATTTTCCCTTGCCGCTCCCCGCCGCTTGCGGACAGAATAACCGCAATCCGATCCGGGGAGGCGCTATGAAGCGGAAAGTGCTCGGTTGGCTGTTGGCCCTTTTGGTCGGCGGCTTGAACGCCGAAGAAACCGTCTACCGTTACCGGACCAGTTCCGCCGACGCGGTCATTCATTCCGAGGTTACCTACAGCCCCGCCGGGCAGGGCTATGTGCTCAAGAAAGTGGATCTGGAACGGAACTACGTCTATACCGCCCGCCTGGACCAGACTTTTTCCAGCCTGGACTACCATACCGTCAGTCCGGAACAGGGCATTGACGTGCGCGTGGTGCTCGGTGAAAAGGCGCTGACCGGAACCGGCAAAATCGACCACCGCCCGCTGGACGTCTCCTATCCCCGCAAAGAAGCGCCCTTCAAGCACTTCTTTGTATTTCAGCTGCAACCCTTTATCCTTTCCCCGGACGAAACGACCGTCTTTTTTTCCCTCCGGCCGGACAACCTGGAACCCTACGAATTCATCGCCCGCAAGGAAGGACTGGAAACCATCCCGGTGGCGGGAAACGCGGAACCTGCGGTCAAAGTCAAGGTGGCGCTGAAGGGTATTTTGGCCAAATGGTATAGTTCCTATTCGTGGTACCGCGCATCCGACGGCATCCTGCTCCGGCAGGAGTACCGGGACCAGCGGGGCCGGCCCGTCCAGGTGGAACTGGTCGGGAGCATCGGCGAGCTCCAGCAGGTTGTCGAAACAGCCAACCGCTTCCCCAATAGGCGCCGCTTGGGTATGCTGGGGCGGTGGCCCAGCGACTGAGCATCGCGTCCTTCAACGCGGAAAATTTTTACCTGCTGACGGACCGGCAATACCGGCGGGCCGAGCTGGACGGCTTGGACGAAGCCGCCTACCGGGCCATGAACGTCTCCATCTACAACCCCAACAAGCCGCGGTCCAAGATCGCCGAGATGGCCCGGATGATCCGGGAGTGGGATTTTGATCTGGTGGGCCTGTGCGAAGTCGGGGGCCTGGAAACGCTCGAGAATTTCAACCGCCTCTATCTGGACGGCCGCTACGAGTGCCGCCTGTACGAAGAAAACTCGAGCCGGGGCATCTACGTCGGTGCCCTGGTCAAAAAGGGCCGGTTTCCCGGTTTTCGGGCGTCGAACGTTCCCGGGGATTTTTCCCGCAATATCCTGCGCCTGGATTTGGGCAAGGAAGCGGGCGGCCTGCGGGTATACGTGCTGCACCTGAAGTCCCAGCGGGGGGACGACCGCGGAATCGACCGTCGCCTGCAAGAGGTGGGACGGCTGGCTTGCCTGGTGCGGACGCACAAGTGCATCGTCATGGGGGATTTCAACGGCGTCCTCATCCGGGGCCAGCACCAGTTCGAATTCGAGGCCTTTTTGGAACTGCCCCTGTACGACGTGCTGGCGGCGGTGGGCGTCCCTCCCGGGCAGCGGCGCACCTACCACTACTTCGGCGACGGCGCGCGGGCTTCGCAACTGGACTATATCTTCTGCACCCGGGACATCGAGGTACTGGAGGCGGAGGTCCTGGAAGACCAGGTGCCCCGCAGCCGTTCGGAGCGGGACCGCCTGCCCTCGGACCATCTGCTCCTGCGGGCGGTGGTGGAGATCGACGGGCAAGAATAAGCGGTCGGCTGCTCCTGGGGCGTCCTTTCCAGCTATCCCCCGACTTGACGCCGTGGGACTTCAGGTGCGCCGTTTCCCGGATCAGGAGGACGGTGGTCAGCGTGGTGGCGATCAGGTCGGCCAGGGGAAAAGCGGCCCAGATGCCGGTCATGCCGAAGAAGGGGGGCAAAATCAGGATCAGGGGCATCAGGATGAGGAACTGCCGGGATAAGCCCAGCAGCAGGGCTTGGCTCCGACGATCTGGATCGCCGCCAGCGGAATAAAGAGCACCATGATCCGCAGCACCCCCGCCGCAGCGGCGATGATTCGGGCATCCGAAGTAAAAAGCCCCATGCAGACCCGGGGAAAAACCATCATTAGGGTATAGGAAACCAGGGATATGCCCGTCACCGTCGCGATGGTCACCAGGATG
>DYPP01000242.1 GCA_020719845.1 Treponema denticola | reverse complement strand
CGGCTACCTGCGCTACGGCATTCCGGACTTCAAGCTGGACAAGAGCTTCATCGACCGGCGGGTGGCGCTGATGCGCGCCGAAGGCGTGGAATTCAAGACCAACTCCCGGGTCGGTTCGGCCCGCTACGCCTTCGGCACCATCGGGTCCGACTCGGAACTGGTCTCCGCCGCGGCGCTGGCGGAAGAGAACGACCTGGTGCTGCTGACCATCGGCGCCCGGCACGCCCGGGACCTGGTGGTGCCCGGCCGGGAACAGGCGGGCATCGTGCAGGCCCTGGACTACCTGACCCTGCAGAACCGGTCCTGCGCCCAGGAAGCCTGCGAGGACGGCATGGAGCCGATCACCGCCTTCGGCAAGCGGGTGGTGGTGATCGGCGGCGGCGATACCGGCGCCGACTGCGTGGGCACCGCCAACCGCCAGGGCGCCGCCCGGGTGACCCAGATCGAAGTGCTGCCCAAACCGCCGGAGCACCGGGGCGACAACGAACCCTGGCCGCTGTGGCCCAAGGTGCTCAAGACCTCCAGCTCCCACCTGGAAGGCTGCGAACGCCTCTGGTCGGTGAACACCAAGGCCTTCATCGGCCGCAACGGCAAGATAGAGGCCATCCGGGTCAACCAGGTGGAATGGACCGAAACCGACGGCAAGTGGAGCATGGCCGAACTGCCGGGCACGGACTTCGAGATCGGCGCCGACCTGGTGCTGCTGGCCATGGGCTTTACCCACGTGGTGCAGGACGGCATCGTCGCCGACCTGGGGCTGGAGCTGGACCCCCGGGGCAATATCCGGACCCGGGGCACCTTCCATACGTCCAACCCCAAGGTCTGGGCGGCCGGCGATTCGCGCATGGGCGCCAGCCTGGTCGTCCGGGCCATCGCCGAGGGGCGGGCCGCGGCGGAGGCCATCATTCGGTCGTTGTAGACGCGGCCGCCGGCGGTTTGCTCCGGCCAGCCGACGCCGGGGCTTGCCAAACCCCGCCGGCAAGGGTTCTTAACAGAAAACTAGCCAACTTCAAGCAGAATTCGCGTGGGAATGCCCCCGCAGCGTGTGTCATTGTTTTGCCGGGGTGGTCTGAATCTTAAATTCTCGGATAACAATAGGAAGCGCGGAGGTGCGGTATGATCCAGGC
>DYPP01000121.1 GCA_020719845.1 Treponema denticola | reverse complement strand
AACTTAGGGCTCATCCCCGACTGTCGCGGCGGACATTGACATTTGAACCATAATAAGTATCATATGAACCAGTGGAGCTAACCATGGGTTCAATTACCATTCATGAACTGGATGCCGTGCTGGACCGCCGGCTGACCGAGGCGGCCAAGCAAAGCCGAATAAGCAAAAACCGGTTTATAAAAGATACCTTGTCCCGGGCTTTGGGTTTGCCGGCGGCGGGATGCTATGCCGATGACTACCGTGAATTCTGCGGCTTGTGGAACGCCGCGGAGCGGGATGCCTTTGATGCCTTTCAGGCGGAGAATGCGCGGATCGACGCCGGCGACTGGCCGTCATGAGCAGGGTGCTCATCGATACCAACGCCTACTCAGCCCTGATGGGCGGGGACGAACGCATCGCGATGGTCCTGGCCAGGCAGGAAGCGGTTTTGCTGTCGCCGGTGGTCATAGCGGAATTGTACGACGGGTTTCTGAACGGAACCCGGAATACAGAGAACCGGGACATCCTGAACCGCTTCCGGGATAAACCGCGTACCCTCTGCGTTCCGATAACCGACCAGACCGCCGAGTGGTTTGCCGAGATAAAACGGATGCTCCGCAAAAAAGGCCGCCCGATACCGATCAACGACGTCTGGATAGCCGCAAGCTGCATGGAACATGGTGCTGCCCTGCTGACCCTGGACGCACATTTTGCCGCGATAGACGGCTTGCTGCGGGCGTAGGGAGCGTTGCCGTTCTGCCGCCAAACGGGTATTCTGGGGGTATGGAACCCTAAAGTCGGCTATCGACACTTTCTTTCAGTTCCAGGCCTACGTGATGCTGCCGGCGATCATGTTCATCATCGGCGTGGTCGTGGGCCTGCTGCTGGGCATCGCCGCGGGATACAGCGTCAAAAACGTACTGGAGCTGGCGGTGAACATCGCGGCGGTCATGTTCCTGCTGCCCAAATGCGGCGCCCTGATCGGCGAAGGCATGGGCGCGGTGTCCATGGAACTGCGGGAAAAAATCCAGCGGCGCTTCCCCGACAAACAGGGGCTTTCCGTGGCCCTGGACGCGGGCATCGTGATGCACCACCAATCCATCCTGGCCACGGGGATCATACTGGTGCCCGTTTCGCTGATCATCGCCCTCGTCCTGCCGGGCAACCGCACCCTTCCCCTGGGAGACCTGCCCAGCCTGATCAGCCAGGTGGCGGTGATCGTCCTGATCAGCCGGGGGAACGTCTTCCGGTCGGTTCTGGCCGGGATTCCCCTGGTCACCGCCTACCTGCTCATCGCCGGCCGCCTGGCTCCGCTCATCACCCGGCTATCCAAGGAAGTCGGCGCCACTTTTCCCGAAAGCGCGGTGATCACCGCCTTTACCGACGGCGGCAATCCCGTCCGATTCTGGGTGCTGGAACTTTTTACCGGAAACTGGTTCGCCTTTACGGTCATTCCCGTCGTGGCCTTTCTGCTCTACCTGAGCCGGAACAATTACCGCCGGAGCGTGCAGGAATTGAAGGCCGCCGCCGGAATTCTCGCCCCGGCGGCCCAGCAGTCCGAATGACCTATTTTTTTATGATGCCGAAGCTGTCCACGACAAAGGACTTGCCCCCGTTTACCTTGGCGTCGAGCTCATAGGTAAAGGCGGTCAGCTTTTTCCCGTCGATGGTGATGCCCATGAAGTTCTGGACGGAACCGCGGAGCGGACGACTGCCGTCGGCGGGATCCGGGCCGTACTTGGCGGCAGGCTGCTCGTCGGCAACGGCAAACAACTTGAAGAAGGCCGGGTCGATCTTTTTGTTCCGGTAGTAGACCTTGGGACCGGCGGTAGCCGGTATGACGTAGATCGGCCCCTGGGGATCGATCGCGTAGGCGACTTTGGAACCCGATACGGTTTCGGTCCGGCTGGTCGCCGGCACGGCAACGCCGTCCTTGATCGGCAGGGACCGGGCATAGATGTGGTCATGTCCCTGCAGCACCAGGTCCACCCCCAGATCGTCCAGCATCGGCGCAAACTTGGTGCGGATGCCGTGGGGATCGGTCATGTCCTTGTCGGTGGCGTGGTTGGAGGTGGAGTAGGGGCCCTTGTGCATCAATACCACGATCCAGGCGGCGCCGGCTTTTTTGGCGGCCCGGGCGTCTTCGACAAACCAGGCGACCCGTTCGGGCGTAAGGTCGGCGTATTCCGGAGAATCCTCGTTGGTGTTCAGTATGATGAAGTGGGCATTGGACCAGTCGAACGAATAGTAAGCCCCCGAGACCACCGCGGCCTTGGCGGGATGGCTGAGGTGGAAATGGTTGATGAAGGAACCCTTGTCCTCATCATGATTGCCCGACACCGGGACAAAAGGAAGGGCCCGGAGCGTCGGCGCCGCGTGGCCGAAGAGCCAATCCCACTGCTGTTCGGCCATGCCTACGTCCACGAGATCGCCGTTGAGGGCCATAAACGACGCGTTTTGCACGGTAGCGGTCGCCGCGGCAAAGGTCTTGGCCGAAAGAATGGCTTCGTCCTCGGATTTGGCCTGGCTGTCGGCCAGATCGATGAAGGTGAAAGCACCGGATTTGGGCGCCGTGCGATACACGCCGGATTCGCTCCACAATTTGCGGGAAGCGTCCCCTACCCGGTACCAATAAGCGGCGCCGGGCACCAAACCCGTGGCGGCGGCTTTGTGGACGACAGAACCGGTGGCCTGTTCCGAAAGCGACCAGGCGCCGGAAAAGGTCTTGGCGGTGGTAAAATCAGGGGCGCTGCCCTTCTTCTCGACCACCTGCAGGTCGCTCTTGTCCGACGCAGCGGTGGTGTACCAGGTTACGCCGAAGGAGGTTTTGGCGTCTCCGTAGGGAGTGGCGACCGCCTTGGTCACGACGCCCAGGGGCGCGGCCGGATCGGGTACGACCATCGCGGCCGGTTTCGGAGCGGAAGTAGATACCGTCTTGGAAGAAATCGCGACCAGCCCCAGCTCGAACCAGAGGTCGGAGCTCTGCCCGTCATCCTGGTGCACTTCCGCGGCGATGATGTTCTTGCCTTTTTTAAGAAGCGAAAGAGGAAGAGTGAAGGTTTCTTCCTTGGGCTTGAACTTGGCGCTGGTGGCGTAGGAAACGGCCACCCCCGCGGCAATCCCCCGGCGGAAGGCTTCAACCCCGTTGATGTACACCACGGCGCCGTCGTCGGCGTGCACGTAGACGTTCAGGGCGTCAAAGGCGGAAACATCGCCCACCTCGATTTCGGTCCGCAGATAGGTGGTCAGGGTTTTATCTTCGGGATTGGGACCAAAGCCGATTACCGTGCCGATCGGCAGTTTGGGGTCGGTTTCGGAGACCTCGTCGCCGAAGCCCAGCGGCGCCTTGCCCTTCTTCCAGCTTGCGTCGGCAAAACCGACCGCGCGCCAGGCGGCTCCCAGGTCCTTGCCGCCGTCTTCGTACTTCCAGACCGCATCCCGGGGAAGCAGCACCGCAGCGGGAGCAACGACGCCTTCGATGCCCAGTTCGAACCAGAGATCCGAACTCTGGCCGTCGTCCTGATGGACCTCCGCGGCGATGACGTTTTTACCTTTCTTCAGGTTGGAATATCAAACACGCTCCAGATTAGCGGGCTATCGGGAATGGGTTAGCAATCGATTAGTTCCGGGGAGAACAACAGAAGGCGGATCGACTGCGCTGCACAATTGAGGTTGTCTGATACGGGGACTGGTAAGATGGTTTAGAGCCTGAAACCAGCCGACACGCCGATTTTCACCCAAACGTCCCGTCCCTATGTAATCGATTACATTTTCCGCTTGACAAAAAACGCAAATGACCGGAGGATGGGGATACGTATGCATAATCTGGGGGATGCTCCCCCGATGGAGGCGCTGTATGTTGATCGGCATTGATCCGGTGATCAGTCCGGAACTGCTGGACACCCTGTTCCGCATGGGCCATGGCGACGAGATCGTGCTGGCGGACGCGTTTTTTCCCGGCGACGCCTTCAACGCCCGGGTCATCCGGGCCGACGGCATCCGGGTGCCCGCCCTGCTGGACGGCATCCTGGCGCTCATGAACCTGGATTCCTACGTGCCCCACCCGCTGGCCATGATGCAGCCCGTCCCCGGGGACACCCTGGACCTGGCGGTGGAAAAGTCGTTCCGCGAACCCATCGACCGCCGCTGGCCCGGGACGCCGGCCATCGAACGGGTAGAACGGTTCGCCTTCTACGAGCGGGCCAAAAAAGCCTTCGCCATCGTCATGACCGGCGAAACGGTCAAGTACGGCAATATCATCCTCAAGAAGGGCGTCATTCCGGTAGGCAAGTAAGCCGATCATGGCGGCGATGCTTCCCGACTTCGTTCCCATCCTCTTTTTGATCGCCCTGGGCGCCTTCTGGGGTCATCGGGGCGCCCTGAGCGACCAGATGGTGACGGGCTTCAAAAAGATCATCACCACCATCTCCCTGCCGGCCCTGCTGTTTTCCGCCTTTGCCCGGGTCAGCACCGACCGGTCCCTGGCGTTGCTGTTTTTGACCATCTTTCTGTCCTGCGGCCTGATGGGCCTGGCGTCGGTGCCCATCGCCGCCCGGTTCCGGCTGCCCCGGCCGTCCACGGTCTACCTGTTCCAGGGCTTTGAGGCGGGCATGCTGGGCTACACGCTGTTCACCGGCATTTTCGGCCGCGCCGCGGCGGCGGCCTTTGCCACCGCCGACCTGGGGCAGGTCATCTTCGTGTTCACCCTGCTCATGGCCCAGCTGCGCCGGTCGCCTGAGGGCGGCAAGGCGACGCCCCTGGTGCTGCTGCGCGAAATGGCCGCTTCCCCCATCGTCCTGGCCATCGCCGCCGGGCTGGTTTCTTCCGCCCTGCTTCCCGGCGCGGCGGGCGCTCCCTGGGGCGATGGAGGGGCGCTGGTCCCGCTGCTGGATACCGTCGGCTCCCTGACCACGCCGCTGGTCTGCCTGGTGGTGGGCTTCGGTCTCAAGGATTTCTCCCTGCGGGGCGTGGCGCCGGCGCTGGCGGCGTCCCTTGCGCGGCTGACCCTGGCGGCGGCTCTGGGATCGGCGGTAGCCTTTGCGGTCGTGCCCGCCCTGGGCTACGGCCGGCTGCAGTCCGCGGCGGTGCTGACCCTCTTCGTGCTGCCGCCGCCCTTCGTCATTCCCGTCTTCCGCACCGAACCGGCGGACGCCGCTTACGTCAGCAGCGTCCTTTCCATCCACACCATCCTGTCCATCCTGGCCTTTCTGGCCATCGTCGCCCTCTTCGCCGCCGGCGGAGGGATGGGTTGAGACCGCGCACGGCCACCGTGCGGGACGTGGCCGCCCTGGCGGGGGTGTCCACGGCCACCGTATCCCGGGCCCTGCACGGCGCCGGCCAGCCCGTTTCGCCTGCGACCCGGGACCGGGTAGCCAAGGCTGCCCGGCGGCTGCACTACCGGGCCAACCACGTCGCCCGGAGCCTCAAGACGCGCTCCACCCGGACCATCGCCATCCTGGCTCCCGAGCTGGCCAACGAGTTTTTTATGGAACTGGCGGAAGGCATGGAACGCGAACTGGGCCGGTCGGGCTATACGCTGATCGTGGCGTCCTCGGGCAATTCGGCGGAAGAAGAAGTAAAACGGCTGGCCGTCCTGTCGGAGCGCCTGGTGGACGGCGTCGTCGTCATTCCCGCAGGCGGCCGGGGGGACCACCTGCGGGAGCTGGCCGACCGGGGCATTCCGGTGGTGCTGGTGGACCGGCTGGTGGAAGGCGCCGCCCTGGACGCGGTGCTGTCGGACAACGAAGGCGGCGCCGCCGCCCTGACCCGGGCCTTGCTGGCCGACGGCTTCCGGCGCATCGCCTTTCTGGGCGGCGACCCGGCCATCTC
>DYPP01000029.1:18871-31371 GCA_020719845.1 Treponema denticola | reverse complement strand
CCCGGCGGCGTGCGGTCGGGGCCGAAGTATTTTTCGCTGCGGTAGCGGAGCCAGACCAGGAGGACCTGGGGGATTTTTTTCTTTTCTTCCGGCGACAGCTTGGCGTACAGCTCCAGGGCGCGGTCCCGCTCCGTGCGGCAGGCGCCGTTCTCGTGGGCGTCCCAGTGCTTGCGGGCCAGGCGGATGCGCCGGGCCGTTTCTTTGATCAGCGCTTCGCCCTGCAGCTCACCGACGGGTTTTGCCTTCATTCCGCCGCCGCCTCTCGGATCTCCCGGACGAAGGCGGCGCCGTAGCGGTCCGCCTTGTGGGCGCCTACGCCGAAAACGCCTTCCAGGTCTTCCACCGAGCCGGGCTTGAGCCGGGCCATCTCCCGCAGCGTACGGTCCGGAAAGACGACGTAGGGCGGCACCCCCGCCGCGTCGGCCAGCCGCTTGCGCAACGCGCGCAGGCGGTCGAACAGGTCTGCGGCGGCGGGATCGGCGTCTTCCGCCGCGGCGCTGCTCCGCCGGGCGGGGGACGCCGTTTTGGCCAGGGACCCCGCGGCTTTCTTGGCGGAACCGACGGAGTCCAGGGGCCTGGTCAGGAACGCGCCGTCCTTCAGCAGCGTCCGCGCCGCCGGCAGGGTCGCCAGTACCCCATAGGGTTCGGTGCTGCGGATGTAGCCCGCCGCGACCAGGCGGTGGGCCAGTTCCAGCCATTCGGCGCGCTTGAGCTCGCCGCCGATGCCGTAGACCGAAAGGCCGTCGTGGCCGTACTTGGCCACCTTCTCGTTGTTCGAACCCAGCAGGACGTCGATGACGTGGGCGGCGCCGAAACGGTTGCCCGTGCGGATCATGGCGGAAATGAACTTGCGCGCCGGGATGGTCAGCTCCACCAGGTCCGCCGGGTCCCGCAGGCAGTTGTCGCAGGCGCCGCAGTTGGCCTTGGGGTAGGCTTCACCGAAATGGGCCAGAATAAGCGATCGCCGGCAGGCGTCGGATTCGGCGTAGCCCGCCATTTCATCTATCCGCCGGGCCGCCTGTTCGGCGGTCTGGGGATCTTCCGCTTCCGCATCCGCCAGAAAGCGCTTCAGCTTGATCACGTCGCCCCGGCTGAAAAAGAGCAGGCATTCCGCGCTCTGGCCGTCCCGGCCGGCCCGGCCGATTTCCTGATAGTAGCCTTCCAGGTCCTTGGGCAGGTCCCAGTGCACGATCCAGCGCACGTCGCTTTTGTCGATGCCCATGCCGAAGGCGATGGTCGCGGCGATCACCTGCACGTCGTCCCGGATAAAGGCCCGCTGGTTGGCGTCCCGATCGGCGGCGTCCAGCCCGGCGTGGTAGGCCAGGGCTTTGACCCCCGCCTGGCGCAGCTCGGCGGCGATTTCTTCGGTACTTTTGCGGGACAGGCAGTAGACGATGCCCGACGCGCCGCCCTGGCGCCGCACAAAGGCGATCAGCCGGTTTTTGGCCCCCGCCTTCGGTTCCACCCGCAGCAGCAGGGCCGGGCGGTCAAAGCTGGAAACCACGACCAGGGGCTGGCGCAGCTGGAGGCTGGCGCTGATGTCTTCCCGCACCGGCGCGGTGGCCGTGGCGGTCAGGGCCAGGCAGGGCGCGGCGGGAAAGCGTCTGCGCAGACTGGCAAGGTTCCGGTAATCGGGACGGAAGTCGTGGCCCCAGCGGGAGATGCAGTGGGCTTCGTCCACCACGATGCGATCCGGCGGCCGCTTTTCCAGCAGGGCGATCAGCCGGGGCGAGGCCAGCGCTTCCGGGGCGACGTACAAAAGCCGGGCCTTGCCGGAGCGCACCGCCTCGGCGGCCGCCCGGTATTCGTCCCCGTCCAGGGAACTGTTCAGCACCTCCGCGTCGATGCCCAGCTCGGTGAGGGCGCTGAGCTGGTCCCGCATCAGGGCGATCAGGGGCGACACGACGATGCTGAACCCACCCAAAGCAACCGCAGGCAGCTGGTAGCAGAGGCTCTTGCCGCCGCCGGTGGGCAGCACCGCCAGCACGTCCCGGCCGGCCAGCACGGCGGCGATGATTTCCTTCTGCCCCGGCCGGTAGTCGTCGAACCCGAAGATGGTCTTGAGCAGGCCGTCCGTCCGGTCCTGGATCGATGAACCGCTCATAACCAGGCCGTAATCAGCAGAAAGGCTCCGCCGGCGGCGGCGGCGCAGATCAGGAAGACGCGGTAGGGCTTTTCCGGAATGCGCCGCACCAGCCGGACGCCGAAGAGGGCGGACAGGACGGTGACGGGCAGGAGGACCACGCCGATCAACAGCGTGCCCAGCGTAGCCGTATGCCAGCTGAACACGTGGAAGGGCAGTTTGATCAGGTTGATGATGAAGAAGAACCAGACCGAAGTTCCGATAATACCGCCCTTGCCCAGCCCGCTGGAAAGCAGGTACAGTCCCATGATGGCGCCGGCCACGTTGCCCACCATGCTGGCGAACCCCGCCGCCACGCCCAAAAGTACGTTGACCAGCCAGTGGTCCGGCGCGCGTTCCCGGGCAGGGCTGAATTCCCGGAAGGCCATGATCACGGCGCTGACCAGGATCAGGACGGCCATGGTGGATTTGAAGCTCCGCTCCGGCAGCAAGCCGCCGATCAGCGCCCCCGCCAGGACGCCCAGCGCCGCCCAGGGGACGATGCGCTTCAGGTGGGCCAGGCTGGGTTCCCGCCGGTAGCTCCACACCGCCACCAGGTCGGCGCTCATCAGGATGCCCAGCAGCAGGCCGGATGAAGCCCGAGCGCCGAAGACCGCCGCCAGCAGGGGGACGGCGATCAGGGCGCCGCCTTCCAGGCCGGCCTTGGTCAGACCGATCAGGACCGCCGCCGCGGCCAGGGCGGCCCATTGGCCGGGGGCATAGGACATGATTTCATTCATGGCCGGGATAGTACCATGACGGCGCGGCCCGTGTCCCGGGTATTGCGCTTGTCGCCGGCGCGATACCGTGTCATTATAAAACCATGCGCCCCATTCAAGAATTGACGACCTACCAGGCCCGCCGCCTGCACTACGTGCTGATGGATATCGACGATACCCTCACCCGGGACGGCAAGCTGTCCGCCGCGGCGTACACCGCCCTGTGGCGGCTTAAGGAAGCGGGCCTGGCGGTCATTCCCGTCACCGGGCGTCCCGCCGGCTGGTGCGACCTGATCGCCCGGGAATGGCCGGTGGCGGGGGTCATCGGCGAGAACGGTGCCCTGGCATTCTGGGAAGAAGTCCCCGCCTGGGATCCCACCCGACCGGGCAAGGCGGCCAAGCTCCCGGTGCTGAAGCAGGAATTCCACGCCCAGGCGGTGCGCAACGACCACGCCGGTCTGGCCAAAATCCGCGACAAGGCGCTGGCGGAAGTACCCGGGCTGCGCCTGGCCAAGGACCAGTTTGCCCGCCTGTTCGACCTGGCGCTGGACTTTGCCGAAGAGGAGCCGGTGCTGCCCCTGTCGGCGGCGGTCAAGGTGGCCGCCATCGCCGAAGAAGCCGGGGCGACGGCCAAGATTTCTTCCATCCACGTCAACGTCTGGATGGGCTGCTACGACAAGCTTTCCATGGCCGAGCGCTTTCTGCAGCGCCGCTACGGCTGGAATCCGGCGGACAACCTGGACCAGGTCGCCTTTGTGGGCGATTCCCCCAACGACGAGCCCCTGTTCGCCCGTTTTCCCCTGGCTTGCGCCGTGGCCAACGTGCGCAAATATGAAGGCTTGATCAAGCGCCTGCCCGCCTTTGTGGCTGAAAAAGAGTGCGGCGAAGGCTTTGCCGAGATCGCGGAACTGATCCTGGAACGGCGGCGGTGAAGGCCGGGGCGGGCAAGGTTTGGCGCCTGGCCCAGGGCTTGGCGATCATCCATGAAGACCCGGACATCATCGTGGTGGACAAGCCCGCGGGGCTTTTGTCCGTAGCTACGGGGGCGGAAAAGAACCGCACCGCCTACTGGATCCTGAGCGAATACTTAAGGCGCAAGGGCGAAAAACGCCGCGTGGCGGTGGTGCACCGCCTGGACCGGGATACTTCCGGGGTGATGGTCTTTGCCAAATCGGAGGAGATCAAGCGGGCGCTGATGGACCACTGGGACCAGGCGGTGGCGGAACGACGCTACGTCGCCCTGGCGGAGGGCGACTTTCCGGCGGAAGAAGGCGTCATCGACGCGCCCCTGGGCGAAGACCGGGGGGGAAGGGTGGTCGTGGTCCGGGAAGGCGGCCAGCCGGCGGTGACCCGCTGGCGGGTGCTGGAACGCCGGCCGGGGCATACGCTGCTGGCGCTCCAGCTGGAGACGGGCCGGCGCAACCAGATCCGCGCCCATCTGGCCCACCTGGGCCATCCCGTCGCGGGGGACAAGAAGTACTTTGCCCGCACCGACCCTGCGGGTCGGCTGGCCCTGCACGCGGAAACCCTCGTCCTGACCCATCCCCGCAGCGGCAAACCGATGACCTTCAGCGTACCCGTTCCGCCTGCGTTCAAAGGCCGCGGACCTAATCCTTCCAGGGGAAAATGAAATTCCGCAGCGACCGGCTGCCGGTGCGTTCCCGCTCGTCGATCAGGAGTTCGTCCCAGGGGATGCGCCGGCGGTCGGCGTCGGGATGGGCTTCCAGCCAGTCGTACTTCAACAGCCGCAGCCGGAGGGCTTCGTCCAGGAACAGCAGGATGCCCGCCGGACCGGGGGCCAGGAAGGCCAGAAAAAAAGACAGGACCAACAACACCGTATTGTGCAGGACGGCAAAAACGCCGAGCCCCGGGTTGTCGAAAAAAATGATGAAGCTCTTCTTGGCCACCTTGCGCAGGTCCGTATCCAGCCGGGCGCGGATGGCCAGAAAGAACTGCAGGGCCAGCAGGAAGATGACCAGGGACCAGAACACCACTGCCGCGGCGAACACGCCGACCGGCGATTTCAGGCTCAGGTAGAAGGGCAGGGCGGTGTAGGCCAGCACGCCCATCAGGATGAAGGCGACGCCCAGCGCCAGGCCTGCGGGCCAGCCGCGCCTCAGATTGCCGAAGAAATCGGCAAAACCGAAACTGCCGTTGTCGGAGACGGCCTTGAGCGAGAGCGCCGCGGCCGCCAGGTAGACGAAGCACCAGAGCACGCCGACCACCATGGCCGCCAAGGCCAAGGCCGGCAGGGATTCCAGAAGGGGTGGAACCAGCAGGGGCAAGGCCGCGGAAAGGATAAAGCCGAGGTTCAGCAGGGCGATGCGGAACAGGTTGTCCCAGAGGTCAAAAAAGGTCTTCTTGAGCAAAAATCCGATCATATCCGTACTATAGGCAAAAAGCGGCGCTTGGTCCACCGACCTTGTTGACCAAGTCGCGTCGCCGGCGTATAGTTGATGGAGATTTTCAGGGTCGGGTGCAATTCCCTACCGGCGGTCACAGCCCGCAACTTTTGGCGCGTCCCGAGGGATGCATCCAAAACTGAACCGGTGGAACTCCGGTGCCGACGGTACAGTCCGGATGGAAGAAAGTCGAGCGACAGGGTCAATCCGCCGCCGGATTCCCGCCCACGCCCCCTGTCTCCCGCAATCGACGCCCTGGATGGTTTCCGGGGCTTTTTTGCGCCCGGATATCCGCGAGGAGGTCCGCATGCGATCCATTCCCCGATTTCTGCCCCAGCGTTTTGCGGCGATGGTTCTATTGTTTTTGTGGCCGGCGCTTTTCGGCATGGCCGCCGGGTCGACGGAAACCGGCGCCGAACGGATGGCCCAATCCGCGCCGGCCATCGCCGTCTTTGTGCCCGGCGTGGTTTCGGGCAGTCCCATCTATGAAATGCTCGTCGCCGGGGTGGAAAAAGCCGCAGGGGAATATACAGGCACCCAAGTCAAGGTGGTGGAAGGCGGCTTCAACCAGGCGGAATGGGAGACGAAGGTCACCTCCCTGGCCGCCACCGCCGCCTACGGCCTGATCGTGACTTCCAACCCCGCCATGCCCGCCATCTGCGCCGTCGTGGCGTCCCGTTTTCCGGCTCAAAAATTCCTGCTGCTGGACGGCGAGCTGGCGGGCAATCAAGCCATCTACACGCTGCGCTACAAGCAGCGGGAACAGGCCTACCTGGCGGGCCATCTGGCGGCCCTGGTGGCCGCCGAACGGGGGTCGCGGCGCTTGGGTCTGGTGGCGGGGCAGGAATACCCGGCCATGAACGAGGTCATCCTGCCGGGGTATCGGGAAGGTGCCCGGGCGGTGGATCCGGGTTGCGCGGTGGACTTCCGGGTGGTGGGCAACTGGTACGACGCCGCCCGGGGCGCCGAGCTGGCGGCGGGCATGCTGCGGGACGGCGCGGCGGTCATCCTGACCATCGCCGGCGGCGCCAACCAGGGGGTAGTCCAGGCCGCCGTCGAAGCCGGCGCCAAGGTCATCTGGTTCGACGTCAACGGCTACGGCGTCCAGCCGGGGACGGTGGTGGGCAGCGCCGTCGTCCGCCAGGACAAGGCGGCCTACGAGCAGACCAAACGCTACCTGGGGGGCACGCTGCCCTTCGGCGCGGCGGAGCTGGTGGGCGTGGCCGAGGGCTACGTGGACTTTATCGAAGACGACCCGGACTACATCGCCGCCGTGGGCGAGCCGGTCCGGCGCAAACAGGCTGCCTTGGTCCAGCGCTTGCGGACGGGAAGTCTGCGTCTGGACGAATAGTGGTCCGCCTGGAAGGCATCCGCAAATATTTTGCCGCCACCGGCGTCGAAGCCCTGGCGGGGGCCGACTTTGAGCTGCGCCGGGGTGAAGTCCACGCCCTGGTGGGTGAGAACGGGGCGGGCAAATCCACCCTGATGCACATTATGGCCGGCAGCCTGGAGCCCGGGGGCGGCACGATCCGCGGCCAGACGGGCGAGCTGCGCTTTCATGCGCCCGCGGACGCGCTCAAGGCGGGCATCGGCATGGTCCGGCAGCACCCGCGGGTCATTCCGGGCTTCCGGCTCTGGGAAGAATGCGTGCTGGGCGCCGAGCCCGGCGCCGGCGGCTGGGTCGACCGCCGCCGCGCCCGGAGCCTGGTCCACGAGGCGTCCTGCCGCTGGGGCTTCGACCTGGATGCGGACCGGCAGACCACGGACTTGACCGTCAGCCAACGGCAAAAGGCGGCGGTGCTGTCCCTCCTGCTCCGGGGCGTGGATTTTTTGATCCTGGACGAACCCACGGCGGTGCTGACGCCCGCGGAAACGGCGCGCCTTTTTGACCTGCTCGCCCGGCTGCGGTCCGAAGGCCGGGGAATCGCGCTGATCTCCCACAAATTGACCGAAACCCTCGGTCTGGCCGACCGGGTCACGGTGCTCCGGCAGGGCAAAACCCTGACTACGCTGCCCGCGGCGGACATCGACGGGCCGGCTCTGTCGGCGCTCATGTTCGCCGCGGCGCCGACGGGCAACGAGACCCCGCCTCCCGGTCCGCCGATGGAAAACGAGATTCCTGCCGTCAGACTGCCGACGACAGCGGACGGGGCCACCGCAGCTTCCTGCCCGCCGGCGCTGCGGGTCCGGAACCTGTCCGTACAGGCACCGGGCAAGCCTTTCATCCGTTCGGTGGACCTGGAAGTCGCGCCGGGACGCATCATGGGCATAGCCGGGGTCCGGGACAGCGGCCTGGAGACGCTGGAACTGGCGGTGACCGGCTTGGTCGGCTGTCGGACGGGCAGCATCGAAGTAGCCGGGAAGAGGACCGAAGGACAGGGCGCCCGGGGTTTCCGGAAAGCCGGCGGCGCCTACCTGTGCGCCGACCGCCTGGGGACGGCGCTGGCCCGGCGGTTGCCCCTGCGGGACAGCCTGGTGGTGCACGTCCATCGGCGCTACCCGGTGCTGCTGGACCGGCGCGCCCTCAACGCCTGGGCCCTGCGGCTGATGGCCGAAGCCCGGGTCAACGCTTCCCCCCTGCGGAGCGCGGAATCGTTTTCCGGAGGAATGCTCCAGCGCGCGTTGCTGGCCCGGGAATTCGCCGAAAAGTCCGCCCTGCTGGTGTTGGCCGAACCCGGTTCGGGGCTGGATACGCTGGGCAAGCGGGAGTTGGCGGACCAGCTGCGCCGCTACGTCCGGTCCGGGGGGGCGGTATTGCTCTTTTCGACCGACGTGGATGAGCTGTTGTCCCTTTGCGACGACGTGTGCGTGCTGCGGGACGGCAGCGTCGCCGCACGGTATGCCCTGGGCGGAGCCCCGAGGGAGGCGCTGCGGGAGGCCATCGGCAGCGCCATGATCGGCGCGGAGGTCTGCGTTGACGTCTAAACCATGGATGAAAACGACCCGGAGCCCGTTCCGCACCGCCTCCGGCGGTTCCCTGATCGCCCTGGGCACGGCGACCCTGCTGGCGGCGGTCTTGATCGGTTTCGGTTCCGCCGATCCCGGAGCCGCCCTGGGCGCCTTTTTCCGGGGCCCCTGGTCTTCGCCCTGGTTTTTGGGCAATACGGTGGATGCGGCGGTCCTGCTGCTGACCGCCGCCCTGGGCGTCGCCCTGGCCTTCCGCGGGGGAACCTTCAACCTGGGCGGCGAGGGGCAGATCTACCTCGGCGGACTGGCGGCCGCGGTGGTGCTGCTCTACGTTCCGGAAAAGCCGGTTCCAGCGCTGCTATTGGCCGCCCTGGCCGCCCTGGCGGCGGGCGGAGCGATGGGCGCGGTTTCCGGTTGGCTGAAGCGCGTGGTGGGCGCGGATGAACTCATTACCAGCTTTTTGCTTTCCGCCGCCCTGTCGCCGGTCGCCGACTACCTGATTTCCGGTCCCCTGCGGGACCCCTCGGGCAGTCTGCTGGCCCTGCCCCGTCCGGCGGCGGCATACCTGCTGCCCCGCCTGCTGCCGCCGTCCTCCCTGAACGTCTCGCTGTTCGCCGCCCTGGCGCTGGCCCTGGCTGTCCATACCTTTCTGGCCCGCAGCGCCCCGGGCTACCGCTTCCGGATCGCCGGCGCCGGCCCCGACTTTGCCCGTTACGCGGGAATCCCGCCGGAACGGTACTGGGGACCCGCCCTGGCGGCGTCCGGCGCCATCCACGGTCTGGCGGGCTTTTTTGCCGTCGCCGGTACCTACGGCGTCTGCCACCGCGGGTTTTCCGGCGGCCTGGGCTGGAACGCCCTGGCGGTAGCCCTGATCGGGCGCAACAAGCCGTTGGTCCTGATTCCGGCGGCCCTGGCCTACGGCTGGTTGCGCTCCGGGGCGGATACCGCCGTGCTGGCCACCGGTCTGGATATTGATACCTCCGCCCTCATCCAGGCCGTCGTACTGGCGTTGGCGACGGTTCGCTACCTGCGGCGGAGCCGGGCATGATCCCGGATCTGCTGGTCGCGGCGGCGCCGCTGGCTTTGGCGGCCCTGGGCGGCCTCTTGACCGAGCTGAGCGGGTCGCTGGGGATTTTTCTGGAAGGCTTCATGGTGCTGGGAGCCTTCTTTGCCTGGACCACGGCGCAGGCTCTGGATTCGGTGCTGCTCGGCACCGCCTTCGCCGTGCTTCTGTCGGCGGCCGTCGGCTGGGGGCTTTCCCGCTTCGTCAAAGCCGGCGGCGCCAATCCCTTCATCGTCGGCCTGGCGCTCAACCTGGCCGCGTCGGGCCTGACGGAAACGCTGTCCACCCTGTGGTTCGGCACCAAGGGGGTGCTGCGGGATCCCGGGCGGGCCGGCGTCAGCCTGCCCTTCGCGTACGCCGCCTGGGGCTTGGTCGTGCTGGTGGGGCTGTTCGTCGAACGCAGCAAGCCCGGGCTGCGCCTGCGGGCGGTGGGCGCAGCGCCGGAAGCCGCGGCCGAACGGGGCATCGATACGCAGCGCTACCGGGACCTGGCTTGGGCGGCGGCCGCAGCCCTGGCCGCCCTGGCCGGCGCGGCGTTGACCTTCCGGGTGGGCGCCTACGCGCCCGGCGGCAGCGCCGGCCGGGGCTGGATCGCTCTGGCGGCGGTCTACCTGGGCTTCCGCCGCGTCTGGGGCGTCGCCGCGGCGGCTTTGCTCTTTGCCCTGGGGGAACAGCTGGGCTCCGCCGCCCAGGGCGCGTCCGTGCTGCCCGCCACCGTCCTGCTGGGGCTGCCCGCCGGCCTGGCGCTGGCGCTGTATTCGCTTTCCCGATGGATCGGAAAAATCCGCGCCGCCCGGCATCGGCTCTTGTAGAAAGGCTCCTTTTTACCGATAGTAGTTCGATGGACGTTCTTGCCGCCTTCGACAGCCCCACCGCGGCGGTGATCTTCAGCCTCGGCGGGCTCAGCCTTGCCATATTTCTCCTGGTGCTCCACCTGCTGAACCCGGGCTTGAAGGGCTTGGGACGCTGGGCCTTCGGCGATCTGGCGGTTTCGGTCGGGGCGTTTTTGATCATTCTGTTCGCCGGCGCGCCCTTCTGTCTGACGATGATCATCGCCAACACCCTGCTGGTGCTGGGTCCGGCGCTGCTCGCCGACGGCGTCCGGGCTTTTCTGGGCCAACCGTCCAAAACGGGACCGGTCTTTTACCTTCTCCCCCTGTTCTGCGCCCTGTCCATGGCTTATTTCAGCCTGGCTTTTCCTTCTCTGCTCATCCGGGTCGCCATCATATCCGGCCTGCTGGCGGCCCAGTTCGGCTACCTGGCGGCGCTGCTGCTGTACCGGTATCCCTACGGGAGAAAGGGCGCGGCCAGGTTTACCGCCCTGGTTTTTTCCCTGCTGGCCCTGCTGTTCGCGGTCCGCCTGGTGCTGGTTTTCGATCCCGACCAAACCTGGTCTTTTGTGCGGTCCGCGTTCCATCCGGTGCTGGTTCTGGCCATGATGGGCGGCGGGACTGCCTGGACCTTCGGTCTGCTGCTGATGAGCATGACCCTGGCGGCGGAAAAGACCCTCCAGGCCGAGATCGACCTCAGTCGGCGCAAGCAGGACGTGCTGGTCCGGACGATCATCGATTCCATCCCTTACAGCATCGCCATAAAGGACCGGGATTCCCGCTTTCTGACCTGCAACGCCGCCTTTGCCGAAGCCGTGGGCAAGCCGCTGGAGCGCATCGTCGGCAGTACCGATTTTGACCATGTTCCCGAACAGCTGGCCGTAAAATACCGCCAGGCCGACGAACAGGTCATGGCCGACGGCCGGGCCAGTACCATCTATGAAGAATTCGTCATCAACGGGCGCACGGTCTGGATCGATACGGTCAAGGTTCCGGTGCGGGACGAGGGCGGCGCGGTTACCGGCGTCCTGGTCATGTTCCGGGATGTGACCGAACGGCTGAAATCGCAGCGGGACCTGGAAGAGAGCGAACAACGCTACCGGGAGCTCAACCAGGACCTGGAACGCCGGGTGGACGCCCGGACCCGGGAACTGCGGGAGGCCAAACGGGACATCGACCTCTTTTTCGAGGTGAGCGTGGATTACCTCTGCATCCTGGATACGGGCGGCCATTTCCTGAAGATGAGTCCCTCCTGGACCAAGGAACTGGGGTGGCGGGAAGACGAGGTGGTGGGTTCCCAGTTCCTGTCTTTTGTGCACCTGGAAGACCGGGAACGGGTGCTGGAGTCGGTCAACTTCATCCAGGCCGGCATCTCGCTCCGGGATTTCCACCTGCGCTTCCGCAAGGCCGACGGCGCCTACATCTGGCTGTCCGTCGCCGCCGTCGGCATCCGGGAACGGGGCATCATCATCGCCGCGGCCCACGACATCACCATCCAGCTGGAGATCGAGGAACGCTTGCGGTCCGCCCGCGTCGAGGCGGAGCGGGCCAACAAGGTTAAAAGCCAGTTCATCGCCACCATGAGCCACGAACTGCGGACCCCGCTCAACGCCGTATTGGGGTACAGCGCCCTGCTGGACCAGATCGTTTCGGACGAACGCGGCCGGGGTTACCTGAAGTCCATCGGCACCTCCGGGCGGGCGCTGCTGGCGATCATCAACGATATCCTGGATCTGACCCGAGCCGAGTCGGGGCGCATCGAGCTGGTTCCGGCGCCCTTTGAATTCCATCGCCTGATGGACGAACTGGCGGAAATCTTCCGGTTCAGCGTGGAGGAGAAAAACCTGGCCCTGGAGCTGCGCGTGTCCGCTCTGGTTCCCAAGATGCTGATGCTGGACCAGGCGCGGTTGCGGCAAGTCCTGGTGAACCTGGTGGGGAACGCGATCAAGTTTACCGCCCAGGGGTCGGTTTCCGTGCTGGTCGACGCCGCCGAAGAGACTGCGGACCGGCAGACCGCGGACGTGCGCGTGTCCCGCCGGGTTACGCTCAAGATCGACGTGGTCGATACGGGCATCGGCATTACCGAGGAATACCGCAACCGGCTTTTTGATCCCTTCAGCCAGCAGGACGCGGAAATATCCCGGACCTACGGCGGGACCGGCCTCGGTCTGGCCATCGCCAAGCGCCTGCTGGATCTGATGGGCGGTTCCATCCGCTGCGAGGCGCCGGAAGAAGGGGGCACCCGGTTCCGCATCGTCATTCCCCGGGTGGTAGCCGCCGGAATCGCCGGCCAGGCGGCCCGGGTGATCGGCCACGCCGCCGAGGCGCCCGGCGCGCCCGCTTCCCCGGGAAAGGCTCCGGAGGGTACCGGCCACGACGCCGGGGCGGGCGCATCAGTAAATGCGGGCGCATCAGTAAATGCGGGCGCGGGCGGGGTTCTCGTTATCGGCGGCGACG
>DYPP01000029.1:13578-18771 GCA_020719845.1 Treponema denticola | reverse complement strand
GCGGGCGCATCAGTAAATGCGGGCGCGGGCGGGGTTCTCGTTATCGGCGGCGACGAGCTGGGGCGGACCGCGGTGCGGGAAGCCCTGGCCGCTGCGGGGCTGGGGGTGCGGGAAGCGGCGGCGATCCCGGTGGCGGAAGGACAGCTGGACCAGGTCGACCTGGTCGTCATCGACGACGACCAGGCTCCGGGGCTGGAGTTCTGCCGCGAGCTGCGCGCCCTGCCGGGCCGGGAAAAAGTACCCGTGGTGATCCTGTCGGACCGGAGCGACGGGGACAGCCTGGCGGCGGGCTTTCAGGCCGGCGCTACGGAGTATATCGTCAAGCCCGTGGACGGCGTCGAGCTGGGCTGGCGTATCGTCAAGATCCTGGAACAAAAACGCGAACGCGACGCGCTGGCGGCGGTCAACGGCGAACTGGCCAAGGTTTCCGCGGCGACGGAAGAGAAAAACGCCCGGCTGGAAAACCTGGTGGCCAAGCTCGAGCACAGCGCCACGACGGACGAGCTGACGTCTTTGGCCAACCGCCGCAGCATCCGCGGGCAGCTGCACAAACTGGTCGCCCGATCCGGCCGCTCCGGGGCGTCCGTGGCCATCATCATGGGCGATCTGGACCGCTTCAAGCTGGTAAACGACCACTACGGCCACGCTGCGGGGGATCTGGTGTTGGCGGAATGCGCCAAGCTCATCGCCGCTTCCCTGCGGGAAGGCGATGCGGTCGGTCGCTGGGGCGGCGAGGAATTCCTGATTCTGCTGCCCGATACGGACCTGGAACCGGCGCTGAAGGCGGCGGAGCGGATCAACGCCCTGATCGCCGAAAAAGCGGTTTCCTACGGCACGGATCTGATCCGGACCGGCGTGTCCCTGGGGGTGTCCGCCCTGCGGCCCGTGCTTGAGGACCAGGTGGAAGCAACCGCCGGCGCGTTGGTCCGCGCTGCGGAGGACGCCCTGTACCGGGCCAAGACCCGCGGCCGGAACCGGGCTGAAGCGCTGGCGGCGGTCAATCCGAGCGCGCGGCCAAGGCCTCCCAGCGCTGGGTCTTCGCGGTGATCAATTCGCCCACCAGCTGATACCGGCGGGTAGCCGCGGAAAAGGCCGCGCCGTCCTTGGCCAGACCCGCAGCCGGGTCGGCGAAGCTCGCCTCCAGGGCGCCCTTTTCCGCTTCCAGCGC
Organism: Treponema denticola; assembly: GCA_020719845.1. Classification (GTDB taxonomy): domain Bacteria; phylum Spirochaetota; class Spirochaetia; order Treponematales; family Breznakiellaceae; genus DYPP01. The sequence continues at coordinate 17,603 of DYPP01000029.1, read as the reverse complement.
GTCGATCTCGGGCAGCAGGGCTTCCAGTTCCTGTTTTTCCTTGAAGCTCAAACCGCCCTTGGCGGCCCGGCGCGGCGCGGCGGCTGCCGGGGACGCCGCCGCTTCGGCCCGGGGTACGGCGGCCGTCGCTTGGCCACGGTTTTCCCGCCAGGCCGTGTAGGTGCCGACGAAGGGGGTCACCTTCCCGGAACCGTCAAGCACCCACAGGGCATCGGCGACGCCTTCCAGAAAGGCCCGGTCGTGGGACACGACGACGACGCAGCCGGTAAAGGAGGCCAGAAAATCCTCCAGCAGGGCGATGGTGGGAATGTCGAAATCGTTGGTCGGCTCATCCAGCAGCAGCACGTTGGGCGCGGCGATCAGCAGCCGGACCAGCAGCAGGCGGCGGCGCTCGCCGCCGGACAGGGAGCCGACGCTCTGGCCCTGCATCGGCCGGGGAAAGGCGAAACGTTCCAGGAACTGTTCCGCGCCGACTTCGACACCCGTGCCCAGGGTGACCCGCTCGGCGGCTTTCCGGACGTACTCCAGCAGCGATAGGTCGTCTTCCGCGTCCGACCCGGTCTGGTCGAAGTAGCCGATCCGGACGGTTTCGCCCTGGGTTATGCGGCCCGCGTCGGCGCTGGTCCGGCGGGCGATCAGGTCCAGCAGGGTGGTTTTTCCGGAACCGTTGGGTCCGACGATGCCGACGCGCTCGCCGGCGCTCAGGATATAGGAAAAGGAATCGATGATCGGCGCCGCGCCCCAACTCTTGGTCAAATTCTCAAAAGCCAGCACCTTGCCGCCCAGCCGGCGTTGGGTGGTGCGGAAGGCTTCCGAAGACACCTCGGCCGCCCCCGGGCGGCCGGCCACCAGATTCCGGATGCGTTCCTGCCGCTTCTTATCCTTGCCGCCCCGGGCTTTGGGGCCCCGTTTGAGCCATTCCAGCTCGACCCGCAGGATGGCTTCCCGCCGGCGTTCCCGGTTGGCGTCCAGGACCTGCCGCTGGGCGACCCGCTCCAGGAATTCCGAATAGTCGCCGGGGTATTTGTTTACCCGGCCGCCGTCGATATCGATGATCACCGTGCAGACCGCGTCCAGGAACCAGCGGTCGTGGGTCACCATGACGAAGGCTTTGCCCGTCTGGACCAGCCGCTTTTCCAGCCATTCGATGGTATCCAGATCCAGGTGATTGGTGGGTTCGTCCAGCAGAACCAGGTCCGAATCCGGCGCCAGGGTGCGGGCCAAGGCCGCCTTTTTGGCCATTCCGCCGGACAGCTCGTCCATGGGCAGGGACAGGTCATGGATCTTGAGCTCCGACAGCAGGGAAGAAAAACGGTGCTCCAGGCTGAAGCCGCCGGAATGCTCCATCTGGTGGCTCAGATCGGCGATCAGCGCCGGCGGGGAGGCGGGATCCGCCAGGGACCGTTCGTAGCGGTCCACCAGGCGCACCAGGCGGTCGTCGGAACGGAACAGGAAATCCCGGATCGTGTCGCCGTCGGCCCACTCCGGCGTCTGGTCCAGCATGTTCACCCGGAGCGATTTTTTGCGGGCTATGCTGCCCTCGTCGGCTTCCATCCGGGAGGCCAGAATCCGGAGCAGGGTGGACTTGCCGCATCCGTTGGGTCCGACAAAGCCGATGCGTTCGCCCTCTTCAATAGTAAGGGTGACGCCGGAAAACAACGGCCCTTCGCCCAGCGACTTGGAAATCGAATCCAGGGAGATCAATGTCATGCCTATGGTTATAGCAAAAAGGACGAATCTTTGTCACACTGGGCCAACCATGATCACCAGCATTGTTTTTGACCTCGACGGCACGCTCGTGGATACCATCGCCGACATAGCCGCTTCCGTTGACCGGGCGCTGTCGGTGCGGAATTATTCCCTGCCGGCGCCAGAATCGTATCCGGCCATGGTCGGGTGGGGCATCCGGCGCCTGGTCTACCTGGCGCTGCCCGAAACCGACCGGGACGAAGCCGTCGTGGACGCCGTCGCCGCCGACGCCCTGCGCTTCTATGCCGAGGTGCCGGTGCTGCATTCCCGGCCCTATCCCGGCATCCCGGACTTGGTGGCCGACCTCCGCCGGCGCGGCCTGACCCTGGCGGTGCTGACCAACAAGCCCGATCCCGTCGCCCGGCTGGTGGTGGCCCGTCTTTTTTCGGACCATCCCTTCGCCGTGGTACGCGGCGACCTTCCCGGGGCCCCCCGCAAACCGGATGCGGCTTTGACCCGCTCCGTGCTGGCCGAACTGGGCGCCGAACCGGCGCGCACCCTGTTCGTCGGCGACTCGGTGGTGGACGTCCAGACCGCCCACGGCGTCGGCAGCCGGGTCATCGGCGTTTCCTGGGGCTTCCGGGGGCCGGAGGAATTGGTGGCCGCCGGCGCGGACCACCTGGTGGACCGGGCGGATCAGGTAGTCCGGATCATCGACGGCTGCTGAGGCCGGTGCGGCTCCCGTCCGGGCGGGAAGGGCGTCAGGCTTTCCGGGTATACGGGAAGAACTTGACGTCCTCCTGCAGCAGGTGTCCGTGCACGACCTGGCCGACCAGAAAATCGAAAAAGACCCCCGGCGCGCAGTCGCCGGCTTCGAATTTCTTTTTGAGGACCAGGGCTTTCCGCACCAGCTCCGCGTGCAGTCCGGCGTGGGCCGACCGGTCGGGGTAGCCCACCGCGGACAGGACCTCTTCTTCGTCCTCAAAGTGCTTGCGTACGTGTTCCAGCAGTTCGTCCAGGGGGATCTGGAGCGTCGCCGGTTCCGTCCGGGACAGGGCCAAGTCCAAGAGGTTGTTGGCCATTTCCATCAATTGCCGATGCTCGTCGTCGATCAAGGGATGGCCGGACTCCCAGGATGATCGCCATTCCATGCGCACGAAGGCCACCGGCAGCTGGTCCTGGGCGCTGAAGCCGACCACCCGGTTGCGCCCGGAATTCTTGGCCCGGTAGAGCGCCTGGTCCGCCTGCTTGAACCACAGTTCCCGGCTGTCCCCGGCCCGCCACTCCGCCGCGCCGAAGCCGGCGGTGATCGGCACCGCCCCTTCAAAGGGATCCGCCGCGATGGCCAGGCGCAATTTTTCCGCCAGCACGATCGCCCCGGCCAGGTCCGTGTGCGGCGCCAGGATCAGGAATTCATCGCCGCCCCAGCGGAACAGCGTGTCCGGCTCCCGGATCAGTTGGCCCGTAATCGCCGCCAGCCGCTTCAGCACCGCGTCGCCGGTCTGGTGGCCGTGGGTATCGTTGACCCGCTTGAAGTGGTCGATGTCGAAGATGATCAGCGACAGGGCTTCCCGGTAGCGGGTGGACCGTTCCATCTCGGAAACGATGAGGCTTTCCAGGCTGTGCCGGTTGGCCAGTCCGGTCAGTTCGTCGGTGGTGGCCAGTTCCTTCAGCTCCATGTTGCCCCGTTCCAGCCGCTGCACCAGGTCGGCGGCGTCGACCACCAGCACCAGGCCGGCCCAAAAAACGGAAAAGAAGAGGGTGAAGGCGAAGGTGTAGGCGCTGACGGCAGAATTGTCCAGCAGGGTGGCTCCGGGAACGGCGCAGCCCAGGATCAGGCCGATCCGCAGGGCGTGGCAGAGCACGAACGCCAGCACCACCGCCCGGGCGGCGTTGCGGATCACCGCCGGCAAATTGTGGGGGTTGCGCTGCATCACGATCAGGTATTCCAGGGCGCCCAGGATGATGAACAGGGACGATAGGGTGGATCGCACCGGGTAGGAATCATAGCACCAGGTGCTGCCGATCAGGATGACCAGCCACAGGGCAAGGTAGACCCAGAAGCGGCGCGGCCAGGCTTTCCGGATGCCGGACCCGGTACGCAGACCCCAGGCCAGGCTCAACTGGTAGAAAAAGACCAGCATGTTGGGCAGGAGGATGCCGAACAGCCGGGGCAGGCTGTTTTGGCCCATAAAGAGAAGAAAGCTCGTCAGCGCGCCGATGAATCCCAGCGCGGACAAGTACAGGCCCCGCTGCCGGCGGAAAACCGCCATGATGCCGACCAACAAGGCCAGCGCCGCGCCGACCAGGGCAATGGTGAAGGAAATGGTGCTCAT
>DYPP01000029.1:0-13478 GCA_020719845.1 Treponema denticola | reverse complement strand
AAAGTATGGCGCATCGGCGCAAAATACGCAAATCCGTGTACGTGGCCGACGTTTCGTTGTATAGTATCGGCATGCGTATCGATGATCCTGCGGTAGCGGAAAATCTGGATGAATTGTCCCGGGCCATCGCGGCGGCCGGGGACAGCGGACTGATCGCGGCTTTTCTGCGCAGTCTGCTGACTCCCGCGGAACTGGCGGACATAGCCGCCCGGTGGGCCTTGGTCAAAGCGCTGGACCAGGCCATTCCCCAGCGGGAGATAGCCCGGGAACTGGGGCTTTCGCTGTGCAAGATCACCCGGGGCAGCCGGGAACTCAAGAAGACCGATTCGCCCTTTCGGCGGATGCTGGAACTGGCCGTCCGGACCTGACCGGAAGCCCCCGCTAGATGGTGCCGATGCGGAAGGACCGGCGGAAGAGGATGCGCCGTACCCGCTCCAGCCAGACGACCAGCATGGCCAGCAGCAGCCGCGGCGCCATGGCCCAGACCAGCGGTACGCCGATGGCGGCGAACAACAGGGTGTCTTCCAGCAGGGAGTGGCTGATCGCGACGTGGTGGTTGAAGAGGTCGCCTTCGGTCAGGGACATTTTGCCCGCCTCGGACCGCTCGATCATGATGGCCGACCCGTAGGCCAGGCCGACGACGTTGGCCACGATCCACAAGAATCCCGCGGTCGCCGGCAAGCCCATGAGCGCCATCAGCGGCGACGTCAATTTTGCCAGCAGCTCCATGACGTGGAATTCTTCCAACAACTTCTGGGCCACCATGAGCAGGGTGACGATGACGGCGATCTTGAGGATGAGCAATCCCGACTGAACAGCCCAGGCGCCCAGAATGGCGGGAACCTGGTCCAGGCTGAGGCCGGCGCGGACGCCGGCGGACGCTGCGGCGCCGAATGGAGCCTCCGCCGCCATGCTCAGGGGCAGGACCAGGTTGAGCAGGGCCGCAGCGACCAGGGCGGTGCCGATCCGCAGCAGCACCATCTTGGCCGCCGAGGAGCCCGTCTTGTGCATGACCGTCGATTCGATGATCAGGTTGTGGGCAATCAGGCACATGACGGCCACGATGGCGATTTCCCGTGGGCCCAGGGACAGGGTGCCGATGACGGCGATGGCGGAGTAGTTGTTGAGCAGCATGGCGCTGATGAAGACCAGCGAGGCTTCGCCGGGCAGGCCGATCAGGCGCATCAGCGGGTCCAGAAAGCCGGCGATGTGGACCAGCAGGCCGGATCGGTCCAAAAAAAGGACGCCGAGGGATACGGGCACCATGACGGCCACCAGAAAACGGGTGGTCGAAAAAGCAGGCCGCAAGGCCCGGGACCCGGCTGCTGCGGCGCGCCGCAAGAGACTGGTTCGATCCATGGCGGCTATTAAGCGTTGTATCGCCCAAGCTTGTCAAGCTGAGGGAAGTGGCCTATGCTGAAGGCAACCTATGCTGTCGTATGAAGGCCAATTCGCCGTCAACTCGCCGAACGCCGCAGTGATGCTCCTGCTCGATGCCCGTACCGGCGCCATCCCCGACGTCAACAACGCGGCTTTGCGCTACTACGGGTACTCCCGGGAAGGCATGCTGGCCCTGCGCCTTGCGGATCTGGAAGCCGAGGATCGCCGTGCGGGTCAGCCGGGAATCCGAGTCCGCCGGACAGGCCGTCCTGCGCCTGACGGTCCCGGATACGGGCATCGGCATCCCGCCGGAAAAGCAGAAAATCCTGTTCCCCACGTTTTCCCAGGCCGACGCTTCCACCACCCGGCGCTTCGGCGGCACCGGTCTGGGCCTGGCGATCTCCAAGAACCTGGCGGAGATGATGGGCATCGGCGTCCGCAGCGTCGAGGGCCAGGGTTCGGAATTCTGGTGCACCCTGAACCTGGAGAAGCAGGGCGATCAGGAGCGCGGCCGCGCCTCGGCCGCGGCAAAAGCGCCGCCCCTCCCGGTCCGGCGACCGGACCTAGGCCGCAGAAGGGTCCACCTGCTGCTGGCGGAGGACAACGTCATCAACCAGCAGGTTACCCTGGGCATCCTCAAGAAATTCGGGATCCGGGCGGACGCGGTGGCCGACGGCCGGGAAGCCGTCAAGGCCCTGGAGGGCATACCCTACGACCTGGTGCTCATGGACGTGCAGATGCCCGAAATGGACGGCTACGAAGCCACCCGGCTGATCCGTTCTTCCGCTTCGGCGGTGCTCAACCACCAGGTGCCGATCATCGCCATCACCGCCAACGCCCTGCAGGGCGACCAGGAGCGCTGCCTGGAGGCGGGCATGAACGACTATGTTTCCAAGCCGATCGCGCCGGAGGCGCTGGTGGACGCCCTGGACCAGAGCCGGACCGACGAGGTCCAGCGCGTAGCCCACGCCGTCAAGGGTGCGGCGGCCAACAGGGGCGGCGAGCGCCTGCGGGAAGCGGCGTTTGCCCTGGAGACTGCGGCCAAGGCGGGCGATCTGGCCCAGGCGGACACGCTTTTCCCGGCGCTGCGGAGCGAATTCGACCTTTTGGCTAGGGCGCTGGAAGAATTGGAGTAGAACATGATGGACGTGCAGATTCTCGGTTCCGACCGCTACGGGTACGATTTTATTCCCCCGGAGTATCTCCCTGCGGGCAAAAACGAATACTGGCTGCGGGACCGCCAGGTGGGCGCCGTTCCCGGCCGCTGGCGCCGGCTCAAATCCAAGGAAATCGAAATCCTGGTCCAACTGGACAACTACTGCGCCAACTGGGACGATTTTCTGGTCAGCGATCCCTTCGATCCCCACCTGATCCGGAACTCCAACTTTTACGGGCTGGTGCGCCTGGGCAAGCTGCGGGACCTGCTGCTCCGGCACCACGACTTCCAGATCCAGGCGGGCATCCGCAACAGCACCATCATCTCCTGCGATATCGGCGACGACTGTTCCATCCAGGACTGCACCTACGTTTCCCACTACATTCTGGGCAACATGGTCATCCTGTCCCGGGTGGACGAGATGCAGAGCACCAACCACGCCAAATTCGGCAACGGCATCCTGAAGGACGGGGAAAAGGAAGATGTCCGCATCCGGATCGACGTGATGAACGAAGCCGGGGGCCGGTCCATCCTGCCCTTTGCCGACCTGATCGCCGCGGACGCCTACCTCTGGGCCGCCTACCGGGACGACGCGGCGCTGCTGGCGCGGCTGAAAGACATTACCCAGCGCCACTGCGGCGCCGAACGGGGCTACTACGGCACCGTCGGTTCCTGGTCGGTGCTCAAGAGTTGCCGGGTGATCAAGGACGTGGCCGTGGGCGAATGCGCCTACGTCAAGGGCGCCAACAAGCTGAAGAACCTGACCATCCATTCCAGCGAAGCCGAACCGACCCAGATCGGCGAAGGCGTGGAACTGGTGAACGGCATCATCGGCTACGGCAGCCGGGTCTTCTACGGCTGCAAGGCGGTGCGTTTTGTCATCGGGCGCAACTGCGGCCTCAAATACGGCGCCCGGCTGATCCACTCGGTGCTGGGGGACAATTCCACCGTCTCCTGCTGCGAGATGCTGAACAACCTGATTTTTCCCGCCCACGAACAGCACCACAACAATTCGTTCCTCATCGCCGCCCTGGTGCAGGGCCAGTCCAACATCGCCGCCGGGGCCACCGTCGGTTCCAACCACAACAGCCGGGCCAACGACGGCGAACTGCGCGCCGGCCGGGGCTTCTGGCCGGGCCTGAGCGTATCCCTGAAGCATTCCAGCCGCTTCGCGTCCTACGTATTGCTGGCCAAAGGCGATTTTCCCTACGAACTGGACATTCCCCTACCCTTTTCCCTGGTGAACAACAACGTCGCCCGGGACCGGCTGGAGGTCATGCCCGCCTATTTCTGGATGTACAACCTCTACGCCCTGGAGCGGAACTCCTGGAAGACCGCGACCCGGGACACCCGGGCGGTCAGGGTCCAGCGCATCGAGACGGATTATCTGGCGCCGGATACGGCGGAAGAAATGCAGCGGGCCATGGCCCTGCTGGAACGCTGGACCGGTCAGGCGGCGGCCAGGGCCGAAGGCGGCGCCGCGGCGGAGCGGGACGACGCGGCGCTCCGCGCGGCGGGCCGGCGCCTGCTGGAAGATCCCGCTGATCCCGCGGCTACTCTGGAAGTCCGGGGCGAAGCTCTGGAACGGCATTCCCGGCCCGCGCTGATCCTCAAACCCCGGCGGGCCTGGCGGGCGTACCGCCACATGCTGCGCTACTACGCGGTCCGGGCGGTCATGGCCTGGCTGGAAGCGCGGCGGGAGCTGGATTTTGAAACCATGGCCGCGGACCTGGCTGCCCCGGCTCCGGCGGAGCCCCTGGCCGACTGGGTGAACCTGGGCGGTCAGATCGCGCCCGCCTTCCGGGTAGACGGCCTGCGCCTGCGGATCGGCCGCGGCGAACTGCCTTCCTGGACGGCCATCCACGCCGAATACGACCAGATGGCCGCGGCGTATCCCCGGGATCGGGCGCGCCAGGCCTGGGCCATCCTGGGCGGCTTGGGGCCCCTGGACGCCGCCGCGTTCGCCGCCGGCCTGGACGCGGCGCTGGAAACCCGCCGCTGGATCGAACGGCAGGTCTACCACACCCGGGCCAAGGACTTCAAGGATTCGTTCCGGGCCCTTACCTACCGCAACCAGGCCGAAATGGACGCCGTCGCGGGCAAGCCCGAAGACAATGCCTTTGTCGTTTTGGCGCGGCAAGAAACCGAAGACTTCGCGCGTCGGGTGGGGACGCTGAAAATCAGGATCCGGCCGGACAGAACTTGACCGGTCGACGCAACGCCGTAAAAATGAGGGGAATGTTAGTTTGGCGTTAGCTTTTTGCTTGCGAAAAAGACGATTAGGGGGCATCATATCCGGATAGCGGCGGATTCGAGTCTGCCGCGCACCATGGAGAATCCTATGAACCCCACCTTGATCACCGATCTGGATATGGCCCTGCGCCTGGGCTTGAGTTTTGTTGCCGGGCTGATCATCGGCTTTGAGCGATCCAGCCGGCACCAGGTGGCGGGCATGCGCACGCATATCCTGATCTGCGTTGGGTCGACGCTGCTCATGATCCTGTCGATCTGGATTCCCCAGGAATTCAACATGCTCAAGAACGGCGACCCCAGCCGCATCGCCGCCCAGGTCGTTTCGGGCATCGGATTTCTGGGCGCCGGCGCCATCCTGCGGCTGGGCAACAACGTCAAGGGGCTGACCACTGCGGCTTCGCTGTGGCTGATCGCCGCGGTGGGTCTGGCCATCGGCGCGGGGCTCTATTTTGCCGCCGCCATGGCCGAAGCCCTCAGCCTTTTCACGTTGGTGGTGCTCGACGTGTTTGAAAAACGGCTTTTTCCGTCGGAGCGCAACAAGATCCTGGAGCTGAGCTTCAAGACGCCCGTGCCGGATACCAAGAAGGCGCTGGAAATTCTCAAAACCTTCGGCGTCCGGGTGCAGACCACCGACGTGGACCAGACCACCGGCAAGGGCGGCGGATCGCATCTGCGCCTGCTGGTGGGTTTGCCGACGGCGACGGATCTGCACAATCTCACCAAGGCGCTCAAATCCACGGGCAGCATCGAGCGCATCGAAATGAAGGAAAAATACTAGAGGCGCCGGAGCACCGGGATGGCCGGTTCGGTCAGCTCGATGCTGACCGGAAAATCCGCCGCCTCGAGCCGAATGGTTTCACCGTCCATCTGGGCCGGCATCGGCTGGTCGCCGCTCAGTTCCACCCGTTGGGCGTTGAAGAGCCGGGCTTCCGGCCGGTCGGCGTGGCGGCCGCTGATGAACAGCTGCTTGAGTATGATCCGCTGGGGTATGGATACGAATTTGACGGCGCAGACGTTGCGCCCGTCCGGAAGCATGGCGATGTTGGCGCCGTAGGTCCGGTGCCCGCCGACGCCGAAAGCCAGGAACAGCAGGCGTTCGGTAAAGGCCAGGGTAGCGCGGTCCTGCGCGTCCCGGGCGACGACGGAAAGCGGCGTCATCCGGTAGATCAAATCGTAGAAGAGCGTGACCAGATCCACCCACAGTTTGTACGAATCCCCGGGCATCCTGCCCTTCATCTTGTTGGTCATCAAGGCGACAAAGGCGTCCAGACCGACGGAAAGGATATTGAAAGCCAGGAAGGGCCCCTTGCCGGCCGTGGCGGTCCGCAGCCGCACCGCAGGGGTGAATTCGATCCGGGTCGGATAGAGCAGCAGGTCCAGCGCCCGGTCCAGGTCCCGGGAATCGGCGCCGTCGTTGCCCGTGCCCATGGGCAGGCGGAGGACCGCGAAGCGGGAGCGGAGCGCCGGCGGGGCGTAGAAGAGCGCCGTCAGGGCTTCCAGGCTGGTGCCGTCGCCGCCGGCGGTGATGATCAGGTGGAAGCCCGCAGCGTCCGGCGTTTCCGCGCCGGCTTCGTCGATCAGCGCGCGCACGATCTCTCCGGCGTGGGCGGGACGCTGGGTGGGAATCAGCCCCCGGGCGCCCAGCGTCCCGTTGCCGCCGTCCAGTTCCCGGGCGGTCCGGGAGGGCCCGCCGCCGGCGGAACGCGCCGGATTGGCCCGGGCTTTTTCGGCGTAGGCGCCGAGAACGGCGCGGTGCCGCTTCCAGCGGGAATGGATGGTGAAGCCGCCGGCCTTGGGGTTGGCGATGATCGTCCAGGACAGGCGGCGCCCCGGGGCCAGGGGGGAACGGGAACAGATGTCCGCCAGATCGGCCGCGAATACTTCGATGCTCATAGACCTTCAGGGTTGCATGGAAGTTCGGGAACCGTCAAGGGAAAACAATACTTCCGGCAGGCGGTAGACGTCTTCCACCCCGTCCACCAGGATGCCGCCCATGCCCAGTTCCAGCGGCAGGGCCAGGTCGATGTCGTAGCGGTCGCCGATGGAGACGCAGGCGGGCGGATCCACGCCCAGGCCGGCGGCGGCGGCCAGGTAGGGCTGGGCGTGGGGTTTGGAGACGCCGCAGCTGTCCAGGCCGATGACGACGGAGAACAGGTCTTCGACGCCCAGGGCCCGCAACGTGCGCCGGCCGGTCAGGACGGCGTTGTTGGTGACCACCGCCAGGGCGGCATGGGCGGAAAGCGCCTGCAGGGTGCGCCGCAGCTCGGGATCGGGCCGCAGGTACTTGGAGGGATCGACCAATTCTTCCCGCCAGCGCACGCTTTCTTCGATGGAAACGCCGAAGTGCACAAAGGCGTTGCCCAGGCTGGTCTTTTTGCCGCCCTGCGCTTCGGCCCAGTCGCGGCGGTAGTCTTCCACCTGACGCCGCATGTCGTCATAGCCCAGACCACGGCGGGCGGCCAGGCGGCGGATCAGGTCGTCGATCTGGACCTGGGCGTATTCGGGGTGGGTGTACAGCGTGGCGTCCACGTCGAAGAGCAGGCCCCGGACCTGGTCGGGCAGATGGTAGACCTTCATCCCAAAAACCGCTCCATCTTGACCAGCATGGTCCGGTACTGGTCGTAGCGTTCGGCGTGCAGGGCGTAGGCTTTCTGGTTCGGCTCGTAGACCTGGACGATGCGCACGGTCTTTTCGATGGCCTGCTCCAAACTGTCCGCCGCGCCCAGGGCGGTCATGGCCGCGCAGGCGTCGCCCGCCAGCTCGCCGTCTTCGATGTGGGGAATCTCCAGGTAGCGCCCGGTGATGTCCGCCTTGAGCTGGTTCCAGAGGACGTTTTTGGCCTGCCCGCCGGATAGCCGCATGCCCTCGATCCGGTAGCCGTGGCGTTCCAGGGTGTCCACGGCGCCCCGGACCAGGTAGCCGATGGCTTCGACCACGGCGCGGCCCAGCTCCGGCCGGGTGGTGAGTCCGGCGGTGGAAATGAAGGCGCTGGGGCCGGAAAGGGCGCCGGAAGCGCGGATGTCGGGGAAAAAGAAGCCCCCGTGGTGCTTGAGGTCCCGGGAGGGGGTGCCCACGATTTCGGCCAGCATGTCGTGGTAGTTCCGGTCCTGCTGGCCGGTGATGTGGCGGAACCATTCAAAAAGGCGCCCCGTGGTGGGCAGCATGGCGCCGACGTTCCACAGGCCCTCCCGCAGGTGGGGCAGGGTACGCAGTTCGGCGCTCCGGGCGGGCCGGTCGCTGCAGACGTTGATGCCCTCCGAGGTGCCCGCCCGGTCGCAGACCAGGCCTGCTTGGACGGCGCCGACGCCCACCAGGGCCATGATGAAGTCCGGGCCGCCGGCGATGACGGGCACCCCTGCGGGCAGGGCGTACTCCGCGGCGGCCCGGGACGAAACCGTCCCGATGCGCGCGCCCTGGGCGACGAAGGGGGGAAACTTGGCCGGGTTAAGGCCGTAGTCGGCCAGCTGCGGCGCGTCCCAGTAGTAGGGGCCGTAGGCGGGGGCGGGCAGCACCGTGCAGGGATCGGCGCCGAGCCGGAAAGACAGCCATTCCTGGCTGGACAGCAGCCAGCGGACCCGCTGGTAGGCTTCCGGCTGGTTCAGCTTGAGCCAGGCCGCCCGGGGCAGGAAAAGCGACGGCCGTCCCGGGAGGGGCGCGCTGCGTCCGTCGTGCCAGTGCAGCGGCGGCAACGCCGTTCCGTCGCCGTTGACCGGCACCAGGGTCGGCCCGTTGCCGGAAATGCAGACCGCCGCAGTCTCCGTCCCGCTGAGCGCCGCTTGCAGGTTGCGTATCGCCCGCTGGAAGGCTTCCGCCCAGTCCGCGGCGTGCACGACGCCGGACAGGACGCGTTCCGCGGGGTAGGGTTCCCGGGCAAAGGCCCGCAGGCCGCCATCGACGTCGATCAAGGCCGCCTTCAGGGATGAAGTCCCGATATCGGCGCACAGGATGTTGGCGGGGGGCCGGGGCGGGTTCATGCCTTTGCGATGAGCTTTTCGATGATTTCGCGGTTGTCCAGGATGGAGCTCAGGGAACGGCCGTGGTGGAGCCGGGCGATGGTCTGGGCAAAAAGGCCGGTGATGTTGACGCTGACGTACCATTCGCGCTTCAGGATGGCTTCGTGGTAGACCGCGTTGGTGCCGATGATGCGGAAAAAGAAGCCCTGCCGGTAGGCTTCCTCAAAATGTTCGACCGCTTCCCCGGAAAAGAAGGGCAGGCTGATGGCGCAGATGACGCTTTTGGCGCCCTGGTCCTTGAGGAATTTCATGGCCTTGAGCAGGGTGCCGCCGGTGCCGAGCATGTCGTCGGCGATGAAGACGGTCTTGCCCGTCACGTTGCCCAGCAGCTTGACCTCGGCGATGTTGTTGTCCAGCGCGTTCTGGGTCACCCGGCTGTAGTCCCGTTCCTTGTAGAGCAGGGCCAGCGGCCGGTTGAGGCTGGTGGCGTAGAACTTGTTGCGGTCCACCGCGCCGGTGTCCGGGGAGACCACCACAAAATCTTCGCTGTGGATGTCCGTGATCTGGGCCAGCTTGCGGATGATCTGGTAGCTGGCGTGCAGGTTTTCCAGGCGCATGAAGTTGAAGGCGTTCTCGATTTCCCGGGAATGGATGTCCAGGGTGATGATGCGGTCCACGCCCATGGCTTCCAGCATCTTGCCGATACGGCTGGCGGTCAGGCCTTCACGGCCTTTTTTTTTATGCTGCCGCGAATAGGGATAGACGGGAATGACCAGGGTCACCCGCTCGGCGCCGGCCTGCTTGACCGCGTCCACGGCCACGAAGACGTTCATCAGGTGATCGTTGACCGAGAGCACCTTCAGGTTTTTGCCGTCGTTGAAGGGCAGGGCGTGGCGGTTTTCCACGTCCTGGACGACGTAGACGTCCTTGCCGCGGATGGATTCCAGAATTTCGGTCTTGACTTCCCCGTTGGGGAAATAGGTAAAACGGGCGGGAACCTTGAAGGCCGGAGCCCGGAATTTTTGAACGTCCCCGGGAATGTTCAACGCCGTCGAGGCGATGTCGTTGGCCAGATTGATTTCACGGACCACGGTTTCCTTGTCCATGTCGTAGCGCTTGGCCAGCAGCGCGGCCTTGTGGTCGAAGCGGCGCCGGTACAGGCGGCGGAGGTGGACGATCACTTCTTCGGAAAAACGCTCTCCGCCGGGGCAAGCGACGATGGCCAGTTTGGTGGGGTCCGAGTAGTTCATGGGTACCAACGTGGTATCACGCCCGCCCGGCGCCGGTCAAGGTAGGCGAAGGAAGAACGGCCGCCTCAATTCTCCAGGACCGTGATTTCCACCCGGCGGTTCTTCTTGCGGTCCGCCTCGGTATCGTTGCCCGCCACCGGCTGGTCGGCGCCGAAGCCCCGGACCACCACCCGGTCGGCGGCCCGCGCGCCCCGGGCGATCAGGTAGTCCGCCACCGCCGCCGCCCGCTCCGCCGAAAGCCGGGCCCGGCCTTCCGCCGTGCCCGCCAGCGCGGTGTGGCCGCCCACCTGGATGTCCCGGTCGGGATAACGCTGCAGGATTTCGGCGATGCGGTCCAGCTTGAGCCGTTCGTCGGGCATCAGCACCGCCGAATCGGGCTGAAAGCGGATATCCTCCAGGCTGATGGCCACGCCCTGGTCCACTATCCGGACCGTGGCGTCCGCTATCCCCAGACGGGAGATGTCCTTTTCGATCTGGTCGGCGATTTCTGCCCGGTCCATGGGCTGGGCTTCGATGATTTCCGCCCGTGCCTGTCCCCGGTATTCCACGGTCAGGCCGTTGGAAAGCTCCAGGATCATCCGGAAGCTTTCTTCGTAGGCCGCCGCCTGGCCCAGTTCGCCGTCCCAGTAGACCAGCTGGTCCGAGGCGCCCATGACCCGTCGCGGCCAGAGCGCGCCGGGAGCCGCCGGGGGTTCGTCGAAGATCCGGTAGGTGACGGAAAAAGCGGGATAGGTTTTGCCCTTCCATTCCTTGGACCCCAGATACCGGTAGTTGGCGGTGAAGGGGATGCGGTAGGGCTCGGCGATGCCGTAGCTGTCCCGGAAATCGTGGACCTCTTCCCCCGGCGCGGACCAGGTTTCACCCGGCGCCAGGTCCCGGTCCGGGAATACGGGCACGTTGCGCACCACGGGCATGTAATAGCCCGGTTCGATGGCAAAACGACCCGCCGCGTCCCGGTCAAACACGGATTCGTACTCCCGGGCCCACTGGAATCCGCGCCCCGTCTGGGTGCCCACGGAACGTTCCGACGTCTGAAAGGTCGCCCGGTGGGTGCCCGTGCCGCCGGAAACGGCGCTGACCGTCACGGCGATGCGGTTCAGGATTTCCGCCTGGTGGCTCAGTATGCGGTCGATGTACACGTCTTCTATGACCGTGGACAGCACCCGGTACTGATCCCCCGCCCGGTAGGTATAGGCAAACCGTTCGGCGTACAGGTTGGCCCCCAGGGCAAGGGCCAACAAAAAAAACAAGCCGCGCCGCGGCGGAGTGGGCCATCGGGTCTTCATGCCTCCATTATACACGCTTCCTTGACTTTTTCCCCCGTACGCGCTAAAAAGGAGACCCCCGGGCCCATAGCTCAGTTGGTTAGAGCTGCGGACTCATAATCCGTAGGTCCCTGGTTCAAGTCCAGGTGGGCCCAGAAAGTGAATTTGAGGACGCCGGCAGGCGTCCTCTTTTGTTCAAAATGCCCACCTGGACTTGAACCGGAGCCCCGGCGCGACCGGAGGGGAGCGCGAACCGGCAGGGATGCCGGTTCAGGGGCGCAGGCGGGCTGAAGGGCGCGGGCAGGATGCCCGCGTCCGGAAGCCAAGTCCAGGTGGGCCCAGAAAGCTACGTTGAGGACGCCCGAGGGCGTCCTCTTTTTACGTGCATGCCCACCTACCTGGACTTGAACCGCCGGCCCGGCGCGGCAAGGATAGCGCCGATAGGGGTGGATGACTGGCCCTTCGTCCGGAATATGCCCTGTGGAAGGGTCTTTCTATAAATATGTAAATATTATTAGACAGAAAGTTATTCATAGACTATAATAATAGACATTATGCCGGGAAGTTCGTTGGTGTTATTACCCGCTGTCGGCCGGAGGCTGGAGACGCTGGGAGGGAATATTCGGTTGGCGCGACTCAGGCGCGGCCTCAGCTCAGGGATGGTGGCTGAACGGGCGGGGATCAGCAGACAAACGCTCAGCGCCCTTGAGAATGGCGCCGGTTCGGTCTCGATGGCTACCTGGATTCAAGTCCTCTTTGTCCTCGGTCTTGAGAAGGACCTGGAGATGATCGCCCGGGATGACGAACTGGGACGAGCCCTGCAGGACGCCAAGCTTCCGGTCCGCAAGCGGGCCCGCAAAGCTAAACCAAGGAACGATCCGTGAACGGACAGCCGCGGGTCATCGACGTCTATGCCGACTGGATCGATCTGGGAGCCGCCGTCCGATTGGGGACCCTGTTCGTTCAGGAGACACGGGGCAGGGAGGTCTTTTACTTCGAGTATGATGAAGACTGGCTTCATCGGGACGATCCACGGGTACTCGATCCGGATCTTCGCTTCTACAAAGGCCCTCAATACACCGCCATGGATAAGCCCAACTTCGGCCTTTTCCTGGATTCTGCGCCCGACCGCTGGGGGCGCGTGCTTATGCGGAGGCGTGAGGCTATTTTTGCCAGAAAGGAAGGGCGAACGCCGCGCAGGCTCGTTGAATCCGATTGCCTGCTCGGTGTTTATGACCAAAATCGTCTGGGCGCTCTTCGGTTCAAGGTGCGGGGCAGCATGGTCTTTCAAAGTACGGATAGCGCCATGGCAGCTCCTCCCTGGTCCAGGTTGCGGGATCTCGAGTACGCGAGCTCCCTCGCAGAAAGCGAGGGGAACGATGCAGCCCTCGATCCATGGCTGGCCATGCTGATCGCTCCCGGCTCATCCCTCGGCGGCGCGCGGCCGAAAGCGAGCGTGGTCGACGAGAGGGGCGAACTCTGGATCGCAAAATTTCCCGGTAAGGATGATGAGCGGGACGTGGAGGCCTGGGAACTGCTCGCTGCGGAGCTTGCCCGCGCGGCGGGGCTGGAGATGTCCGAATGCCGGCTCGATTCGTTTTCGAAGCGTGGTTCTACCTTTTTGACAAAGCGCTTTGACCGCATCGGAGCAGGGCGTCTTCACTTTGCTTCGGCCATGACGCTTCTTGGCCGCAAGGACGGGGATAGTGCGGAGGACGGGGCGAGCTATCTCGAACTGGTCGAGTTCATTCTGCGCTCCGGTTCCCGTCCCGAAGCCGACTTGCATCAGCTCTGGAGGCGCATCGTGTTTTCTATCGCCGTGGCCAACGCCGACGACCATCTGCGGAATCACGGCTTTCTGCTTGAAAGAACCGGCTGGCGGCTTTCTCCGGCATACGACATCAATCCATCGCCGGATTGCATAGGCCTATCCCTGGCTATCGACGAGTATGACAATGCCCTGGATTTTGGGCTTGCGCTCTCGGTGGCCAAATATTACCGGTTAGCCCAGCCGGAAGCGCGGTCGATCCTTGAATCGGTCCGAGCGGCGGTCTCCACCTGGCGTGAACGAGCAAAGCGGTTGGGTATTGCCGCCGGCGAGATTGAGCGCATGGCAGCAGCCTTCAAGGGGCAGTGACCGGACGGAGCCGTCCCCCCTCCCGGCCGCAGTTTTCCGAGTTCCCCTTTTAGTTTTGGGCGGGTTTATTCGATACTGTAGCTA
>DYPP01000241.1 GCA_020719845.1 Treponema denticola | reverse complement strand
GGTTTCGCAGCAAGTTGTCTCAGAGCAAGGCGTCC
This sequence comes from Treponema denticola, assembly GCA_020719845.1. Lineage (GTDB taxonomy): Bacteria > Spirochaetota > Spirochaetia > Treponematales > Breznakiellaceae > DYPP01. The sequence goes on along the minus strand of DYPP01000241.1, from coordinate 1,096 downwards.
CCGAACTGGCCGTTCATGGATTCTCCTGCCTCACCGGCGCCGGCGGCACCGAGGCGACCATGGCCCTGCTCGCCCAGGGCCTGTCTGTTGCCGGGATACCAGAGCTGGAGCCATTTGCCAAAAAACTGCCTGCCAGCCTGGTGCGCCGCTTGAAACGTCTGCCCCGGATGACATTGTTGCTGGCCCAGGCCGCCTGGGAAGACTCCGGGCGTGGCGACCAGCCCGCCGCCCTTTTTATGGGATCGGGCTGGGGGGCGCTCTCCGAGACCTATGACTTCCTGACCCGTCTTACGGACTCCCAGGAGCAGTTCCCCAGCCCCACGGATTTTGTCGGCTCGGTGCATAACGGGCCGGCGGCCCAGGCGGCAATCATGTTTGGGGCGACCGGTGCCAATATCACCACCAGCGGCGGTGACTATTCCTTTGAACAGGCCTTGCTGGCTGCGGATCTCCTGCTCAAGGAAGAGGATACAACCTGCCTGGTCATGGGCGCAGATGAAGGCCATCAGGTGCTGTCCCCTCTGCTTGACCCCTCCATTGCTTCTGGGGGGCCGCTTACCGACGGCGGCGGCGCCTTGTGTCTGAGCCGGAAAAGCGCGGGGGCGCGCTGTCTTGTCAGGCTGCCTTTCTTGGGGAGTGGCACGGCGGAGGGATGCGTCGAGTCGTTGATCGTGTCGCTGGGCGGGGCGCAGGCCATGGCCGGAAAATACGGGCTCCTGCTGGTGGGGATTCCCGCCGCTGACCGGAAAGAGGGTGAGGCTCAGTTGGTGCGGTTCCTGGAAGGCTCCGGGGTCAAGGCCCCGCTCATCCGCTACCGGGAATTGACCGGCGAGTTCGCCTCGGCCTCGGCGGTGGCGGCAACTCTGGCGGTCTCCCTGCTTGATGCGGCATCATCTGATCCTGAAACGCCTCTCTTGCCAATATTAGGAATGCCGGATCTGCCGGAAATCCCGCTTGGGCTCATCAAAAAAGGCCAGGCGATTCTGATGCTTGGCCTGGGGCACTGCCTTTCCGCCGTCGAGTTTTCCCGCCCGTGAAGATCCTGCTCATCTCCGCCAATACCCTGACTGTCCCCTATCCGGTCTATCCTCTGGGG
>DYPP01000240.1 GCA_020719845.1 Treponema denticola | reverse complement strand
GAAGGAGAACGCCATGACCGCCGTGACCCCCACCATGAACACCGCCCCGTCCATAGCTATCGAAGGCGAGCTGATGTTCAACACCATCCGCGACATCGTGCGCGACAAGCTCGCCCCGCTGACCGTGAAAATCGACCAAGGACATTACCCTGCCGAGGTGTTGCGCGCTCTGGGCGAGGCGGGTGCTTTCCGTCAACACCTCGCCTCGCAGAACGGGCGCGGCGAGTACGACCTGCAAGCCGCGCTGAAGGCGATGGACATCGTCTCGCAGCAGTGCATGTCCACCGGTTTCATGATGTGGGCGCAGGACGTGGTGTGCTGGTACATCGAGATGTCCAACAACGATTATCTCAAGCAAACCCTGTTGCCCAAGCTCGCCAGCGGCGAAGCACTCGGTGGCACGGCGCTCTCCAATCCGATGAAATACCTGGCAGGCATTGAGCCGTTGCTGGTGTCTGCTGTCGAAACCGACGACGGTTTCATCCTTAACGGCAATCTGCCTTGGATTTCCAACCTCGGGCCGGATCACTGGTTCGGCTCCATCTTCAAGGTCGGCGGCGATAACCCGCGCGATGTTATGGCGATGGTCAATACCTCCTGGCCGGGTATGGAGCTCAAGCAGCTGGCCAAATTCTGCGGCATGGAAGGCACCGGCACCTATGCGCTGGTGTTCAAGGACGTGTTCGTACCGAAGAACCATGTGGTCGGCGACCCTCTGATGCCTTATCTGAAGAAGATGAAGGCGGGCTTCATTCTGTTGCAGACCGGCATGGCGACCGGCGTGATCGAAAGCTGCATCCAGCTGTGCGAAGAAGTGGAACCCAAGCTTGGTCACGTCAACTGTTTCCTCGATGACCGCCCCGACGAGTTGCGCGAAGAGCTTGAAGACGCACGCGAAGCGATTGCCGGCCTGTGCGAAACGCCGTTCAACCTTGAGCCGGATTATCAGCGCACGGTGCTGGAAGCGCGTCTGCTGGGTGGCGAGCTGGTATTGAAGGCGGCCAACTCGGCCATGCTGCACACCGGAGCGAACGGTTATCTGCACGACGCCCCGGCGCAACGCAAATTGCGCGAGGCCTACTTCGTCGCCATCGTCACCCCGGCCACCAAGCATTTGCGCAAGGAAATCGACGCCATGGCGGCGGC
>DYPP01000239.1 GCA_020719845.1 Treponema denticola | reverse complement strand
AGCGGTGTTCGGGAAGATGGAAGCGACACGGGTACGGCGTTTGATTTCGCGGTTACTCACAAGTCAGGAATATAGGGAACATTTTACCCGTTCACCAGTCCGACTCAGCATGAAACAAGATGGCCGAACCCTATCCCATGAAGCGCTGGAAGCCATGCGTCTGATCGCCTTGCAGCGCATGGCCGAAGGCGAGAGCCCCGCGCTGGTCTCGGCGTCGTTCGGACTGCATCGCACCTGGGCGTACAAAGTTCGCGCGAAGGCACGCGGGCGCGGCAAGGGCGCGCGGGTGCTGCGTTCGACGCGCGGCACCGGTCGCCCGCGCAAGCTCGATGCGGCGCAGGCGCGTCAGGTGTTCCGCTGGGTCAACGGCAAGAATCCGCAGCAATACGGATTCGACTTCGGTCTGTGGACACGGCAGATCGTGCGCGAATTGATTGCGCAGAAATTCGGCGTCAGCCTGAGTCTCGCCAGCGTCGGGACTCTGCTCACGCGCCTCGGCCTGTCGCCGCAAAAACCCTTGCAGCAGGCGTATCAGCGCGACCCGGTGGCGGTGGCGCGCTGGCAGCAGGAGACCTACCCGTCGATTGCGCGCCAGGCACGGCAGGACAAGGCCGACATCTACTTCTGGGACGAGTCCGGTTTCCGTGCCGATGCAGTGGTTGGGACGACCTGGGCGGCACGTGGCCAGACGCCCGTGGTCAAGGTGCCGGGGCAGCGTCAGGGCATCAGCGCGGCCTCGGCGGTGAACAGCAAGGGGGGCTTCTGGTTCGCGACCTACAGCGGTGCCTTGAACGGCGAACGCTTTGTGGAATTGCTGGGCGGGATGATGAAGGGACGCCGCAAGCCTGTTCACCTGATCGTCGATGGCTTGTCGGCGCACAAGACGCTGGCGGTGCGCGCCTACGTCGAGCGTCTGCAGGGCAAGCTGACGCTGCATTTCCTGCCGGGCTATGCGCCAGACCTGAACCCGGACGAGTTGGTGTGGAGTTACGCCAAACGTACGGGTGTGGCACGCAGACCGTTGCGAGCCGGGGAAAAACTAGCCGACAAGGTGCACGCACAACTGGCTGATATCGCTGCACGGCCCGAACTCGTTCGCTCGTTCTTCAGACATCCAGGTGTTGCCTATATTTCTGACTTATGAGTAAT
>DYPP01000238.1 GCA_020719845.1 Treponema denticola | reverse complement strand
GCGTTCTCGCCCCTGGGCACCCGAGACTCCAGATTGTTTTCATAAACGGCAAGGTAGGCGTCGACTTCCCGGCCTCGCTGGGACACGCGGACCTCCCCGCCGACCGTCAGCGTTCCCGGGTTGCTCCGGTTCAGTCCCAGGCTGATCGTCGCCCCAGCCGGCCCGTCGGTCCCGGCATTCTCCAGCGGGCTGCCCTGGCTGCGCCAATCGCGACCGTTGCGCAGGAACTGCGGCGTGTAGATCAGGCGGGAGCCGGCCCGGGCCGCCAGATCCCGCTGCCGCTGCGCGTGACGCGGAGCGGCGAAGCGATCCACCCAGCCCAGGTCGTCCCAGTAATCGACATGGAAGGCCAGCGGCACCAACCGGCCCGCGAGCTCAGGTTGTCCCTTCCATTGCGACAGCGTGCGGTCGGCCGGCGGGCAACTGCTGCAGCCCTCCGAGGTATAGAGCTCCATCAGTACGGCACGGGCCGAGCCGCTGTCGGCCAGGCAATCGGCCATGGCCAGGCCCGGCGCGCCGGACAGGCAGGCGAGCAGTGGCCAGGATAGGCGCCAGGTCGCCACGTCACTTCCCAGCATCCGGCACGAACTTCAGCACATTGCCGTTGATGCAGTAGCGTTTGCCGGTGGGCGCTGGGCCATCGTCGAAGACATGGCCGAGGTGAATGCCGGAACTGGCGCTCTTGACCTCGACCCGGCGCATGCCGTGGGCCTCGTCCGTATGCTCGGTGAGCGCGCCGGGCAGTGGGTTGAAGAAGCTCGGCCACCCGGTACCACTGTTGAACTTGGTGTCGCTGCGAAACAGCGCCGCGCCGGTGATGGGATCGACGAAGGTGCCGGGGCGCTTCTCGTCCAGATGCGAACCGGTGCCGGGCCGCTCGGTGCCTTGCTCGAAGGCGATCTTCTGCTGCGCAGGCGTGAGCAATTGGAAGCCGAGCCATTTCCAGAAGCGCGGTTGGTCGCCTTGCCAGCCGGTGAAGCGCGAGACCTCCTTGCCGTTCTCGAACAGCACGATGGTCGGGGTGGCAAACAGCGCCTTCTCCAGCTTCCAGCCGGCCGGGGGCTCTACCCCCATGGTGCGGACGACGGGTACCTCGGACTTCCAGCCGTCGAGCACCTCGGCCTTGAACTGCTTGCAGTAGGCGCAGTC
>DYPP01000120.1 GCA_020719845.1 Treponema denticola | reverse complement strand
CACCGTGCGCTTCGACGCCGAGCACGGCAACGCGACGGCCGAGGATGCCCAGGGCAGGCCCATCCCCGCCGTGGTGGGATTCTGGTTCGCCTGGTACGCCTTTCACCCCGATACCCTGGTCTACAAGGCCAAACCCCGCTCAATCGATCCATGAACCTACCGCAACTTGGACGTAACACCTGTGGCGCACTTTCGCAGGCGCTGGGGCATGAATGGCTGGTCACCAACGGCATCGGCGGTTTTGCTTGCGGAACGCTCTGCGAGACCAATACCCGCCGTTATCATGGTCTGCTGATCGCTGCGCTCGCCCCTCCGGTCTCCCGGACACTCCTGGTCGCGGGCCTGGATGTCACTGTCACCTACGCCTCGACCGAATACCGGCTGGCGACGCACGAGTTCGGCGACGGTACGGTCGCGCCGCGGGGTTATCTGCATCTCGAATCGTTTCATCTCGACCAGGGGATGCCGGTCTGGCGCTACGCCATGGCCGAGGCGCTCCTGGAGAAACGCCTGCTGATGGCGCCTGGACAGAACACGACCCAGGTCAGCCTCGAGGTCCTGCGCGCCAGTGAACCGCTGCACCTGGAGCTCGTCCCACTCTGCACCTACCGCGATTATCACAGCCATGGCCACGGCGGATGGCAACCGGCCCTGCGTGAGATCCCCGACGGTTGCGAGATCGAGGCATTCCCCGGCGCACAGGCCTATCGGCTGATCTGCGCCGGCGCTACCTTCACGGCGGACCCGGACTGGTACTGGAATTTCAGACACCGGGTGGAGGGCGCGCGTGGACTGGACGACACGGAGGATCTCTACCGCCCAGGTCGGTTCGTGCTGTCCCTCGGACCCGGCGAACGGGCGACGCTCGTCCTGACCGCCGACCCCGAAGCCCCGCCGTCGTTCGCCGACCTGCGCAGGCAGGTCGCGCATCGCGCTGCCGTGCTGCTCGACCCCTTGCCCGCCGGATCCCCAGGCGGGATCAGGCAGCTCGCGCTGGCCGCCGATCAGTTCATCGTTGATCGGCATCTGGATGGCCTTGCAGTGGGCAAGACCGTGATCGCCGGTTATCCCTGGTTCGGCGATTGGGGTCGCGACACCATGATCGCCCTCCCGGGCCTGACACTCGCCACCCAGCGCTATGACATCGCCGCGGCGATCCTGCGCACCTTCGCCGCGCATGTCAGCGAAGGCCTGTTGCCCAATCGCTTTCCCGACGGCGGCGAGACGCCCGAATACAACACCGTCGATGCGACGCTGTGGTTCTTCCACGCGATCGACCAGTACAGCCGCTACAGCGGCGACCCGTCACTCGCCGCCGAGCTCTATCCCGTCCTGGTCGACATCATCGCCTGGCACCGGCGCGGGACGCGCTATGGCATCCATGTGGACGCCGTCGATGGACTGCTGGCGGCCGGGCAGGACGGCGTACAGCTGACCTGGATGGACGCCAAGGTCGGCGACTGGGTCGTCACGCCGCGCATCGGCAAGTGCGTGGAGATCAATGCGCTCTGGTACAACGCCCTGCGCCTGATGCAGGGATTGGCCTCGCAGTTGAACAAAGGGCCTGAGGCGGCTGGCTATCGGCAGGCGGCCGACCGGGTCGAACAGAGTTTCGAGCGCTTCTGGAACCCCGCCCGGGGCGCCCTGTATGACGTGATCGACGGGCCGGAGGGCGAACCCGGCCAGGACGGCCAACGCTATGATGCCCGGTTGCGCCCCAATCAGATCTTTGCGGCCTCTCTGCCTCACAGCCCCCTGGCCCCGGCCCGGCAGAAGGCCGTGGTCGACACTTGTGCGCGCGAGTTGCTGACATCCCACGGTCTGCGCAGTCTCGCGCCCGGCGAGCCGGGCTATGTGGGGCACTATGGGGGCGGATCGCGCGAACGCGACGGCGCCTATCACCAGGGCACCGTCTGGGCCTGGCTGATCGGTCCCTTCGTCGACGCCCATTACCGGGTGTATGGCGATGCCGCGCTGGCCCGGTCGTTCCTCGATCCGCTCATCCTGCATCTGCAGGGCGCCTGCCTGGGCAACCTGAGTGAGATCTTCGACGCCGAACCGCCGTTCGCCGCGTGCGGCTGTTTCGCCCAGGCCTGGAGTGTCGCCGAAGTGCTGCGCGCCTGGCTGAGTCTGCACCGTCATGAGGCCGCGCGGCCAACCCCTCACCAAGGAAACGCGCATGGCAAATAAGGCCCGTAAGACGACGCCTGGCGATCTCGGTGCAACACCCGATGCCGAGCGGGAGCGCATGGCGGCACGCAACGCCAAGACGGCCGCCTGGGACCGGTGGGGCCCCTATGTCTCCGAACGCCAATGGGGTACGGTGCGCGAGGACTACAGCGCCACGGGCGAGGCCTGGGATTCGTTCACCCACGACCAGGCACGCTCGCGCGCCTACCGCTGGGGCGAGGACGGCATTGCCGGTATCAGCGATCAGCAGCAGCGACTGTGTCTGGCCCTGGCGCTGTGGAACGGTCGCGATCCCATCCTCAAGGAACGTCTCTTCGGCCTGACCAATGGTGAAGGCAATCACGGCGAGGACGTCAAGGAGATCTACTACTACCTGGACGCCACGCCGAGCCATTCCTACCTGAAGATGCTCTACAAGTATCCGCAGGCGGAATTCCCCTACGCCCGGCTCGTCGAGGAAAACCGCCGCCGCGGCAAGGACCAGCCCGAATTCGAGCTGCTGGAGACCGGGGTGTTCGATGACGACCGCTACTTCGATGTCTTCGTCGAATATGCCAAGGCCGACGTCGACGATATCCTCATGCAGGTCACGGTACACAACCGAGGCGCCGAGGAGGCCCCGCTGCATCTCCTGCCGCAGCTCTGGTTTCGCAACACCTGGGCCTGGGGCTACGATCCGACCCGGCCCAAGCTCTCCGCCGACGAGCGCGGCTGCATCGTGGTCGAGCATGCCAAGCTGACCGGATACCACTGCCACCTCGACGGCGAACCGGACCTGCTGTTCTGCGACAACGACACCAATGTGCGGCGCCTCTACGGTGCGCCGGAAACAGGGTTCTTCAAGGACGCCTTTCACGACTATGTCATCGCCGGTGACCACCACGCCGTAAACCCGCAGCAGAACGGCACCAAGGCCGCCGCGCACTATGTGCTGACCGTGCCAGCGCAGGGCCAGGTGGTGGTCAGGTTGCGCCTGGCCAAAGGGCAGAACACCCGGCCGTTCGCGGACTTCGATGCGCTCCTGCGGCTGCGCCGCGATGAGGCGGACGCCTTCTATACCGGCCTTCAGAGGGACCTGCCCGACGCCGAGGCCCGGCTGATCCAGCGCCAGGCCCTGGCCGGCATGATCTGGAGCAAGCAGTTCTACTACTTCGACATTCCTCAGTGGCTCAAGGGCGACCCGGCCATGCCGCCGCCACCGGCAGAGCGCCGGCACGGCCGCAACCACGAATGGTCTCACCTGAATAATGCCGAGATCATCTCCATGCCGGACAAATGGGAGTATCCCTGGTATGCGGCCTGGGATCTCGCCTTCCACTGCGTCGCCATCGCCCTGGTCGATCCGGTCTTCGCCAAGAACCAGTTGCTGCTGATGACACGCGTCTGGTACCAGCACCCCAACGGCCAGATCCCGGCCTATGAATGGGCCTTCGGAGACGTCAATCCGCCGGTACACGCCTGGGCCGTGTGGGAGGTCTATAAACTGGAGCGCGATGCCAACGGCGGCGAGGGCGACCGGGATTTTCTGGAGCGCGAGCTCCATAAGCTGATCGTCAACTTCACCTGGTGGGTCAATCGCAAGGACGCCGAGGGGCACAACGTCTTTCAGGGTGGCTTTCTGGGTCTGGACAATATCGGCGTGTTCGATCGCAGCGCGCCGCTGCCCACGGGTGGGCATATCAATCAGGCCGACGGCACCAGTTGGATGGCCATGTATTGCCTCAATTTGATGCGCATCGCCCTGGAACTGGCCCAATACAACCATGCCTACGAGGATATCGCCACCAAGTTCTTCGAGCACTTTCTGTATATCGCCGCGGCCATGAATAATATCGGCGATCACGGCGTGGGACTGTGGGACGAGGATGACCAGTTTTTCTACGATGCGCTGCGCTTGCCGGACGGCGGCATGTTGCCGCTCAAGGTACGTTCCATGGTCGGGCTGATCCCGCTATACGCCGTCGAGATCCTGGAGCCCGAGCTCCTCGACAAACTTCCGGACTTCAAGCGGCGCCTGGAATGGTTCCTCAAGTACCGTCCCGATCTGGCCGCACTGGTCTCGCACTGGAACGAACCGGGCCGCGGCAACCTCCGCCTGCTCTCCCTGCTGCGCGGCCATCGTATGAAATGCCTGCTGAAACGCATGCTCGACGAGACTGAATTCCTCTCGGACTACGGGATCCGCTCGCTCTCGCGCGCCCATCTCGAAGCGCCCTATGTCTTTTCCTGTATGACCCATCCCATCGGCGTCCACTATGAGCCAGGTGAATCCGAGTCCGGCGTCTTTGGCGGTAATTCCAACTGGCGCGGTCCCATCTGGTTTCCGGTCAATTACCTGCTGGTGACCTCGCTGCGCCGCTTCGCGAAATACTACGGCCCTGAATTCCGCATCGAGTACCCGACCGGCTCGGGGGCCTTGGTCTCCATCGACGACGTGGCCGACTCCATTGCGGAACGCCTGGCCCGGTTATTTCGCCGCGACGCCGCGGGCCGCAGACCCGTCTTCGGCAAACAGGATAAATTCCAGACCGATCCGCAGTTTCGCGATTACATCCTGTTCTATGAGTATTTTCACGGCGATACCGGGCGCGGCGTCGGCGCCTCGCATCAGACCGGCTGGACGGGCCTGGTTGCCAGGCTGCTGGAGCCACATGGGCACGACTGAACCAGCGAGCCTTTGACTGATTTTGCCTGTGTTACGTGTGGTGCGGGTAGGGCGGCACCTGAGTCCCCGCAAGCTCAGGTCTGGCACAGGCTCGCGTGAACCAAGACCGCCACCGGGTCGGTCCCGTGCTGTCAGGAATCCGCGCCAGGCGCGACCAATCCGCGACCGACCGCGACCAGATTCACACTTCGAGGATGCACAGCCATGCATGACATGCTGCCCCTGTTGCGGGTCACCGCCTTCCCGCCCCTGCGCCGCCGCGGCGTGGCGACCCTACAGGTCAACCTGGGGTACCGCTGCAACCAGAGCTGCCTGCACTGCCACGTGAACGCTGGCCCAGGCCGCACGGAGCAGATGGACGAGGCGACCATCGCCTTGGTCCCGCGGGTGCTCGCCGCCCGTGGCCTGCCGACGCTCGACCTCACCGGCGGGGCGCCTGAGCTACACCCGCGCTTCCGGTGGCTGGTGGAGACGGTGCGGGGCCTGGGCGTGACGGTGATCGACCGCTGCAACCTCACCATCCTGTCCGAGCCGGGGTTCGAGGACCTGTCTGAGTTCCTGGCCGAGCAGGGGGTGGAGGTGGTGGCCTCGCTGCCCTGCTACCTGGAGGAGAACGTGGAGCGCCAGCGGGGCCGGGGGGTCTATGCCCGCAGCATCGCGGGGCTGAAGCGACTGAACGCCCTGGGCTATGGCCAGCCCGACAGCGGGCTCGCCCTGCACCTGGTCTACAACCCCGGGGGTCCCAGCCTGCCGCCGGAGCAGGCTGGCCTGGAGGCGGCCTACAAGCGGGAGCTCGCCGAGCGCCATGGCATCGTCTTCAACCGGCTCTACAGCCTGACCAACATGCCCATCCTGCGCTTTGGCAGCACCCTGGTCTCCAAGGGCCAGTTCGGCGACTACATGCGCCTGCTCAAGGACAACTTCTGCCCCGGCAACCTGGACCAGGTCATGTGCCGGGACCTGATCAGCGTGGACTGGCAGGGTCACCTCTACGACTGCGACTTCAACCAGCAGCTCGGCCTGCCCCTGGGACCGCCGGTGTCCGACCGGCCCGGGGGGCCGACGCGCCCGAGGCGCCATCTCTCCGACCTCCTGACCGAGGACTTCAGCGGCGCG
>DYPP01000119.1 GCA_020719845.1 Treponema denticola | reverse complement strand
GCTGTCCCGCGCCGACTCCCGTCCCCTGAGCAGGTTTAACCAGGTTCAACTTTTGCTTGCCAGATCGGAAATATCGGGGTACCATAATATTCAAGGAGCCTTATATGACAGTGCGAACGTTCAAAGTAGGGGTGTTGGTCGTGTTTGCGGCGGTCTTGGCCTCGGGCGGTCTGTTTGCCGCGGGGCAGCAGGAACCGGTAATCAAGATCGGATTCAATATTTCCCTGACCGGGGACATCCCCAAGGTCGGCGAGGCGTCCAAGTTCGCCGGCGAGATGATGAAGGCGGACATCAACAACGCAGGCGGCCTGGAAGTCGGCGGCAAGAAGTACAAGGTGGAATTCATCTACGGCGACAACGAGTCCAAGGCGGAATCTGCGGTCAGCACGGCGCTGAAGATGATCGAGCAGGACAAGGTCATCGGCATCATCGGCCCCAACTCGTCCAAGCAGGCGGTGCCCGGCGGCCAGGTGGCCAACGACAACCGCACGCCCATGATTTCGCCCTGGTCCACCAATCCGGCCACGACCTTTGAGCGGCCCTTCGTGTTCCGCGCCGCCTTCCTGGATCCCTTCCAGGGCCCGGTGGCGGCCAACTTCGGCACCCAGCAGTTCAACGCCAAGACGGCGGCGGTGCTCTACGACCTGGACAACGACTATTCCAAGGGCCTGGCGGAATTCTTCAAGGCGGCCTTTGAAAAGCTGCACGGCCCCGGCTCCATCGTGGCCTACGAAAGCATGGGCAACAAGGATCAGGACTTTTCCGTCCAGCTGACCAAGATCATCGCCATCAGCCCGGACTTCCTGTTCCTGCCGGTAAACTACAACCAGGTAGCCCTGGTGCTGCCCCAGGCCCTGGACCTGGGCTGGAAGAAGCCGGTGCTCGGCTCCGACTCCTGGGGATCGGCGGACCTGGTCAAGCTGGCGGGCGATTCGGTGAAGGGCAACTACTTCATCACCCACTACGCCGCGGCGGGCGCCAAGGGAGCCACCAAGGAGTTCATCGAGCGCTACAACAAGACCTACGGCTACGTGCCCGACGACGTGGCGGCCCTGACCTGGGACTCGCTGGGCATCATGGTCGAAGCCCTGAAGTCGATGAAGGAAATTTCCGGCGACATCCAGAAGGACCGGAAAGCGCTGCGGGACGCCATCGCGGGCATCAAGTCCTTCAACGGCATCACGGGCACGATGAAGTTCGACGAGAACGGCGATCCCATCAAGAGCGCCGTGGTGGTCAAAGTCAGCAACGACGGCCAGTTCGTGTTTGAAAAAGCGGTCAATCCCTGACGCTGAACTAGCGGTGTGCCCCGGGGGCGCGAGGCCTCCGGGGCACGTTCAAACTCCTTGCTTCCGGCGCAGGGTATCATGGAGAACTACCAGTGTTTACTTCATTCATCCAGAATATAATCAACGCGCTGCAATGGGGCAGTTTCTACTCCATGATCGCCCTGGGCTACTGCCTGGTGTACGGCGTCCTCAGGCTGATCAATTTTGCCCATGGCGACATCTTCATGGTCGCCGCGTACCTCGGTTTTTTCGTCGTTACCTTTTTGCTCAAGCTTATTCCCGGCGGCGGGCTTTCCACCTGGCTGATCCTGGCGCTTACCCTGCCCCTGGTCATGTTCTTGACTTCCCTGGTGGGCGTGTTCATCGAACGGGTGGCCTACCGGCCGCTGCGGAACAAGGGCGCCAACCGGCTCTACGTGGTCATCACCGCCCTGATGGTGGGCTTGATCCTTGAAAACGGCAATCTGGCGATCTTTGGCGCTTCTTCCCGCAAATTTCCGGAAATCATCGAAAAGTCGGTGCTGTCCATCGCCAACGTGCACATCACCAACCTGAAAGTGCTGGTCATCATCGCGGCGTTCCTGATCTTCGCCTTTTTGCAGATGGTGGTGAACCGCACCAAAATCGGCATGGCCATGCGGGCCATTTCGTACGATAAATTCGCCATACCCCTGATGGGCATCCCGGTCAACCGGGTGATCGTGTTCACCTTCATCCTGGGCTCCTCCCTGGCGGCGGTGGCGGGGGTCCTGTTCGGCATGTCCTACCCGGTGCTGGACCCCTACATGGGCATGATCATCGGCTGGAAAGCCTTCATCGCCGCCGTGGTCGGCGGCATCGGCGACATCAAGGGCGCCTTTTTGGGCGGGTTCATCCTGGGCTTCATCGAAATTCTGGTCGTATCCTTCTTTTCTTCCAATCTGAAGGATCTGATTTCCTTTACTATCCTGCTGCTCATCCTGGTCATCAAACCTACCGGATTCTACGGGGTGGCAAAAAGTACCAAAATCTAGGGAGCGCGGCATGGATAAGATCAAGCAAAATTTGGCGATGTTGTCGATGGGAGTCCTATTTCTGGTGGTGCTGCTGCTGTCCGGCTTCGGCGTGATCGACCTGTACCTGCAGACCATCATCATGTTCATGGGCGTCAACGTCATCTTCGCCACCAGCCTTTCGGTGGTCAACGGCTATATGGGCGAATTTTCCTGCGGCCACGCGGGGTTCATGGCCGTAGGCGCCTACGTTTCGTCGGTCCTGAACGTCATCTTCTTTACCGCCAACAACCTGAGCGGCCAGCCGCTGCTGCCGCCGGCCTGGTCGGTGGCCCTGTTTCCGGTGGTCATCCTGATCGGCGGGGGCGTGGCCGCCCTGACGGGCCTCCTGGTGGCCATTCCTTCGTTCAAGACCCGGGACGACTACCTGGCCATCATCACCATCGCCGTCAACTTCATCATCATCACGCTGATCAACAACACGGCGCTGATCGGCGGCTCCCGGGGCTTCATGGGCATGAAGAACGTGCTCTACGCCATGGAGGACGTAGCCGGCCTGCCCTACATGGTGTTCTGGGTGATCGCCTTCTCCACCTTGACGGTGCTGGTCATCCGCCGCTTTGTGGGTTCGGTCTACGGCAAGGGCATCATCGCCATCAAGCAGGACGAAGTGGCGGCGGAAATCATGGGCATCGACACCAACAAGATGAAGCTGGTCGCCTTCATGCTGTCCTCGGGCCTGGCGGGGATTTCCGGCGGCCTGTTCGCCCACGTCATCGGCTACGTCAATCCCGGATCCTTTTCCATCCTCAAGTCCACCGAGGGCCTGGTCATGGTCTACCTGGCCGGGATGGGGTCCCTGAGCGGCTCCGTCCTGTCGGCGATCTTCTTTACCGTCCTGCTGGAGCTGCTGCGTCCCCTGCAGATCCTGAAATGGGTGTTCATCCCCCTGCTGCTGATCGTCCTGATGCAGTTTCGGCCGGAGGGACTGATGGGCGACAAGGAACTGCCGGATCTGTTTCCGGCGTTGAAGAAGTTCTATAAAAACAAGGAAGAATGATGGGCCTGCTTACAATCAGCAACCTGGTACAGCGCTTCAGCGGTCTGACGGCGGTATCCGGATTCAACGCCGACATCCGGGAGGGCAGCCTCAACGGGCTGATCGGGCCCAACGGCGCGGGCAAGACGACGGTGTTCAACCTGATCAGCGGTTTTTACCGGCCGACCGAAGGAACCATCGAATTCAACGGCGTCAACCTCAGCGGCCGCAAGCCCCACGAGGTCAGCGCCCTGGGGATCGGCCGGACCTTCCAGAACATCCGGCTCTGGCACGACATGACCGTGCTGGACAATATCCGGCTGGCCCAGCACTACCGGCTGGACTATACCCTGGCGGACGCGTTGTTCCGGTCCCGGAAGTACTACCGGCGGGAAGGGGAGATCCGGGCGGAGGCGCTCAAGCTGCTGGATTTTTTCGGCATGAAGGACAAGGCCGACGAATACCCGAAGAACCTGCCCTACGGCATCCAGCGCCGGGTGGAGATTGCCCGGGCCCTGTCCATCCGGCCCAAGCTGCTGCTGCTGGACGAACCCGCCGCCGGACTCAGCAGCGCCGACGTGGTGGACCTGATCGAGCACATCAAATGGATCCACGCCAATTTCGACATCACCATCCTGATGATCGAACACCAGATGCAGGTGATCATGCAGCTCTGCCAGCACATCAAGGTGCTGGATTTCGGCAAGACCATCGCCGAGGGTACCCCTGCGGAGATCCAGAGCAATCCGGAGGTGATCAAGGCCTACCTGGGGGACGAGAAGGTGATGTATGCTTGAGGTAAAGGATCTCAAAGTCCGCTACGGCGGCATCGAAGCCCTGCACGGCATCAGTTTCAGGGTGGACAAGGGCGAAATCGTGACCCTGATCGGCGCCAACGGCGCGGGCAAGACCACCACGCTGCTGGCCCTTTCCCGGTTGCCCCGGCCGGAAGGACCGACGGTGGTCTCCGGGGATATCGTCTTCAACGGCCAGAGCCTGCTGAACGTCGCCCCCGACGCGGTGGTCGCGGAAAAGCGCATCGCCCTGGTGCCCGAAGGCCGGCATATCTTCGGCAACCTTTCGGTGCAGGAGAACCTGCAGATCGCCACCTACGCCCTGCCCCGGGACGCGGCGGTCAAGGACGCCTACGATAAGGTCTACACCCTGTTTCCGCGGCTGTACGAACGGCGCCGGCAGCGCAGCGAGCTGCTGAGCGGCGGCGAGCAGCAGATGCTGGCCGTGGGCCGGGCGCTGATGACCGGGAGCACCTTCATCATGCTGGACGAACCGTCCATGGGTCTGGCGCCGGTGCTGGTCTACGACATGTTCAAGGCGCTGCGCAAGATGAACGAGTCCGACATGACCATCCTGCTGATCGAGCAGAACGCCCGGATCGCCCTGGAATTTGCCCACCGGGGCTACGTCATCAATACCGGCGAGATCGTGGCCAGCGGCACCGGCCGGGAATTGCTGGCCAACCCGGAGGTCAAGAAGGCCTATCTGGGGGTATAGCCGCCCAGGCGTTCCACGCCGACTTCCCGGCCGCCCCGGGTGTAGACCCGGGGAACGCGCTTGCCCAGCAGGCAGGTTACTTCGTAGCTGATGGTGCTGCCCCAGCGGGCCAGTTCTTCCGCCCGGATGGCGTCGGCGCGGCTGTGCCAGGTCTGGGCGCCGATGATGACCGCTTCTTCCCCCTTTTCCGGGACTTCCGGCAGGTCGGTCAGGTCGACGGTGGTCATGTCCATGGACACCCGCCCCACCACGGGCACCCGTCGGCCGTGGACCAGGAATTCCGCGCCGCCCCGGCCGTAGGCGCGGACAAAACCGTCCCCGTAGCCGATGGGCACCACTCCGATCACGCTGGGCCGCCGGGTGATGAAGGTGCGGCCGTAGCCGATGCCCGCGCCCGCCGGAAAGCGGTCCACCTTGACCAGGGCGCCGGCCAGGCGCAGCGCCGGGCGCAGGGGCAGGGACTGGTCCACTTCGTCGCTGGGGAACATGCCGAAGGCGGCTACCCCGGGACGGATCAAGTCGAAAGCCGAGAGTCCGGGAAAATCGATCACCGCGCCGGAGTTGGCGCAGTGCCGGTAGCGCGGCCTGATGCCCGCGTCCTGCAGCCGCGCGCCCAGGGCCCGGAAGCGTTCGATCTGGGCCCGGCTGAAGGTCTTGTCGGCCTCGTCGGAAGACGGGAAGTGGGTGTACAAGCCCTCGATCAACAATCCTTCGATGCCCGCCATGGTCCGGATGGCTTCGAAAGCCCGTTCTTCCCGGATGCCCAGGCGGCCCATGCCGGTGTCCACGTTGACGTGCGCCAGGGCGGTGGCGCCCCGGCGGGCCGCCGCCGCCCCCAGCCGGCGGGCGTAGTCCACCGTGGATACGGTAAAGCGGACGTCCTGGTCCAGGGCGGCGTCGATCTCGTCGTCAAAGAGGTCTTCCAGCAAAAAGAGGGGCAGGCGTACGCCGCTCTGCCGCAGGTAGAGCGCTTCTTCCAGGGCGGCTACCCCGCCGGCGAAGACGCCCAGCTCTTCGGCCAGTTTGGCCACCGGGACGGACCCGTGGCCGTAGGCGTCGGCCTTGAGCAGGACCAGAACCGGGGCTTTTCCCCCCGCCCGGTTCCGGAGCAGGGCGATGTTGTGTTCGATAGCGTCCAGGTCGACGACGGCGTGGGTTTTGCGCAGCGGTG
>DYPP01000028.1:22259-32174 GCA_020719845.1 Treponema denticola | reverse complement strand
GACGCCTTTGCCCGTCTTTTGGGCGCGCCCCCCGGCCGGGCCCGGGATCAGGGCGTCCCGGCGGTCCATATCGCCTGGCTGCGCACCCCCCTGGGACCGATGATCGCCGGCGCCACGACGGACGCGGTCTGCCTGCTGGAGTTCCACGACCGGCGCGGTGTGGGCGATCAGTTGCGGACCCTGTCCCGCCGGCTCGCGCTGCCGCTGGTTCCCGGGGACAGCCCCTTGCTGGACGCGCTCCGATTGCAGCTGGAAGAATATTTTGCCCGCCGCCGCCGCGTCTTCGACCTGCCGCTGGCCTATCCGGGGACGGATTTTCAGCGCCGGGTCTGGGAAGGACTGCTGCGGATACCCTACGGCCAGACCCGGTCCTACGCCGAGCTGGCCCGTGAAATCGGTCTGACCCCGGGCGCGGGGCGGGCGGTGGGGCACGCCAACGGCTTGAACCGGCTGGCCATCCTGATTCCCTGCCACCGGGTGATCGCCGCCGACGGCAGCCCCGGCGGCTACGGCGGCGGCCTGTGGCGCAAGCTGCGGCTGCTGGAGGGCGAGGGAAGGCTTCTGTAAGCAGCTTTGAAGTTCGGTTTTGGAGTGCCGGTTAAAAAAAAGCGGCAGGAACGTGGTTCCTACCGCCTCGACTTCAGGCAGAACAGTTCAACAGTGGTAGCAGAGAATCGGCTTGCGGGCTGCGGCGGTTTCGTCCAACCGGCCGACGACGGTGCCGTGGGGGGCGGACTTGACCAGCTCCGGCGTATCCCGGGCTTCTTCGGCGATGCGGTTCAGCGCCGCGGCAAAGGCTTCCAGGGTTTCCCTGGTTTCCGTCTCCGTCGGTTCGGCCATCAGCGCTTCCTTGACGATCAGGGGGAAGTAGATGGTCGGCGGATGAAAGCCGTAGTCGATCAGCCGTTTGGCGATGTCCAGGGTATGGACGCCGTTGCCCAGGTCCGGCGAGGCGACGAACTCGTGCATGCTCCAGCGTCCTGCGCCGTAAGCCACCGGGTAGGCGTCCTTGACCAGGCTGCGCAGGTAGTTGGCGTTGAGCACCGCGTTTTCCGCCACCCGGCGCAGGCCGTCCCGGCCGAGCATCCGGATGTAGGCGTAGGCCCGCACCAGCACGCCGAAATTGCCGTGGAAGGCCTTTACCCGCCCAATCGATTCAGGCGGCGTCATGAAGCCGTAGACGTCGGTTCCGTCCTGGTCCGGCGTCTGGACCGCCAGGGGCCCCGGCAGAAAGGCCTCCAGCGCCGGTCCGACGCCCACCGCGCCCGCGCCGGGGCCGCCGCCGCCGTGGGGGGTGGCGAAGGTCTTGTGCAGGTTCAGGTGCATGACGTCGAAGCCCAGGTCCGCGGGCCGGACGATGCCCAGCAGGGCGTTCATGTTGGCGCCGTCGCCGTACACCAGGCCACCGGCGTCGTGGATGATCCGGATGATCTCCCGGATGTTCTTTTCGAACAGCCCCAGGGTGCTGGGGTTGGTGATCATCAGCCCGGCGACGGTGGCCGCCTTATCCCCGGCGCAGGCCGCGCGCAGGGCCGCCAGGTCCACGCCGCCGGAGGCGTCGGAGGGAATGGTCTCGGCGCTCAGCCCGGCCATGGCGCAGGACGCCGGGTTGGTGCCGTGGGCCGAATCGGGGATCAGGATGCGCGTGCGCGCCGCGTCGCCCCGGGCCACGTGGTAGGCCCGGATCATCAGCACCCCCGCCAGTTCGCCGTGGGCGCCCGCCGCGGGCTGCAGGGTCATGGCCGCAAAGCCGGTGATCGCCTTGAGGCTTTCCTGCAGCCGGTACAGCAGGGCTACCGCGCCCTGGCTGTGCGCCGCCTGCGCCAGCGGGTGGGCGCGGCGGAAACCGCGCAGGCCGGCGGCTTCTTCGTTCATCTTGGGGTTGTACTTCATGGTGCAGGACCCCAGGGGATAGAATTGGCCGTCGATGGAAAAATTGCGCTGCGACAGCAGGGTAAAGTGCCGCACCACCGACAGTTCGTCCATTTCCGGCAGGGCCAGGTTTTTCCGCAGCAGTCCTGCGGGCAGGGCGGTGGCCGGCACGTCCAGCCGGGGCAGGACGGCGCCGGTCCGACCGGGGACGCTTTCGTCCTTCAAAAGGGGTATGTCCTTGTAGTTCATCGCGCTTCCTCCCCCAGAACACGGACCAGCTCGTCGATGTCCGCCCGGGTGTTTTTTTCCGTCACGCAGACCAGCAGGTCCCGGGGCCGGTCGGCGAAGTAGCGCGACAGCGGCAGTCCGGCCACGATTCCCCGGCGGAACAGGCGTTCCGACAGCGTTTCCGCGTCCAGCGGCGCGGAGACCACGAATTCCTTGAAAAAGGTGCCCCCGGCCACGCTGCAGCCCGGCAGGGCGGCGATGCGGTCCGCCGCGTAGTGGGCGTGGTGCCAGGACAGCTCCGCCGCCTGGCGCAGGCCCTGCTTGCCCATCAGGGCCAGGTGGATGCAGGAACGCAGCGTGGCCAGACCCTGGTTGGAACAGATGTTGGACACCGCCTTTTCCCGGCGGATGTGCTGCTCCCGGGCCACCAGGGTCAGCACGAAGCCCCGCCGACCCGCGGCGTCCGCAGCTTGGCCGACGATGCGGCCCGGCAGGCGGCGCACCAGGGCGTTGGTGGTGGCCATGACGCCCAGGAAGGGGCCGCCGTAGTTGAGGTCGTTGCCCAAACTCTGGCCTTCCGCGGTAACCACGTCGGCGCCCCATTCGCCGGGGCTCTTGAAGAGGCCCAGCATGACCGGGTCGGCGTGGACGATGAACAGTCCACCCTTGTCGTGGACCGCCTGGGCGGCGCCCTCCAGGTCCGGCAGGCGGCCAAAAAAGTCGGGATAGCAGGAAACCAGCGCCGCCAGGTCGTCCGCGGCGACGCCCCGGGCGGCGGCGGCGGGGGGGCCATCGTAATCTTCCAGGACTACGTCGAAGGCGGCCAGGTAGGTGCCCAGGACTTCCCGGTATTCCGGGTGCAGGCCCCGGGGCAGCAGCACGCGGCGACGCGCGTCCCCGCCCCGCAGCCCCATCAGCACCGCTTCCGCCAGCGCCGTGGCGCCGTCGTAGTGGCTGGCGTTGACCGCTTCCATCCCGGTGAGTTCGGCGACCATGCTCTGGTATTCAAAAATGACCTGCAGCGTGCCTTGGCTGACTTCGGGCTGGTAGGGGGTGTAGGCGGTGACGAACTCGCCCCGGGACGCCAGGTAGGAAACCGCCGCAGGGATGAAGTGGTCGTAGGCCCCGGCCCCCAGGAACCAGCGGTGCGTGTCGGCCTGGACGTTGCGGTCCGCCAGGCCGGAGAGTTCCCGCAGCACTTCGTATTCGCTTGAGCCTTCGGCCAGGTCCAGCCGGGGAAAGCGCAGGTCTGCGGGTATGTCTTCAAAGAGCGCGTCCAACGACGGCACGCCGATGCGCTGGAGCATCTGCTGCCGTTCGGATGAAGTGATGGGAATGTAGGGCACGATCAGTCCTCCGCGGCTATTTTCTCGTAGTCTTCGGCGGAGAGCAGGCCGTTCCAGGCCCCGGCGTCCGCAGGAGCCACCCGTAAAATCCATCCGGCGCCGTAGGCGTCCTTGTTGATCAGGTCCGGCGTGTCGGCCAGGGCGGTGTTGACCGCAGTCACCTTGCCGGCCACGGGCAGGTACAGGTCGCTGGCGGCCTTGACCGATTCGACCACCCCGAAGGCGGCGCCCGCGGCAAAGGCGGCGCCGACCTTGGGCAGGTCCACAAAAACGATGTCTCCCAGGCTGTGCTGGGCGTGGTCGGAGATGCCGATTACCAGTTCGGTCCCGTCCTTGCGGGCCCACTCGTGGGATTTGGCGTAGCGGGCTTCGGTGTCGATTTTCATGTGGTTCTCCTGTAGGTGGGTATATAGAGGGGTCGCTTGACCGCAACGGCGCTTTTGGGCGTACCCCGTATGGAAACCTGCATCTGGATGCCCGGCTTGGCGAAGTCCGGGGGCACGAAGGCGTTGGCCGAGTAGGTGCCTGTGGTCGGGCAGAACATGCCCGCCGCGCAGACGCCGATTTCCCGGCCATCCGCGGAAAGCACCGGGTAGCCTTCCCGGGGGACGCCGCCGGAGACGTTGAGGGTGACCAGCTTGCGCTTCAGGCCTGCGGCTTTCAGGTCCAGCAGGGCTTGCCTGCCGATGAAATCCTTGTCGAAGTCGCAGGCCCAGGAAAGCAGGGCCTCCAGGGGCGTGATCGCGGCGGTGATTTCGTGGCCGTGCAGGGGCATGCCCGCCTCAAAGCGCAGCGAATCCCGGGCGGCCAGTCCCACCGGTCCGGTTTCGATTCCCGCTTTTTGGCCTTCCGCCAGCAGGGTTTCCCACAGCTCCACCGCCCGGGCGGCGGCGTAGAAGATTTCCGCTCCGTCCTCGCCGGTGTAGCCCGTGCGGCCGATGCGCGCCGGGATGCCGGCCACGGCGGTTTCGGTCATGGTGAAGCGGGGGGTGGCCGAGAGCGCCCCGGCGGACAGCCGGTCGATCAGCTCCACCGCCCGGGGACCCTGCACGGCGATCATGTAGGTCTCGTCCGAAAGGTCCCGCAGGGCGACGGAAGCGGGCAGCGCCGCGCGCAGGTGGGCGACGTCGGTTTCCCGGTTGCCGGCGTTGACCACCACGAACCAGGCGTCTTCGCCGGCTTCCCGGGGCAGGCGGTAGATGAACAGGTCGTCGATGACGCCCCCGGCTTCGTTGAGCAGCAGGGCGTAGCGGGCGGACCAGTCGGGCATGTCCAGGATCTTGTTGGAGACCACGGCGGACAGGGCTTGGCCGGCGCCGGGACCCGAGACCAGCACCTGTCCCATGTGGTCGATGTCGAAAAGTCCCACGGAACGACGGGTCAGCCGATGCTCTTCGACGGCTCCCGCCGGGTACTGGATAGGCATGTCGAAACCGGCAAAGGGCGCAAAGCGCGCCCCCGCCGCTTCGTGCCAGGAACGGAGCAGAGTGGATTTCACGATGTACCTCTGCTCCGATTATAGGCCGGTTTTGGTTTCCCGGCAAGTAATGTTTTGTATATATAGGAAGCTTGCCGAAACCCCGGAACGAGGGGGTGCCCAAATAATCATGAGCCGATGCCCACCGGCTCCGGGCTTGTCCCGGACCGGCGATTTTATTAGTATGTAAGCATGGAAATACTGACCCTCGGCAACGAGGTTTTGCGGCAAAAGGCGCTGCCCGTCGGCGACGTCGACGCGGCCCGCGCTACGGCCCAGGATATGATCGTCGCCATGCGGGAAGGCAAGGGCATCGGCCTGGCGGGGCCCCAGGTGGGGCTGCTGCAGCGTGTTTTTGTGGTGCAGATCGACGGGGACGTGCCCCGGGTGTTCATCAATCCCAGCATCCTGGGCACTTCCCCGGAGGTTTCGGATTATGAAGAAGGCTGCCTTTCCATTCCCGGCATGTACGCCGACGTCAGCCGGGCGGCCATGGTGACCGTGCAGGCCTGGAACGAACGGGGCCGGCCGTTTACGATGGACGCGGATGGTCTGCTGGCCCGGGTCATCCTGCACGAATACGATCACCTGGAGGGGACGCTCTTCATCGACCGCCTCTCCGAACCCCAGCGCAACCGGATCATTTCGGTCTACGAAAAGCGCCAGCGGGCCTAGCCCATGCGGCTGCTTTTTGCCGGCAGTCCGGCCCTGGCGGTGCCTTGCCTGGAAGCCTTGGCGCGTTCACCCCGGAACGGCGACGTCTGGCAGGTGGTGGGCGTGCTGACCAACCCGGACACGCCCAAGGGCCGCCGCGGGACGCCGGAGACGACGCCCGTCGGCCGGGCGGCCCGGAACCTGGCCGCGGAGGCGGTGGGCCGCGGCTTGCCCGAACCGATCCTGCTCCAGCCGGACCGGCTGGGCGCGGCAGCCCGGGAGGCGGTGGCGCGGCTGCAACCGGACCTGCTGGTTTCCTTCGCCTACGGCCGCCTCTTCGGTCCGCTGTTCCTGGCCTGTTTTCCCCGGGGGGGCATCAACGTGCATCCCTCCCTGCTGCCCAAGTACCGGGGCGCCACGCCCATCCCGGCGGCCATCCTCAACCGGGAACCCCTGACGGGCATCAGCGTGCAGCGCATCGCTGCGGCCATGGACGAAGGGGACGTGCTGGCCCGGGAGCGGATTCCCCTGGACGGCGCGGAAACGACCGCCACGCTGGGCGCCATCGTCGCCGAGCGCGCTCCCGGGCTGCTTTTGGACGTCATCGCGGCGCTGGCGGCGGGGTCGGTGGCCGGAGAAATCCAGGACCCCGCCCAGGCCGGCTACTGCGGTCTGATCGCCAAGCAGGACGGCTTGCTGGACTGGACCCGCAGCGCCGCCGACCTGGACGCCCGGATCCGGGCCTATACGCCCTGGCCGCTCTGCTGGACGGTGCACCGGGACCAGACGCTCTACGTTCTGGAAGCGCGCCCCTGGTCGGAACCGCCGGCCCATCCGGCGCCGCCGGGAACCGTGCTGGGCGTAGACAAGCGGGCGGGTATATTGGTACAAACGGGGGAAGGCCTGCTGGCGGTGACGCGGCTGCAGTACGGCGCCAGGAAGGCGCTGGACTGGCGGTCGTTCATGAACGGCGCCCGGGATTTTATCGGCTCGTCGCTGGGCTAAGCGCTACTGGGGTTGCACATGCGTCTTTTTAATCGGTTTACGGTGGAAATCGACCTGGATTCCCTGGAATCCTACGTTTCCCGGCACCTGCGGTTTTTTATATCCGCCCTGATCGCCCTGCTGGTGTTCACTTCCCTGATCGCGGTGACGGTCTTCTTCATCGCCGTCCGGGGCGCCGAGCAGACCATGGTTCCCGACGTTGCCGGCAAGGACCTGACCGCGGCGCTGCTGGAGCTGCAGGTCAAGGAACTGTACCCCCGCATCCAGCTGCGCTACTCCCAGGCCGCCGCCGACAAGGGCACCATCCTGGAGCAGGAACCTAACCCGGGCACCATCGTCAAAGCCGGCCGGCGGGTCAAACTGGTGGTCAGTCGGGGCGTGGTGGTGGACAAGGTGGAAGACTACGTCGGCCAGAACCTGGACGACGTCAAGATGCACCTGCAGACGCTGTTTTCCACCTCCGCCCAGCCGCTTTTGACGCTCAAAGATCCGCCGATGTACGAGTTCTCCAACGAAAGCGCCGGCACCATCCTGCAGCAGAAACCCCTGGCGGGGCTGGATATCGCCGGACCCACGGTGCTGGAATTCGTGGTCAGCCGGGGTCCGGAAAACGCCATGATCAAGGTGCCCGACCTGGTGGGTCTGCCGATCGGCGACGCGCTGGAACGGATCCGCCTTTCCGGGGTAACTTTCCTGTTTTCACTCCGGCCGGCGGAGGGGTCCGAAAAACCGGAAACCGTCGTTTCCCAGGATCCCGCGGCGCAGAGCGTGGTCGCCGCCGACACCCGGATCGCCCTGGTGGCCGCCGCGCCGGACCCGGCCCAGGTGCCCCCGGGGGAAGTGTCCGGCCTGTTTCAGCGCCAGCTGCCCGCATACCCCTACCCGCTGGCGGTCCGGCTGGAAGCCCTGCTGCCCACGGGGGAACGGCGCCGGATAGTCGCCGTGGACCACCCGGGGGGCGAGTTCAACGTCCCCTACCGGCTGCCGGAAGGCAGCGTGCTGATCCTGTCGGTGCTGAACCGGGAGCTGGTCCGGGAGGAAGCGGGGCGCTAGATTTCGTATTCCGGGCCGCCCTGGTCGGGCAGCCAGTGGTGGTGCATGCCGTAGCGGAATACGACTTCCAGCTTTTCGATGACTTCCTGGGTGGGAAAAATGATGGTGAACACCCCCAGTTCCCGCAATTCCGTAGAAGAAGGGGTCCCGATGGGCCGGGAATCGACCTGCACCGGAATCCCCAAGCCCCGGGCGGTGCGCAATTCCCGGGAGATATCGTCTGCTTTCTTCCTTTTGATCACGAAGGCGCCGAAATCCAGGTTGACCTGGCATTTTTTGGCCGCCGGTTCCCACACGTCCAGGTCGGCCCGGTACCAACGGGCCGCCAGGGGAAAAACGTCGGAGCCCAGAATGTGGGTCAGGGTCAGGGAATAGCCCCGGAACAGGCAGATCAGGCGGCGCACGATGTCGATGGTGTCCTGGCCTTCGCCGATGTCCAGGGGCAGGATGAAGGGAAAAAATACTTCCCGGATCTGGCGCTGCAGGATGTCGAAGCGGTAGGCGTAGTCCGAACGTTCCGGCTTGAGGCCCGAATAGGCGCCCTCGGGGATGGCCAGCACCAGGTCCACCGGCCGCCGGCCGCCGGCCAGAAAACGGAGGGCCGTTTCCAGGTGGGTCATCTGGAAGGGATCGAAGGAACCGATGAAAAGGCCGATGTGCAGACTTTTGCGGCTGAGCAGGTGACAGTGGGGCGCGCCGACGTTGAGCGCCTTGGCGGCGCCGCTCTTGCCGGCCGGGGGGTAGTGCAGGCCCACGGATTCGGTGAGGATATCGATGTCCCGCCGCGACCAGGGTTTGATCTGGCCGTTTTCCACCCTGCTATCTATCTTTCGCAGATCGGCCAAGAACATGCGCCGGAAGTAGCGGAATTCGGCGCGGTCGTTCTTGCGCAGAAAGGGTACGCCCTCCAGGGCGGCAAAGACCTCGACGGTCTTGCGCGCCGCGAGCCGCGCGGCGCCGGTGGAGTACCGTTGATCAAAGGAAGCGTCCGCCATACCCTAAAGGTACATGATATGGCGGATAAAGCAAGCCGGCGGAGGCAATTTCAAAAATCGGCTATTTTTTCCGGGGATACAGAAAACGCTTGATCTTCTGGGTGGCGGTTTTTTCAAAGGGTTCGTGCTGGATTTCGATCCGGTGGACCCGGGAAAAGGCGGCCAGCCGCTTGTTGGTGGCGGTCTTCAGGGTACTCAACAGTTCCCCCGCCTGGTGCGCCGCGCCCTGGGCGGCGCCGCTCAGGGCCTGGGCGGCGTCGTGGAAGGCGTCGCCCGCGGCGGCGGCCATGGTCCGGGCCTTCTCGTTCAGCACGATCAGGGCCACGATTTCGCCCTTTTCGCCTTCGTAGACCAGTGACTCTTCTACAAATCCCGAGGCGTTGAGGATGCTCTCGATTTCTTCGGGGTAGATGTTCTCGCCCGAGGGGCCCAGGATCATGGCCTTGAGCCGGCCGCGGATAAAAAGTCGGCCCCGGCGGTCAAAACTGCCCAGGTCGCCGGTCTTGAACCAGCCGTCGTCGGTAAATACCTCGGCGGTGCGTTCCGGATCCTTGTAGTAGCCCAGCATGACGTTCGGGCCTCGGGCCTGGATTTCGCCCTCCGCGTGTTCCGGCGCGTCCGCCGGCGCGCCCACGCCGCCGATGACCTTGCCTTCCTGATCGACGATGCGCAGGTCCACGCCCTGGAGCGCCGGACCGGTGGACCGGAGTACGGTCTTGAAGGGCGGCGCGCCGGCTAAGAGGGGCGCGGTCTCGGACAGGCCGTAGCCGATGGCGTAGGGAAAGCCCGCGGCCTTGAGGAAGGCTTCCACGTCCGGCGCCAGCGCCGCGCCGCCGATGCCGAAAAAGCGGATTGCCCCGCCGAAGGTGCCCAGCAGCTTTTTGCCCGCCGCCTTGATGGCCAGGCCCCGGGTCAGGGGCAGCTTGTACAGCGGGTGCGCTTCCAGGGCGGGCCCGATCTTGTTGCGGTAAATTTTTTCCATGATCAGCGGCACGGAGAGCATGATCGTCGGGCGGATCACCTGCAGGGCCGGCAACAGGGCCGCCGGGGCGGGCGGGCGGTCCAAGTAGGTGGTGGAGGCGCCGTTGAGCACGGCGAGAACCATGCCGATGGTGCATTCGTAGGTGTGCGCCAGGGGCAGCACGGACAGAAAGCGGTCCCGGGTATACATTTTGATGATCGAGCGGCAAGCCTGGGCGTCGAAGAGGATGTTGCGGTGCGACAGGGTGACGCCCTTGCTCTTGCCGGTGGTGCCCGAGGTGTAGATGATGGAAGCCGGGCTGTC
>DYPP01000028.1:0-22159 GCA_020719845.1 Treponema denticola | reverse complement strand
TAGATGCCGCTTTCGCCGAAGAGCATGAAGGCCGGCTTGTCTTTGAATTCCGCGGCCGCGGTCCGGGCCAGCAGGGGCAGGGTCAAGCGTTCCAGGTGTACCATGGGAATTACTCCTTTGCTTCCCGTATCGGCGTGCGCACCGGCCGTGGACGGACCAAAACCGGGCTCCCGTACGGAACTATCCTAGTTTCGACCCCCGGGAGCGGAAAAAGTTGCGTCCGCCCTATTGCCGACCCCGCCGGGGCTCGGTACAGTACAGGCATGCGTATCGCCCCGGCCGCCGGCCTGCTTTTTATCCTGACCAGCGCCCTTCTTTTTGCCCAGAATCCGGGCAGCGCCCCGGTGGAGGACCCCGCCGTCCTGGTGGGCGCTACCCTGGCGGACGTGGTCGCCCGCCTGGGCGCACCCCGTTCGGTGCACGCCGTGCGCGGTCCGGAATCATGGCAGGACGACGTGGTCTTTGTCTACGCCGACCGGGACCTGTACTGGTTCCGGGACCGGGTGTGGCAGGTCGGCCTGGACGCCGCCTACGGGTTGGCCCGGGGGGACAGCCGGGACCAGGCGCTGGCCCTGCGGGGCGAACCCCTGGAGCGCCCGGCCGGCTCCTGGGTATACATCCTGCCCGGAGAAGCCTGGCCGCTCCGGCTGCGCCTGGACTTCGACGCCCAGGATCGGGTGCGGAGCCTGTTCGTGTACCGCGCCGACTTTTAGGGAGGGTGGAATGGCCAAGGTATGTTTGTGTCTGACCGGACGGACCCTCGCCAAGGATCTGGAAATTCTGGAAAAATACCGCTCCTACGTGGACGTGGCGGAACTGCGCGTGGACTACCTGGACGCGGACGAACGCTTCCACCTGCGGCGTTTTCCCGAGCTGGCGGGCATCCCCACCATCCTGACGGTGCGGCGCAAGGTGGACGGCGGCAAATTCATCGAAGGCGAAGGCGCCCGCATCGTGCTCCTGGCTTCGGGGCTGGCCTTTGCCGACACCGACCGACGGCGCAATTTTGCCTACGTGGACCTGGAAGAAGACCTGAACGTACCCAGCCTGGAAGAAGCGGCCCGCACCTTCGGTACCCGCATCATCCGCTCTTACCATAATTTTTCAGGCGTGGACGCGGACATGCTGCCGCGGCTGAAAGCCATGCGCCGCACGGGGGATGAGATCGTCAAGGCCGCGGTCATGCCCCACTCCCTGGACGACGTGGCCCGGGTGTACCGTACCGCCCGGGAAGCCGGGGAAATGGACAAAATCCTGCTCTGTATGGGGCCCTTCGGCACCAGCACGCGCATTCTGGCGGAACGCCTGGGTTCATTCATGAGCTATACCACGCCCAAGGGCGAAGCGGGCATCGAGAGCGCCGCGCCGGGCCAGCTGGATCCCCGGGAGCTGGTGGAAACCTACCGGTTTCGGTCGATCACCGCCGGGAGCCGGATTTTCGGCATCATCGGATCGCCGCTGGCCGTGACCTCCAGCCCGGAAATCCACAATCAGGCCTACGACCGGAGCAAGACGGACGCGGTGTATATTCCGCTGCGGGCGGATTCGCTGGATTTTTTCTTCAAGCTGGCCGACGAGATCGGCCTGGCCGGCGCGTCGGTCACCATTCCCCACAAGGAAGCCATCGTCCCCTACCTGGACCATCCCTCGGCGGAAGTATCCGCCCTGGGGTCCTGCAACACCATCGTCCGGGGCGCCGACGGCTGGTACGGGTACGACACGGATACCCGGGGCTTCTCGGATTCCCTTTTGGCCTTCATCGGCAAAACCCACCTGCGGCGCAAACGGATCTGCGTGGTGGGCGCCGGCGGGGTCGGCCGGGCGGTGGTGGCGGAAATCAAACGCCTGGGCGGCCGGGCCTGCGTGCTGAACCGGACTGCGGTGCGGGCCAGGAACCTGGCCGAACCCTACGGCTTTGCCTGGGGCGGCCTGGACAGCCGGGGCGTCGAACTGGTGCACCACTATGCGGACGTCATCGTCCAGACGACGTCGGTGGGCATGGAAGGCGCCGAGCCCGGAGATCCGCTGGAGTTGTACAAGTTCAGCGGCAAGGAAGTGGTCATGGACCTGATCTACAAACCCGAACGGACGCCCTTTCTGCGCCGCGCCGAGGCGGCGGGCTGCCGGGTGCTGAACGGCTACGACATGCTGGTCCGTCAGGCCAAACGGCAATACAGACTGTTTACGGGGCAGGATTTTCCGGATTGACGGCTTCGACCATCAGCGCGCTGATGTCGTCCGCCAGGTCCCGGGAGGGATTGCGGGCTTTCAGGATGGCGTAGAGGTCTTCCAGTTCCCGTCCGCCGTCGGCAAAGAAGGCCGCCACGCCTTCGACGCCGAAGGCGACGCCGGCTTCGTCTTCCGCTTCGTAGACGCCGTCGGAAGCCAAAAAGAGTATGTCCCCGGTTTCCAGGGCGATGGGCGTTTCCTGGTATTTGACGCCGTCCACCATGCCGATCATGAAAGACCGCTCCCGGATCGGCTCGGGCACCAGCACGCCTTCGCGCTGGCGGAAGATCAAGGCCATGGGGTGGCCGGCGCTGGCGAAATAACCGGAGCGCCCCGTGGGGTCCATGATCAGGATCGAAGCGGTCAGATAGTAGCCGTCCACGGTGGAGGTCTTGATGAAATCCTGGTTGATGGCTTCCAGCATGGCGGACACCGAATAGGTCGACTTGAGGCTGGCATGGAACAGGGTTTTGTAGATCATGGCGAACAGCGCCGCCGAGATGCCGTGCCCCGTGGCGTCGGCGCTGGAGGCCACCAGCAAGCCCGTTTCGGTGATGAAGGCTTCGACGTAGTCGCCGCCGGTGACTTCCAAAGGGTGGAAGAGGGTGCTGACCCGCAGGCCCTGGTACTGGAAGGGCTTGGTGGTCACCATGTGGTTCTGGATCTCGCCGGCCATGCGCAGCTGGGCGTATTCCTCGCTCATGTCCCGGAACACGGCGATGCCGCCGACCACGGCGCCATCGCGGTTTTTCAGCGGGCTCACGGTCAGGGCGACGGGCAGTTCCCGGCCGTCGGCGGCGCGCATGAAGACGTAGTGGGGATAACGCCCGGAAAACCCGCCGGAGACGGCCAGCGCCAGGGGGCAGAGCGCGTCCTGGCACAGTCGGGAGCCCGCGGCGTCCCGCTTGCAGAGCGGTCCCAGGGTGGAGCAGGCCCAGCCGCAGACTTCGCTGCCCGGGTAGCCCAGAATAGCCGCCGCCGCGGGATTCCAGTAGCGGATCGTGTATTCCCGGTCCACGATGAAAATGCCGTCCTGCATCTGTTCCAGCACGTCGTAGTAGGAAGTAGATTCCAGCAGGAAATCATTGCGCTCGTCCACGGGGTACAGTATAGTCCTGAAATCGATCTTTTTGCAGAGGAGCCCGACTAATATGGATCAGAAAGCGATGAAGGAACTGGTCGGTTTTACGGCGGTGGAAAAATTCGTGCGCAGCGGCATGAAGCTGGGGTTGGGTACGGGTTCCACCGCCATGCCCGCGGTCCGGCGCATCGGCGAGCTGCTGCGGGACGGCGTCCTGACCGGCATCCTGGCGGTGCCCACCAGTTTTCAGACTACCATCGAGTGCGAAAAATGGGGGATTCCCCTGTACAGCCTCAATTCCCGGGAAATAGGCGGCGCCCTGGACCTGACCATCGACGGCGCCGACGAGGTGGACCCCCGGGGCTGCTGCGTCAAAGGCGGCGGCGGCGCCCTGCTGGTGGAAAAAATCGTCGCCTACGCGTCCGCGGCCTACGCCCTGGTGGTGGACGAGACCAAGACCGTCGACCACCTGGGGATCGGCTTTGCCGTGCCGGTGGAAGTGGTTCCCGAAGCCCGGGTCCCGGTTACCCGGGCGCTGGAAGCCCTGGGCGCGACGGTGGCCCTGCGGGAAGCCCTGCGCAAGGCCGGGCCGGTGATCACCGAGCACGCCAACCTGCTGCTGGACGTCCGCTGGAAAGAACCCGTGGACGCCCCGGGCCTGGAGCGGGAAATCAACAGCCTGCCCGGGGTGGTGGAAAACGGCTTCTTCACCCGCCGGCACCCGACGGTCTTCGTCGGCCATGCCGACGGCAGCGTGCAGATCCGGGACTGAGGGCGTGGACCGGCACCTCAATTTTTTTGAACTCCAGAAGGCCTGCGGAAAGCCCGGCTGTCCGCTCTGCCGCATCGTGGCCGACCGGTCCCGGCGCTGGCTGGACAACATGCTCTTCGAGCACGTGTCGGACCGGGGCTTCCGGGCGGCCCACCGGGCGGCCGGCGGGTTCTGCGCCGCCCATTCCCGGGAGCTGGCTTCCTTCCGGGACGGCCTGGCGGTGGCCATTCTGGGACGGGACCTGCTGGAAGACCGCCTGGCCGCCTTCCGCAAGGGCCGCCCGCCGGCGGCGCAGGGGACCTGCCCGGTCTGCGCCGAAAGGGAGCGCATCGAAGCCGAATACCTGGGTTTTTTGGCGGATTCCGGCGGAGAAAGCCCGGAAGAAGCGGAATTGCGGGCGGTGGTCACGGCTTCCGAGGGGCTCTGCGCCCCCCACTACGGGCAGCTGCTGGCCCGGTTCCGCCGGCCGCCGCGCTGGCTGCGGGAATTCCACGAGCGGAAGTTCGACGACCTGCTGCGGCGCACCAACGTATTCATCGAGTTGTCCGCCTACGGCCGACGGGCAGAGTTCGACGCCCTGGCTCCGGCGGACCAGCTGGTCTGGAAGGAACTGGCCCTGACCCTCCGTGGTCAGGCGGATCTGGCGCCCTGATCAGGCGCGCAGGGCGGCCTGGCGCTTGAAGGCGTCTTCCAGCACCAGGGCGGCCATGGCTTCCACCACCGGCACGATGCGCGGGCAGATGCAGCCGTCGTGGCGGCCCTCGGTGCTGATCTCGGTTTCTTCCCCCGCCACGCTGCGGGTCAGCTGGGTCCGGGCGATGGAAGAGACCGGCTTGACCACGATGCGGAACACCAGTTCGGCGCCGCTGCTGATGCCGCCGAGGATGCCCCCGGCGTGGTTGCTGCGGAATCCCGCGGCGTCCATGCCGTCGTTGTGTTCGCTGCCCTTCAGGTCCGCCGCGGCAAAGCCGGTGCCGAACTCGATGCCCTTGACCGCCCCCAGGGAAAGCATGGCGTGGGCCAGCTCGGCGTCCAGTTTGTCGAAGACCGGTTCGCCCAGGCCCGGGGGCAAGCCCCGCACCCGGCATTCCACGATGCCGCCGGCGCTGTCTTGCTGTTCTTGCAGATCCAGGATACGTCGCTCCATCGCCAGCGCGGCCCGGGGGTCGCAGGCTCGCAGCGGATTGGTTTCGATCGCCGCCTCGTCGTAGACGGCGCACTGGACGCCCGCCGCCCGCAGCGTGTAGGCGACGATGCGCACGCCCCGCCGGGCCAGCAGCTTTTTGGCGATGGCGCCGGCGGCGACCCGGCCGGCGGTTTCCCGGCCCGAGGCGCGGCCCGACCCGCGGTAATCCCGCAGGCCGTACTTCATCAGGTAGGTAAAATCGGCGTGCCCCGGGCGGAATTTGTCCTTGATGCCGTCGTAGGCCTCCGGCCGGGCGTCTTTGTTGTAGAGGATGAGCAGGATGGGCGTCCCCGTCGTCCGGCCTTCAAAGACGCCGGACATGATGCGCACCCGGTCGGCTTCCTGCCGGGGGGTGGTGATGGCGCTCTGCCCCGGCTTGCGGCGGTCCAGTTCCTTCTGGATCTCCGCTTCTTCCAGCTCCAGGCCCGGCGTCGCGCCGTCCACCACCACACCGACGGCGCCCCCGTGGGATTCGCCGAAGGTGCTGATTTTGAATAGGTGTCCGAAACTACTTCCCGCCATGCCCCTTGTCCTTTCCGATACCCTTGAACGCCCGGCCCAGCGTTCCCGTATCGTTTGGTTTGCCGACCAAGGATACTATGAGGGCGGTCAACGCGGAAAGGGGGAGGGCGACGATGATGGCGTCCACGTTCTGGATCAAGGGGTCGGCAGACAGGCTGTCGACGCCGAACAGCGCTTTGGCCAGGCCCAGGGGCTTGGATTCCTTGATGTGCACGAAGATCAGCCAGAAAAGGCTGACCAGCGTGCCGACGATGAAGCTGGCCTTGGCGGCGGAACGCCCCATCTTTTTAAAATACAGCGCGCCCACGTAGAGGGGCAGGAAGGCGGCGGCGCAGAGGCCGAAGAAGATGGCCGTGCCCGTGGCGATGATGGCCGAACCTTCGGCGTAGAACTTGGGCAGCAGGTAGGCCACCAGGGTGGAGACGATGATGCCCACGCCCATGGCCAGCCGGGTAATCGTCACCGAGGACTGCTTGATCAGCCCGGTGCCCTTTTCCAGAAAGTCCCGGCCGAAGGCGGTGCCCATGGCGTGGAACTGGCCGCTCAGGGTGGACATGGCCGCCGCCAGCAGGGTTACCATGAAGAAGGCGGTAAACCAGGGCGGCAGCGCCTTGTTGATGAAGAGCGGGATGATGTTGTCCGTCTTCTTGGCCGCCGCCAGCAGGGAAACCTGACCCGAGGTATTGAAGAAGTAGACGTTGGAAAGCGCGCCCACCGTAAAGGCGACGCCGGTCATCATCATGATGAAGACCCCGCCCACCACCACGGCGCGGTTCAGCTCGTGCCCGCTCTTGACGGTCATGAAGCGCACCGTCAGCTGGGGCTGGGCCAGCACGCCGATGCCCACGCCCATCACGATGGTGGTGACCAGCTGCAGCCAGAGCGGCGATCCGGTCGCCGGCATGGCCGTCCAGCCCCGGTGCCCGGCCTTGCCGAAGAGCTCCATCGCCTTGGGCGCCAGGGCGGTCAGATCCTGGTGGGCCTTGGTGACGCCGCCCAGCATGCCGTAGGTCCAGATCAGCAGAAAGGTCATGCCGATGAACATGATGCCCCCCTGGAAGGCGTCGGTGTACATGACGCCCTTCATGCCGCCCATGATGACGTAGAGGGCGACGATGGCCACGAAGAAGAGCAGGGCCACTTCGTAGTTGATGGCCAGCGTCTGGGCGACGAACTGGGCGCCGCCGATGATGACCGAACCGGCGTACAGGGGCATGGCCAGAAAGATGACCAGCCCGCCGGCGATCTGCAGAAAGCGGGAATCGTAGCGCTTGGCCAGCAGTTCCGGAAAGGTATGGGCGTCCAGGTTGTGCCCCATTTTCCGGGTCCGCAGGCCAAACACCACGAAGGCGACGAAGATGCCCATGGCGATGTTGAGGAAGGTCAGCCAGAGGATGCCCATGCCGTAGACCGCCGCCGCGCCGCCGAAACCGACGATGGCGGAGGTGGAAATGAAGGTCGCCCCGTAGGACAGGGCCATGATGGCGGGGTGGATTTTCCGGCCCCCCAGGAGATAGTCCGTACTGGTTTTGGTGCCCCGGTACCCGAGGTAGCCCAGAATGCCCGTGATGATCAGGTAGACCACCACGATGATGGACAGCAGCAGGTAGTTCATTTGGCGCCCTCCTCGTTCAGTTCGGGATCGTTCTTTTCCCAGGCCGCTTCTTCCCGCAGTTCTTCCGATTCGTCTTCCTTCGGACGGTTCCAGTTGACGACGCCGTACACGACGCACCCGATGGCCGAGAGGATGGTCAGCACGTAGGCTGAAGTGACCCCGAAATCCTGTAATCCCAACATCATGCCTCCTTGTAGATACCCTTCCGCAGGATTTGCAGATGGAAGTCCCATTCCTCCAAATACGCGGTTTTGCTCCGGTTATTGTTCCGCAGCGCCGTCCGGGACTGCAGAAAACTGTTCCTGGTGCGCACCAGCAGCCACTTGAGCAGGCCCAGCACCCGCTCCCGGTCAAAGGCCACCACCGACCAGTCGGCGCTGGCGAACACCGCGTCGTAGTGGGCCTCGAAGATCTGGCGGACGCGTTTTTTCAGGCGCGGATCGTTGACGTCCGGCGCCCGGTTGATGAAGGCGATGTGCAGCGGGTGGCGGACGTAGAAGTCCACGGCGATGCGCGAGACCAGGGCGGTCCGGTCGATGATGTCCGGCGGCAGCCGCCCGCCGTCTTCCAGCTGGTCGGTGATGAAGCGGTACAGGGCGTCGTAGCAGTGCTCGACCAGGAACAGGAAGAACTCCTGCTTGGAGGCGATGTACTCGTACAGGCCGCCCTTGGAGATGCCTGCGTGCTGGACGACCCGGTCCAGGGCGCCGGATTCGTAGCCCTGCCGGGAGAACTCGGCGATCGCCGCCTGGATGATGCGTTCCCGTTTTTCTTCCGGGAGTTTGAAGAAAGCTTCTTTCATACATCCGCTTTTTCAGAGTGTGCCGACTATGCAGTCGGTGACTGAACGGTCGGTTGATGGTAAACCGGAACCGAAATATTGTCAAAGGTTTTTTTTCGTTCCCCGATGGTTGCCCTCCCGGACCCGTTGCCGTGGTATACTGGATCCGGAGGCAGCCGGATGATCAGGCCCGTACGGATCGAAGACGCGGCGCGGATTTGCGGAATATACAACTACTACGTCCGGGAGACGACGGTCAGCTTTGAGGAAGAGCCCGTAT
This sequence comes from Treponema denticola, assembly GCA_020719845.1. Taxonomy (GTDB): domain Bacteria; phylum Spirochaetota; class Spirochaetia; order Treponematales; family Breznakiellaceae; genus DYPP01. The sequence continues at coordinate 13,693 of DYPP01000028.1, read as the reverse complement.
CCGCCGTCGAGATGGAGCGGCGGATCCGCGCCGTGACCGCGGCCTATCCCTGGCTGGTGCGGGAAGCGGACGGGGAAGTGCGGGGCTTTGCCTTTGCGGGTCCCTGGAAAGCCCGGTCGGCGTACCGGTACACCGCGGAAACGACGGTCTACGTCGACCGGGACGCCCGGGGGCGCGGTATCGGCGGCGGCCTGTACGCGGCCTTGATCGCCGATTTGCGGGAGCGGGACCTGCATACGCTGATCGCCGTCGTCGCCCTGCCCAACGAAGCCAGCGTCGCCCTGCACGAAAAAAGGGGATTCCGCAAAGCCGCCCACTTCGGCGAGGTGGGCTATAAGTTCGGCCGCTGGCTGGACGTGGGCTACTGGCAGCTGCCGCTGCGCCTCAATCCGCCCTGAGCAGGCCGTAGTCCTGCTTGACCGAAAGGACGCGGAACACGCTGTGGTCGATGGCGGCCTCGGCAATCCGGCCCGCATACACGAGGCGCACCGTCAGGTCGATCATCTCAGCCAGGCGGTAGCGGCTGTACAGCAAAATCGCGTTGACCCCCGCGTTCAGCGCCCGGGACAGGGATTCGCCCTTGTCCAAGCGCCCGGCAAGGGCGCCCATCTCAAAGCCGTCGGTCAGGATCAGGCCCTCGAAGCCCAGCTCTTCCCGCAGCAGGCCCCGCAGGATGGGCGACGAGAGGGTGGCCGGGTTTTCGGCGTCGATGGCCGGGTACAGGATGTGGGCGGTCATGACCACCGGCGCCCCGGCGCGGATGCCCGCGGCAAAGGGCACCAGTTCGGCGCGCCGCAGGTCGGCGGCGGTGCCGGCCACCACGGGCAGCTCGCCGTGGGAATCCACGGTGGTGATGCCGTGGCCGGGAAAGTGCTTGAGCGTGCCGATGATGCCCCCCCGGGCCAGCCCGGCCAGGTAGGCGCCGACCGCCTGGGCGGTGCGCTCCGGATCGGGGCCGAAGGAGCGGTCGCCGATGATGGTGGCGTCTTCCCGGGGATACAGGTCGGCCACGGGCGCCAGGTTCATGTTGACCCCCAGGTCGGCCATGGCCAGCGCCGTGGCGTAGGCGGAAGCTTCCACTGCGGCGGGATCGCCCAGGGAGCCGATGCGGAAGGCCGAAGGCTGGGCGGGAAAGCCGTCGAAGCGGAAGGCCGTCACCCGGCCGCCTTCCTGGTCGGCGCAGATGAAGGGCCGGATGGCTCCCGGCGGCCCGGCGCCGGCCGCCGCGGACAGGCGGGCAGTCAGGGCGCGGACGCCGTCGGCGTCGGTATAGTTCCAAGGATAGAGAATATAGCCGCCGGGGCGGTAAGCCCGGAGCGCGTCCAGGTCGGCCTCGACGGCGTCCCGGGGTATCCAGGTGATGAAGAGCTGGGCCACCTTGTCCCGCAGGCTCAGCGCGGCGATCAGGTCTTTGAGGCGCCCGTCCGGGAGCGGCGGCAGGGGTGCGGCCGGCGGCGGCAGCGGGCGCGACGGGAAGGGCGTCGTCGTTGCGGAAGGCGGCGGGGCACCGGCCGCGACGGGCGCCGCGGCGGCCTGCCCGTCGGCCGGAGCCTGCCCGTCGGCCGGAGCCGGACCGTCGGCACGGGGCCGCGCGCCGCCGGGCGGCGCCGACGTGGCGCAGGACGCGAGCAAGACGCCGACGAGCAGGAAAACAAGATGGTTCCGGCGCGCCGGAAAGATCGAATCTACCATAAAAAAGCCGCCTGCTCCTATAATCGGCCAAAAGAAACCGTTTTTGTAGGGTATACGGTGTTCCCCCGGGGCGCAAGCTCCCGAACCCGGTCTTTCCGCCTCCCGGCGGAGCTTTTCACTTGCCCCTTGGCCCAAGCCGCGCTAAACTGAGGGTATGTCGTATACACTGCAGATCGGCGCCAGCGCCTCCCAGGACCGCCTGGAAAACCTGATCGACGAGCGCCTGAAGACCGGCGCGGATACCAAGAGCATCGACCAGCGCATCTGGGACCTCTTTGGGGAGCGCTGGGCGGTGATGTTCACCGATTTGTCCGGATTTTCCCGCAAGGTGGCCGAATTCGGCATCATCCACTTCCTACAGACCATCTTTGAAAGCCAGCGCCTGCTGGTGCCGGTGATCGACAAGTTCGACGGCATCCTTTTGAAGATGGAAGGCGACAGCATGCTGGTCATTTTCCGCAACGTCGTCAAAGCCCTGGACTGCGCCCAGGAGATGCAGGGGATTTGCGGGGCGTACAACCGGGACAAGAGCGACACCGACAAGGTGTTGCTGTGCATCGGCATCGGCAGCGGCATGATCCTCAAGATCGGCGACAACGACGTCTGGGGGGCGGAAGTGAACGCCGCCAGCAAGCTGGGCGAGGACACGGCCAAGGCCGGGGAGATCCTGGTCACCAGCGCGGTGCAGCAGGAATTGGCGGGCGCGGCCTATCGGTTCGAGCCCATTCCCGAACTGCCCCCGGGATCGGACGGGGCGTTCCGGTTGGTCTATTAACGGGAAAGGGAACCATGAACTATACCGAAGTGATCGCCGCCGCCGCCGGTCGCCGGCTCTGCGACCTCAACGTCGTCAATTGTGCCTTGGTGGACGTCTTTCAGGGAAGAATAATCGAGAATTCCGTCGTTTCCGTCTGCTGCGGCACGATTGTCGGCGTCAACGACGGCCTGGAGGCCAAAGAAAGCTACGATGCCGGCGGCCGCTTTCTGGCGCCGGGCTTCATGGACGCCCACGTGCACATCGAATCGTCCCTGCTCAGCCCGCTGGAGTACGCCCGGGTCGTGGTGCCCCGGGGCACCACCGCAGTAGCCGCCGACCCCCATGAGATCGTCAACGTCCTGGGCTACGACGGCATGAACTACATGCTCCGCTCTTCCGAAGGCCTGCCCCTGGACGTCTACCTGACCGTGCCGTCCTGCGTGCCCGCCACCAACTTCGACAGCTCCGGAGCGGCCCTGCACGCTGCGGACATGCACCAGTTCGCCCGGGAAAAACGGGTCCTCGGCCTGGGGGAAGTGATGAATTTTCCCGGCGTGCTGGCCGCGGAAACCACGCTGCTGGACAAGATCGCCCTGTTCCGGGGGGCGGAAAAGGCCATCGAGGGCCACGCGCCGGGTCTCCGGGGCAAAAACCTGTCGGCCTATATTTCCGTCGGCATCCGGTCGGACCACGAATCCACGGACGCCGGGGAGGCGGCGGAAAAGGTGTCCAAGGGCATGTACGTGATGATCCGCGAAGGTTCCGCCGCCCGGGACCTGGATGCCCTGGCTCAGGCGGTCACGCCGCGCAACGCCCGGCGATTTCTGCTCTGCTCCGACGACCGCCACTCGTCGGACCTGGTGCGGGACGGCCACATCGACCGCATGCTGCGCCTGCTGGTCGCCCACGGCGTCGATCCCCTGGACGCGCTGCGCATGGCCACCCTCAACCCGGCGGAGCGCTTCGGCCTGGCCGGCCGCGGCGCCGTGGCTCCGGGCTATGCCGCCGACCTGGTCCTGGTCGACGACCTGCGGGATTTCAAGGTCAGCGCGGTCTTCAAACGGGGCGTGCGGGTAGCCGAAAACGGCAGCCTGTCCCGACCGGTACAGCCCCACCCCTATCCCCTGCGCGACTCGGTGAACATCAAGTGGCTGGAAGAAGCGGATTTCCGGATCAAGGCCGAGGGCAAGCGGCTGCGGGTGATCGAAGCCCGGGAAGGCAGCCTGCTGACCGGGGAACGGATCGAAGCCGCGCCGGTCGGCCCGGACGGCTATTGCGTCAGCGACGTCGGCCGGGATCTGCTGCGGATCTACGTGATCGAACGGCACCGGGGGACGGGCAACATCGGCCGGGGCTACATCACCGGCCTGGGCCTCAAGCGGGGCGCCATCGCCGGCACCATCAGCCATGATTCGCACAACCTGATCGTCGTGGGCGTGGACGACGCTTCCATCTTCAAAGCCGCCCGGCACCTGAACAAGATCGGCGGCGGCCTGGTGGCCACCATCGGCGACCAGGTGGTCGTCGATCTGCCCCTGCCCATCGCCGGCCTGATGAGCGACCTGTCGGCGGAAGAGACCAACCGCCGCCTGGCGGAATTCGACCGCTTCTTCCAGGCCGAGGGCCTGGCCAACACCCAGCCGCTGATGACCCTTTCCTTCATGGCCCTGCCGGTCATTCCCCACCTCAAGATCACCGACCGGGGACTGGTGGACGTGGACCGCTTTGCCGCAGTGCCGCTGTTCGTGGACTAGCCGGCCGGCGCCAGGCCCGCAGCATTTCGCGTTTGCGCGGTTTTATTCGATTTTATCTGGTAGATGCAAAATATTGTGAAGAATGGACGGTAATATACAAAAATTATTTGCCCTAAAATGGAAAAATCGGATACAATTCATCCCTCCCCGACAATGCTTTGCGGGGAGGTGCAAGCGGGAGGGTCCCTGTCCATGCAGACGACAAGAACGCGGTTTCGCCTGAACGGCGAACCGATGGAATTCGAAGGCGAGAGCGGCCGGATCGTGCTGGACTGGCTACGGACGGATCGCGGCCTGACGGGAACCAAGGAAGGCTGCCGGGAGGGCGACTGCGGCGCCTGCCTGGTGCTGCTGGGCGAAGAGCCCGCCGACGGCGGGACGGCAAGCGTGGACTGGATTCCGGTGACCTCCTGCCTGCTGGCCCTGGACGAACTGGACGGCCGCCAGCTGGTCACCATCGAAGGTCTGGCCGCCGCCGGTCCGACGCCGGTCATGCTGGCCCTGCACGGCGAGAACGCCAGCCAGTGCGGCTTCTGTTCCCCGGGCTTCGTCGTCGCCCTGACGGGTCGGCTGATCGCCGGCGGGCCCATCGACGCCGAAGCCCTGGCTACGGCCCTGGAGGGCAACCTGTGCCGCTGCACCGGCTACGGCGCCATCCGGCGGGCGGCGGACAAGATCGCCGCAGAGTACGCCGACCTGCCGGAGGATTTTTCGGCCCGCATCGACGCGCTGGCCCAGCGGGGCGTCCTGCCGCCGGCGCTGGCGGCCGCCATGAAGGACCTGCCTCCGGCGGCGGGAAAAACGCGGCGTCCCCGGAGCCGCGCTTTTCAGGGAACGCCCAAAGGAGCCGCCTGTACCCTGGGGGGCGGCACCGACTGGTTCGTGCGCCACCCCGATCCGGAGCCGGAAGTGGCCCTGGACTTCAGCGACCAGCTGCCGGAACTGCGGCATATCCGCCGCCACGGGGCGGCGCTGGAGGTCGGCGCGGCGGTCAGCCTGCGGGATTTCTTTGCTTCTGCGGAGCTGCGGGCGCTGGCGCCGGGCATCGCGGCCTTTGAAGCCGAAGTGGCCAGCCCGCCGATCCGTTCCCGGGCCACCCTGGCGGGCAACATCGCCAACGCCTCGCCGGTGGCGGACCTGACGGCCATCCTGCTGGCTTTGGACGCGACGCTGCGCCTGCGGAACCGGCATACCGGCGGGATCCGGGAAATAGCCCTGCGGGATTTTTTCCTGGGCTACAAGAAGACCGCCGCCGACCGGGACGAACGCATCGAAGCCATCCTGCTGCCCGGCGCCGACGCTCCCCGGCTTTTTTCTTTTGAAAAAGCCGCCAAGCGGGCCCGCCTGGACATCGCCGCGGTGAATACCGCTTTTTCCTGCCGGACGGAGACCCGGGACGGCATGGTCCGCCTGCGGGACGTGCGCCTTTCCGCCGGCGGGGTAGGGCCGACGCCGCTCTACCTGGCCGAAGCCGCCGCCTTTGCCGAGGGCAAGGCCGTGGACGCGGCGCTGGTGCGCCGCGTCGCCGCCCTGGCCGTGGCGGGGATCAGCCCCATTTCCGACGCCCGGGGGTCCGCGGCCTACCGCCGGGCCATCCTGGAGCGCTTCGTGATGGCCCATTTCCTGCGGCTCTTCCCGCAGCTCGCCCTCGAGGAGGCCCTGTTTTGAAAGCCACCATCGACGAACGGCCGGAAAGCCTGCTCAACCTGACCGGCGCCACCCGCTATACCGACGACCTGCCCCTGCCTTCAGGCGCCCTGCACGCCGTGCCCGTAGCCACCAAAAGCGCCCGGGGGCGCAACCTGAGCGTCGACGCCCGGGCCGCGCTGGCCCTGGACCCCTCGGTCCGGGTGTTCACCGCCCGGGACGTCCCGGGTGAAAACCAGCTGGGCTACGTCCTTGCCGACGAACCGCTCCTGGCTGCGGGCGAGTGGGACTACAAGGGACAGGTAGCCGCCCTGGTGCTGGCGGCGGACCGCAGGACCGCCCGCAAGGCGGCGGCGCTGGTGCGGCTTTCCGGGGACGAGCTGGAGCCGGTCACCGATCCCCGGGAAGCCTTCCGCCGGGGCGACCTGATCCTCAAACCCTTTCAGCTGGCCGACGGCGATTTGGAGGCGGCTTTCAAAGCCGCGGCCTGGATCGCCGCGGGCAGCTGTTCGTCCGGCGGCCAGGAGCACGTCTACCTGGAAACCCAGAGCGCCGTGGCCTACCCGGAAGAAGGCGGCCGGATGCGGGTCGTCTCCAGCACCCAGGGGCCCACGGGGACCCAGAAAGCCGTCGCCCGGGTGCTCGGCGTGCCCATGGCCCAGGTGGAAGTGGAAGCCCAGCGCCTGGGCGGCGCCTTCGGCGGCAAGGAGGACCAGGCCGCCCCCTGGGCGGCGCTGGCGGCCCTGGGCGCGGCGCTCACCCGCCGGCCGGTCAAGCTGGTGCTGTCCCGGGGGGACGACCTGCGCATGACCGGCAAGCGCCACCCCTACGAAAGCGATTTTCGCCTGGCCCTGGCCGCGGACGGCCGCATTCTGGGCTTCGAATCCTTCTATTACCAGAACTCCGGCGCCTCCCTGGACTTGTCGCTGGCGGTGCTCTGGCGGACCCTCTTCCATACCGTAGGCGCCTACCAGGTGCCCGCGGTGCGCACCGTCGGCTACCTGTGCCGCACCAACCTGCCGCCTTTTACCGCCTACCGGGGCTTCGGCGCTCCCCAGGCTTTCTTCGTCATCGAGGCCGCCCTGGTCCGGGCTTCCGAACTGAGCGGCATCCCGGTGGCCGACCTGCAGCGCCGGAACCTGCTGTCCGAGGGGGACGTCACCCACTACGGCATGCGGATGAACGACGTCCGGGCGGCGCGCACCTGGGACCAGCTGGTCCAAAAGGTGGATTATCCCGGCCTGCGCCGCCAGATCGACGCCTTCAACGCCGCCAACCGTCTCAAGAAGCGGGGCGCCGCCCTGCAGCCGGTCTGTTTCGGCATTTCCTTCACCAAACTGATGATGAACCAGGGCGGAGCCCTGGTGCACGTCTACGCCGACGGCTCCGTGTCCGTGGCCACCGGGGCGGTGGAGATGGGTCAGGGCGTGGTGCGCAAGATCCTGATCGCCGTCGCCCGGGGCTTCGGCATCCGGGAGGACCGGGTGCGGATCGAAAAGACGCGCACCAGCACGGTGGCCAACACGGTGCCCACCGCGGCGTCCACCGGGGCGGACATCAACGGCATGGCCGCCCTGCTGGCGGTCAAGCAGATCAAGGACCGGCTGCTGGACTTTGCCGCGGGGCTACCGGAATGCGCCGGGGCCCTGGACATCCGGGACGAACAGGTGCTGGCCGCGGGTGTTCCCGTCGGCCTGGGCTGGAACGCCCTGCTGGCCCGGGCGCTGGAAGCCCGGATCGACCTGTCCGCCCACGGCTACTACGCCACCCCGGGCCTGCGCTTCGACCAGGAAAAGGGCAAGGGCGAACCCTTCGTCTACCACGTCTACGGCACCGCCCTGGTGACGGTGGAACTGGACGTGCTCCGGGCCACCGGCCGCATTCTGGGGGTGGACATCGTGCACGACGGCGGCATCCCCATCGACGAAAAGGTGGACCGGGGCCAGATCGAAGGCGCCCTGGCCCAGGGCCTGGGCTGGGCGCTGCTGGAGGACCTGCGCTACGCCGCCGACGGCACCCTGCTGACGGATACGCTTTCCACCTATAAGCTGCCGGACCTGCGCTTTATGGATTTTCCGGTGCGCATCGATTTTTTGGAAGACGCCCTCAATCCCCTGGCCGTGCTCGGGTCCAAGGCGGTGGGCGAACCGCCGCTGATCTACGGCGTGGCCGGCTATTTTGCCCTGCTGGACGCGCTCAAGGCCGCCCGGCCGGGGGCGGGCTTCTACGACCTGCCCCTGACCGGCGAGCGGGCCCTCGATTACCTGACCGGAGGCCTCTGATGCTGATCCGCAACGGGCTGGCCGCCCTGCCCGGGCAGGACGCGCCGGTCCAGGTCGATATCCGGGTGGAAGGCGAACGCTTTGCCGCCATCGGTCCCGGGCTTCGTCCCCTGCCGGGGGAAGAAGTCCTGGACGCCGCGGGACTGCTGGTGCTGCCCGGCGGCGTCGACGCCCACGTGCACTTCGACACGCCGGGCTTTACCGACCGGGAAGATTTTTACCACGGGTCCGCGGAAGCCGCCCGGGGGGGCGTCACCTGCGTCGTGGACATGCCCTGCACCAGCCTGCCGCCGGTGGTTTCCGCCGCCGCGCTGGAAACCAAGCTGGCCGCCGTCGCGCCCCTGGCGCTGGTGGACTACGGTTTTTACGGCGGCGTGCACGGCGGCATGGCTTCCGGCGACCTGCTGGAAAAGGCCATGGCCGCCCTGGCGCCCCGGGTGCTGGGCTTCAAGGCCTACCTGCTGTCCGGCATGGACACCTTTCCCCGGGTGGACCACGAAACCCTGGGCCGGGCCATCCGCCGGGCGGCGGAGCTCGACCGGCCCCTGCTGCTGCACGCCGAGGACGCCGACTACGTCGGCGCCGCCACCGCCCGCGTCCAGGCCGCCCGGCGGGCGCAAGCTGGCGCCGCCGCGACGCCCACCTGGGACGACTACGCCGATTCCCGCCCCCATGAGGCCGAAAACGTGGCCGTCGCGGCGGCCATCGCCCTGGCCCGGGGCCGGGAAGCCGCCCTGCACGTGGTGCACGTCGGCAGCGCCTGGGCGGCGGAAGCCCTGGCCGCCGCAGGGGCCAGCTGCGAAACCTGCACCCACTACCTGGCCTTTACCCGGGCGGACTTTGCGGCCCGGGGCGCGGCCCTCAAGACCGCCCCGCCGGTCAAGGACGCGGCGGACCGGGACCGGCTCTGGGAACTGCTGGCCGGCGGGCAGATCGCCTTCGTCACCAGCGACCACGCCCCGGCCCGGTGGGAAGAAAAGCGGACCGGCTCGGTCTGGACCGACTACGGCGGCATACCCGGCGTCGGTACCCGGCTGCCCTACCTGTTTTCCGAAGGCTACCTGGCCGGGCGGCTCAGCCTGAGCCGCTTCGTCGACGCCGTCGCCGGCGCGCCGGCCCGGCGCTTCGGCCTGGCCCACCGCAAGGGTTCCCTGGCGGTCGGCCGGGACGCGGACTTTGTCCTGATTGACCCGGCGGCGGCGACGGTGCTGTCCGGGGCGGACCTCTATTCCAAGGGCACGGATACGCCCTTCGACGGCCTGAAGCTCCAGGGCGCCCTGCGCGGCACCTGGCTGCGGGGGCGCCGGATCTACGCCGCCGGCACGGGCATCGCCGTCGAAGGCGGCTACGGCCAATTCATCACCCGGGGGAAGACATGAAAACGGACATGGAAAAACTGATTCTCAAGAATTGTTACCGGGTACTCCTGGCGGACGGCAACACCGTCGAAGGCGTGGACATCCTGATCGAGGGCAAGCGCATCGCCGCCATCGGCGCCGTGGCCGCCGAGCGGTCCGCGGGGGCCGCGCGCATCGACGCGTCCAACCACGTGGTGCTCCCGGGGCTGGTGAACACGCACCACCACTTCTACCAGACCCTGACCCGCAACATTCCCGCCGTCCAGGACGCCAAACTCTTCGACTGGCTGGTCTACCTGTACGAAATCTGGAAGAACCTGGACGAGGACGCCGTCTACTGGTCCAGCCGGCTGGCCATGGCGGAGCTGCTCAAGACGGGCTGCACGCTTTCTTCGGACCACCACTACCTGCACCCCCAGGGCTTTGCCGGCGACCTGCCGGGCATCCAGTTTGCCGCCGCGGCGGAACTGGGCCTGCGCTTTGCCCCCACCCGGGGCAGCATGTCCCGCAGCAAGAAGGACGGCGGCCTGCCGCCGGACAGCGCGGTGCAGGACGAGGACACCATCCTGGCCAAGACCGAAGAAGCCATCCGGGCCTACCACGATCCGGCGCCGGACGCCATGCGCAAGCTGGCCGTCGGGCCCTGTTCGCCCTTCACCATTTCCGAAAAGGCCATGCGCGACGCCGCCGAACTGGGCCGCCGCTACGGCGTGCGCCTGCACACCCACCTGGCGGAAACCAACGACGAAGACGACTACTGCGTCCAGATCTACGGCCGCCGGCCGCTGCGGCTGATGGAAGACACGGGCTTCATCGGTGCCGACGTCTGGTACGCCCACGGCATCTTCTTCAACGACGACGAGCTGGACCTGCTGGCCCGGACCGGCACCGGGGTGGCCCACTGTCCCTCGTCCAACATGCGCCTGGGCTCGGGCATCTGCCGAGTGCGGGAAATGATCGACCGGGGCGTGCCGGTCAGCCTGGCGGTGGACGGCTCGGCTTCCAACGACGCTTCGGATATGCTGGGCGAAGCCCGGCAGGCCCTGCTGCTGCAGCGCATCCGCTACGGCTCGGGGGGCATCACCGCCCGGGAAGTGCTCAAGCTGGCCACCGAAGGCGGCGCGCGCATGCTGGGCTATGACCAGGCCGGCCGCGTCGAGGTGGGCGCGCTGGCGGACCTGGCGCTCTTCGACCTGAACAAGATGGAGTACTCAGGTTCCCGCTCCGATCCGGTGGCGGCGCTGCTGTTCTGCGGCTACGACCACGGGGCGGACCACGTCATCGTCAACGGCCAGCCGGTGGTCGAGAAAGGCCGCCTCCTGGGCATGGACGAAGAAAAAATACGGGACGGCGCCGACGCCGCCGCGCAACGCTTGCTGCAAAAGGCCGGTCTGGCCTGAATGATTTGTCCCTGCCGATACCGAAACCGGTATCGATGGAATTCTGGAGGAGGAAGAGGATGAGCATCGCAAAGGCCAAGACGTTGATCGAAGCCCTGTCCAAACGAAAGCTGGACATGTACCGCAAGGATTTTCTGCTGACCTGGGAAAAATCCCGGGACGAACTGGAGGCCACCTTCGACGTGGCCCGGATCTTCAAGCTGCTGCGGGACGCCAACGTCTCCAGCCGCGTCTGGGATTCGGGCATCGCGGTGTCCAATTTCCGGGACAATTCCACCCGCACCCGTTTTTCCTTCGCTTCCGCCAGCGACCTGCTGGGCCTCTACGTGCAGGACCTGGACGAAGGCAAGAGCCAGATCGCCCACGGCGAGACGGTGCGGGAAACCGCCACCATGATTTCCTTCCTGGCCGAAGCCATCGGCATCCGGGACGACATGTACCTGGGCGAAGGCGACACCTACCAGCGGGAAGTCGGCAAGTCCCTGGACCAGGCCGTTGCCGAAGGCGTCCTGCCGGACCGGCCCACGGTGGTCAACCTGCAGTCCGACATCGACCATCCCACCCAGTCCATGGCGGACCTGCTGCACCTGGCGGAAAAGTTCGGCGGCCTGGACCAGCTCAAAGGCAAGAAGCTGGCCATGTCCTGGGCCTATTCGCCATCCTACGGCAAGCCCCTTTCGGTGCCCCAGGGCATCATCGGGTTGGCCAGCCGCTTCGGCATGGACATTTCCCTGGCCTATCCCGAGGGCTACAACCTGATCCCCGAGGTGGAGGAACTTTCCGCCCGGCAGGCCCAGGCTTCCGGCGGTTCCTTCAAGAAGGTGCACAGCATGGAAGAAGCCTTCGAGGGCGCCGACATCGTCTACCCCAAGAGCTGGGCGCCCTACAGCGTCATGCAGCAGCGGGTCCCCCTGCTGCACTCCGGCGACGGCGCGGGCCTCAAGGACCTGGAAAAGGCCTGCCTGGCCAACAACGCCAAGTTCCTGGACTGGGAGTGTACGGAAGAAAAAATGAAGCGCACCAAGGCGGGCAAAGCCCTGTACATGCACTGCCTGCCCGCGGACATCACCGGCGTCTCCTGCAAGGCCGGCGAAGTCGCCGCCTCGGTCTTTGACCGCTACCGGGACGACACCTACCGCGAAGCCGGCTGGAAGCCCTATATCATCGCCGCCATGATCCTGCTGGGCAAGCGCCAGGATCCGGCGGCCACCCTGGAAGCCCTGCTCAAGCGCGGAACGCCGCGGCAGGTCTGAAAAATGGCCGGGCAGGGGCGGTTGCCCTTGTCCGGCGGGTTTGCGGTCCCGGATATTCCGGGGATATGTCTTGAGTATCGGGAGGAACGCATGTCCGAACAACCCGGCGTAGACGCCTGGCGGGATGAGACGGTGGGCAACGCCGCCGTCAAGGCCCTGAAGAAGAACGGTTTCGACGCCGTGTACGTGGCGGACATTCAGGAAGCCGCTGAAAAAGTGCTGTCCTACGTGGCCAAGGACCAGACCGTCGGTTTCGGTGGGTCCATGACCGTCAAGGCGCTGCGCATCGCCGAAAAAGCCAAGGACCTGGGCGCGGTGATCCTGGACCACAACGCCCCGGGGCTGGAGGCGGAAGAAAAGATGCGCATCCTGCGCGGCCAGCTGACCTGCGACCTGTTCGTTTCCGGCTCCAACGCGGTCACCCTGGATGGAGAGATCGTCAACATCGACGGCACGGGCAACCGGGTGGCGGCGCTCAGCTTCGGTCCGCTCAAGACGGTGGTCGTGGTGGGCACCAACAAGATCGTGCGCAACCTGGAAGAAGCCTGGCAACGGATCGAGTCCTACGCGGCGCCGATGAACAACAAACGCCTGAGCACGGCCAATCCCTGCGTCAAGTCGGGGAAGTGCGAGGACTGTTCCTCGGAGACCCGCATCTGCCGTTCCTACCAGGTGCTGCGCCGCCGGCCGTCCAGGACCGACTTTACGGTGGTGGTGGTCGGTTCCTACCTGGGCTTTTAAGCTAGCGGTAGAACTCCGGCCGGCGGTCGGCCAAGAGGTCGTTGTAGTCGTTGATGGCCTTGGTCCGCGCCTTGGCCGGGTGCACCCGGGCCTGGGCCGTCGCCGGCTGGTCGGCGCCCAGGCGGAGCAGGTATTCGCCGTCCGGCGCCACCAGCACGCTGCCCCCGGTAAAGCGCAGCCGGCGCCCGCTCCGCTCTTCCGTGCCCACCCGGTTGGCCGTGGCGATGTAGACCCGGTTCTCCACCGCCCGGGCAAAGTCGGCGGTCTGGCAGTAGGGCATGACCAGGTTGGAGCAGTGGGCGATCAGGTCCGCGCCCAGCATGGCCAGGGTGCGGAAGCTTTCAGGAAAGATCCAGTCGAAGCAGATCGCCGTGCCCACCCGCAGGCCGCGGAATTCTTCCACAAAAAAACCCGTATCCCCGGGATCGAAGAGTAGTTTTTCCCGGGCAAAGAGGTGGGTCTTGCGGTAGACCCGGCGCCGGCCGTCGGGCAGGGCCAGGAGGGCGCTGTTGAAGATCCGGGGCTCCGCCGGAGGGCCGCCGGCTTTTTCGGCAAAGCCGAAGGCGATGCCCGCGCCGCTCTCCGTGGCCGCCCGGGCGACGGATTCCACCAGGTCGTCGTCCGGGGCCAGGGCGTAGCCCGCCGCTTCGGAGCGGTCGTCGAAGTCGTAGCCCGACAGGCAGAGTTCGGGCAGCACGTAGAAGTCCGCCTCCGTCGAGCGGACGGCGTCGATCAGCGCCGCCGCGTTGGCGGCTTGGTCGCCGAAAACCGGCAGGGATTGCACCAAGGCTATTCTCATGCCTTAATTA
>DYPP01000237.1 GCA_020719845.1 Treponema denticola | reverse complement strand
CGGCGTGTTTGCGGATTGTCGCGGAAGGCGATCACCAAAGGCATCCAGGAACTCCAAGCAGGGGTGTGCCCACCGGAAGGTCGCATCCGTCGCGCCGGGGCGGGCCGCAAAAAGCTCACGGAAACGGATGGGGGTCTGCTGGCCGCCTTGGAAGGCTTGATTGACTGCGGAACCCGTGGCGACCCGGAAACTCCGTTGCGGTGGGTCTGCAAGAGCACGCGAACCCTGGCCGCGCAACTCACCCAACAGCGCCATCCCATCAGCCATGTCAAGGTGGCCCAACTCCTCCATGGGCAGCACTATAGCCTGCAAAGCAACCGCAAGACCGAGGAAGGCGATGATCATCCCGACCGCGACGCCCAGTTCCGCCACATCAACGCCTGCGTGAAGAGGAGCCTGGCCGCAGGGTTGCCGGTCATTTCGGTCGATACCAAGAAGAAGGAACTGGTGGGCAACTACGACAATGCCGGCCAGCAATGGCTGGCCTCCAAGCAGCCCCGCCAAGTCAGCGGGCATGATTTCCCGGGGCCCGAAGTCCCGCGGGCCTTTCCCTATGGGATTTACGACATGGGGCGCAACGCGGGATTCGTCAACGTCGGCACGGACCATGACACGGGAGCCTTTGCCGTGGCCTCCATTCGCGGCTGGTGGCGCGGGGAGGGCCGGGCGCTCTATCCGGCGGCGCCCCAGATTCTCATCACGGCAGACGGTGGCGGCAGTAATGGTTCCCGGCTGCGTCTGTGGAAACTGGAACTGCAGCGCCTGGCGGATGAAACCGGACTGTCCCTGTCCATTTGCCATTTCCCGCCGGGAACCAGCAAGTGGAACAAGATCGAGCACCGGCTCTTCTCTTTCATCTCTTCCAACTGGCGGGGCGAACCGTTGCGCGATTACGAGACGATCGTCAACCTCATCGCCAAGACCACCACCGCCAAAGGCCTAAAGGTCACTTGCCGGTTAGATCGCCGGAAGTATCCGACTGGCCGGAAGGTCACCGACGAGGAAATGAAGCGGGTCAACCTCAAGCGCAACAAATTCCATGGCGACTGGAACTATGTCATCAAGCCAGTCACTCAAATCTGAGTTGCTACCTTTATTTATTACCGCCGCCTAACGTCCATTCCAGTGACACCTTCGCCCGGCCCCGGAGCATGAACCGCCGGAA
>DYPP01000236.1 GCA_020719845.1 Treponema denticola | reverse complement strand
GCAGGAACGCTTGGAGCACGTCCTGGCGGGGCTGGCCAACGCCTTCGCCTATTTTAAGGGCGTTCCCCACTCCCTCATCGTGGACAATATGAAAACCGCTGTCAGCGCCCACCGTCTGGGATGTGAGCCGATCTTCAATGCACGCTTCCAAGACTTTTGCCGCCACTTTGGCACCCGTCCCGTCGCCTGCACGCCGCGCCGCCCAAACGAAAAAGGCCGCGTGGAAAGTGGCGTCGGGTATGTCAAAGGCAACTTTTTCAACGGCCGCGACCTGGACGCATTGCCTGCCGATGCGCCATTGGAAAGCCTCAACGCGCTGGTGCGCCAATGGCTGGAAGATACCGCCAACATCCGAGAGCACAGGGAGCTTCACGCCCGCCCCTGCGATGTTCTGCCGACCGACCAAGCCGCCATGCTGCCCCTCAATGCCAACCACTGCGACACCGGGCAAACCCTCACCGTGCGCGTCACCAACCGCTGCCGTGTCCATTGCGAAACCAACCGCTACAGCGTCCCGGCGATCTGTTCGCAGAAGCAAATCACCCTCCACCGTTATCACGACAAGCTCAATTTTTATCATCAGGGCAAGCTCATCGCCTCCCATCCCCGCAGTTACGATCGGCACCAGCAGATCGTTGACCCCGAACATCAACGCGAACTCATCGAACAACATCACCGCATTCAAGCCGCCGCCGAACAGGTTGCCTTCGAGGCCCTTGACCCTGTAGCCCCCATTTGGCTTGCCAATCTGCGCTTGAACCACCCCAACCACCTTCACCACATGCGCCAAATCCTACGCCTGGGCGACCTGCATGGATCCGCCGCCGTAGCCCAGGGGCTACGCCAGTCGCACGACTTCGGCATCTACACCTGGCATACCGTGCAAAACCTGCTGGAACGCCATCTGCGCGGCGACCGGCCCGCTCCGCAGCCCATGGCTCCCACAGCGGCAACCCGACCCCTGCTCGAAATCCGGCTCCCCGGTCCCGACCTCAGCCATTATCCCGGCAACGTCCTGCCCCCGTCCAACCTCTAACCCCCGAGATCACCAACAAAAAACACCATGCCACAACACGCTCCAGCAACCCGCCCGACAAGCCTGCCCACCGAGCTCTTCGGTGATGGCACCGACACCCGAACCCTCGACGCCCAACTCCTTTACCTGCGCCTGCC
>DYPP01000118.1:1758-6090 GCA_020719845.1 Treponema denticola | reverse complement strand
TGTCCAGATAGAGGCCGGTAAAGAGTTCCCGCCGGCCGGAAAAGGCCTGTTCCATCGTGTCCACCAGCAGGCTCTTGCCGAAGCGCCGGGGGCGGGACAGAAAATACGGCTTGCCCATGCCGGCCATGCGGGCGATGAACGGAGTCTTGTCGATATACACGTAGCCTTCGGTGCGGATGGTCACAAAGCTCTGGATGCCGATGGGCAATTTCAGGGTGGGCATAGCTGTATTTTAGGCGCTTGGACCGAGGGCGTCAACGCATCGGAGTCCTTCCTGAATCTCGTCGCAGAAAATGAGACCCAACCTGAGCGATTCCCCTATACGGTCTGATCCTGGTGCTGTTTCTCAAACAATTTCCCTCAACTCATCGGCATAGCGTGTAGCTCATATTGTCCGTTTTTTGTTCGCGTCCGCCGCGTGTAGATGGCCCTTCGCGCGATATCCCATGATCCCCGTTGATCGACGATATCGACATACTCCCAGACTCCATACGGTGTCGATGCATTATCGATGAAATTGAAGAAAATCTGCCGGTAGATCAAGTTATCGGCCACGCCCTTGGCTGATTCCTTTACGGGGCACAGCCGTGACAACGCGGCCGGGACTCCGCTTTTTTTGACAAAGTCAGAAAGTGTCATCAAGCTTTGGGATCCACAAGCTTCGCCGCACCGGCGTACCGGATCAAGACTACATTCAGCACCACCACCACCACCGAGAACACCGCGTAGGTGGCGAACCCGGCGCGGATGCTGAAGACCGACGCGATCCAGGACATGAGGAAGGGAAAAGCGAAGGCGCCGATGCCGCCGCCCATGGCCGCAAAGGCGACGGCTTCGCTCTGGGTGCGGGGGAAAATGGCGCCCAGCATGGTCACCACCATCGGGTAGACGATGGAAGAGCCCAGCCCGGCCAGACCTGAAAAGACCGCCGCCCCGGCCATGGCCGCGGGTCCGCCAAAAAAGTAACCCAGGGCGGACAACAGGATGACGGACACCATCAGCAGCAGGGACATGGACAAGAGCACCAGGTCGCTGCGCCTGCCCCGGTACACCAGGGGTACGCCGAACCGGCCCAGCAGCAGGCCCGCCCAGAACAGGGACACCATGAAGGAACCGGTGGCCGGACCGGCGCCGAAGACGGTGACGAAGTATTCGGCGATCCAGTTGGAAACCCCCAGCTCGACGCCCACATAGAAGAGCAGCGCCCCGAATCCCAGCCAGTAGGCGGGATGGGCAAAGAGCGCCCGGCGGCTGCCCCGGTGCTCGTGCCCGGCGTCGCCGCCGAGGGCTTTGAAGGGCAGCACGAACAGGATGGCCCATACGACGATAAAGAGCACGGCGATCCCCCGGTAGACCAGGGTCCAGGAAAGGTCGGCGGCGATCAGCAGGCCGATGATGAAGGGTCCGACGAAGGCGCCGGCGGCAAAGGCGCCGTGCATCAGGTTCATGGCCCGGCCGCTGCCGGATTTTTCCATGCGCAGCGTGGCCCAGTTGACCGTCAGTTCGATACAGCCCTGGCCGAGGCCGATGGCCAGGTACAGGAACAGGTTGACCAGCGGGGAAGGCAGGGCGGCGAAAAACAAGAGTCCGGAAATTTCCAGCCCCAGCCCGATCATGATGGTGGTGCGCGGTCCGATGGCGGCGATCAGCAGGCCCGCCAGGTAGGCGGCGACGAAGTAGCCCACCGCCCCGGCGGCGATGACCGCCCCGGCGGTAGTGTAGGACCAGCCGAAGTCGCCCAGGATCTTGGGCAGAGTGGCGCCGATGATGGTCATCGACGTGCCGAACAGCACAAAGACGCTGAAGAGCGTCGCGTAGAGGGTCCTGAATTGTCGTTCAACTAAAGCCATGATGTTCCTTGTATGTTCAGCCGCGGCGGGTAGCCACGTATTTGCGCACAAAACCCGCGGGCCGGTAGGTCAGCTTGGCCTGCCGCAAGCCTTCATCCCCCAGATCCTGCTCGCGGTTGATGTGCAGATAGTGCTTGGGCAGGGCGGTGGCGAAGGCCTGGTTGATGAACTGGTAGATGCCCTTGTATTCTTCGATGCCCTTTTCAAAGTGGACGGCGAACATCTTGCCCTTGGCCAGGCTTTCGCCCAGGCACCAGCCCGCGGGCTTGCCGTCCACGTAGTACATGGCGCCCCGCATGCCCAGCTGCTCGAACTGTTCCAGGGCCTCTTTTGAGGCGACGTAGTCCCCTTCAAAACCCTTGTCCGCCACCCAGCGGTCCAGCACCGCCATGGCCTGGGGCACCAGGTCCGGCGTCAGCGGACGTTCTTCGTATTTATAGGAATTGATGAAGGCGTTCACCAGGTTGCGCTTCTTGTGGTACTTCTTGCCCGACAGTTCCGCCAGGTCGCTGCGCAGGTAGAGGTAATCGAAGTTGTCCCGGTCTTCGGCCACGTCGATGCCCCACTGTTCCAGATGCACCCGGTTGGGGCAGAGCACGGAGTCGGAAAGGCCCTTCCAGTAGTCGTGGGTTTCAAAAAGCGCTTCCAGGACGCCGCTGCCCGGCACGCCGCAGGGGGTCATGAAAAACTTTTTCCCATCCCGCCGGCCGGAAATGATCATCGTCTTTTCCGGTATGTGCGAAATATGATAATCGTAGCGCTTACGGAACAAGTACAGGTTGGAAAAAGTATATTCCGAAACGCCGTCGGGAGACAGGTTGAGCCCCGGGTGCATATCTTCCTTCAAATCGATGGACATGGGCACAAAATCGGGAAATACGGGTATCTTCATATATTACCAATATAGCCAGGATGGGAAACGAAAAGCAAGGCGGGGGCGGCTCTTTACCTTATCGCCGATTATTATCATATTGTAGGCATGACCAGCATACGACAACGACTGGCGGACACCGAAATGGTGGACCGCGTGCTGTCCCGCTTTCAGAAATACGCGCGCTGCTGGACGACCAGCGACCGCCATATCGCCGACACTCCTTCCACTCCCGGACAGTGGGACCTGGCCAAGGCTCTGGTGCAGGAACTGGAAACCCTGGGTCTGGCGCGGATCAACCTGAGCGACCACTGCTACGTCACCGCCCTGCTGCCCGCCTCGCCGGGCCATGAGTCCGCGCCGGCGGTCGGCTTTATGGCCCACCTGGACACTTCCAGCGACGTGTCGGGCAAGGACGTGGACCCCCGGGTGACCCGGAATTACGACGGCAAGCCCATTCCCCTCAAAGAGGGCTACGTGCTGGACCCCGCTGTGGACGCCAGTCTGGCCGGCCAGGTCGGGGACGACATCGTGCACGGCGACGGGACCACCCTGCTGGGCGGCGACGACAAGTCGGGCATCGCCGAAATCATGACCGCCCTGGAGTACCTGGCGGGGCACCCCGACGTACCCCACGGTCCGGTGGAAGTCGTCTTTTCTCCGGACGAAGAAACCGGCAAGGGTCTGCCCGAGTTCCCCCGGGACCGCATCGGCGCCGGGGTCTACTATACCCTGGACGGCGGACCGGCGGGGGAACTGGAAGTGGAATGCTTTACCGCCTACAAGGCGGACGTGGAATTCAAGGGCCAGACCATCCACGTCGGCTACGCCCGGGGCAAGCTGGCCAACGCCGCGCTGATGGCGGCGACCTACGCGTCCCTGCTGCCTCGCGCGGAAAGTCCGGAAGCCACGGACGGCTACTACGGCTATTACAGCCTGATGGAGATCTCCGGCGACCTGGAAAGCGCCAAGGCGGAAGTCTACGTCCGGGACTTTGACCAGGCCGGCGCGGAACGGCGGCTGGCGGGGCTGGAAGCCTTTGCCCGGGCGGTGGAAGCCCAGTTCCCCGGCGGCCAGGTGATCGTCAAGCCCCAGCTGCAGTACTACAATATGAAGCAGAAAATCGACGCTCGGCCGGAAGTGCTGGCCCTGCTCAAGCAAGCCGCCGCCAACGCCGGGGTGGACGTCTACCTCAAACCGATCCGCGGCGGCACCGACGGGTCGCGGCTGACCGAGATGGGCATTCCCACGCCCAACATCTACACCGGGGGCCGCAATTTCCACAGCCGCACCGAGTGGGTGTCCGTGGCGGACATGGTCGCCGCCACCCGGACGATCATCGAGCTGGTCAAACTGTGGGCTGAACAGAGGAGCGCAGGATGAAGTATCTATTCGACGTGCCCGACATGAGCTGCGGGCACTGCAAAGCGCACATCGAAGCAGCGCTGCGGACCTGGGGCAAGGCATCGTCCTGGAACGTGGATCTGGAAAAGAAAACAGTGCAGGTGGAAAGCGCCGAAAGCGCCCACGCCATCGCGCAGGTCATCCAGGATGAGGGCTACAGCGCCACCCTCGTCTGAACCACCGGATCCCTGGGATCCAATGGATCCC
>DYPP01000118.1:0-1658 GCA_020719845.1 Treponema denticola | reverse complement strand
GGATCCCAGGGAACCGCTGCTGATCCGGGAGTGGCGCCGCCTGCGGGGGCGGCCTGCGGACGGTCCCGGGCGCTACCTTTCTGCCGGCGAATTGTCCCAAGCCGCCGCCGACCTGCTGGGCCTGCAGCGGGGCCTGACCGGCGACCGCCGCCTGGTGGGCAGCCGCTACATGGACGAAGCTTCCCGTTTGGGCGCCTACCTGCTGTTCTACTGGCCGGTATCCGCCGCCCAGACCAGGGGCCTGCTCAAGCTGGCCTTCCCGGCGGGCTCCGCAGGCGTTTTCCCGGCCCGCCCCCTGCGCGTGCTGGACCTGGGCTCCGGCCCCGCCCCGGGCGGCCTGGCCGCCGCCGGTTGGCTGCAGGCGGACCAGCCCCGGACCCTGACGGCCTGCGATCGGAGCGGGCTTGCCCTGGAAAGCGCCGCCCGGTTGGCGGCCGCGGCGGGCATCCCCTTTACCGGCGTCCCGGGCTGGACGGCGGGCTCCAGCCCCCTGCCGGCGGGGTCCTTCGACGTCATCATCCTGGGTCATCTGCTGAACGAACTCTGGCAGCGCGACGACGACCGGCTGGAAAGGCGGTTCGCTTTTATACAGGAAGTGGGCCGCCGCCTGGCGCCGGAGGGCATCCTGCTGTTGATGGAACCCGCCCTGTCGGCCACGGGCCGGGAATTGCTGGCCCTGCGGGACGCGCTGGTCGCCGCCCCCGGGGCGGACGGCGCAACCTGGTCGGTGGCCGCGCCCTGCTTCCGGGACGGCCCTTGCCCGGTACTGGCCGAGGCGGGCCGTACCTGCCACAGCGATTTTTCGTGGCCGATGCCGCCGCTGGTGCGCGAGCTGGCTGCCCGCACCGGCCTGGACAAGGACCTGGTTAAAACGACGGGCTTCGTGCTGCGCCGCCGGTCGGCCGGCGGCGTTTCGTCGGAGTCTCGGGCCGCCGGGGAAAATCGTTATCGGGTGATTTCCGAACCCATGCTGAACAAGGCGGGCCGCACCCGGCTGCTGCTCTGCGGCGCCGGGGGCCTGGTCACCCTCTCGGCCAAAAAAGGCCAGGGCTACCCGGCAGAAGCGGATTTTCTTTCACTGAAGCGCTCCGACGCGGTGACGCTGGCGGGCGCCGAAGTCCGGGAGAACGGCCTCGGCCTGGGGCCGGAAACCATCCTGCACGTCCTTTCCCGCCGTTAGGCCGCGTCGTCCCCGTCCCGGCGCTTGCCGTCGGTAAACGCCGGCACGATCCCGGCCGGCGGCGCGCCCAGAGGATCGCCGGACCGCCGCGGCGCGTCCTGCCCGCCGGACAGGGGCGCGGGAACGGGCGCCGCTCCGCTCGGCGCCACGCCGATGCCCGCCGCAGCGGCCGCTCCGGTTTCCGCCGCCGTCGGAGCTTGCTCCGGCTGTTCCACCGGCGATGAGGTTCGTTCTTCATTTTTCACCGGCACCGGGTTGTCCGCGGTTTGCCGCGGCGGGGTCCGTTCGACCTGAACCGCCACCGCCGCGACGGGACTCGTCAACGGCTTCGCCGCCCGCGCCGGTTCCCGGGACTTCTGCGGCCTGGCCTTCTTCGGCGCCGCCACCGGAATGGGCAGCCGCAACGTCTGCGCCTTGACCCGCTCCGAAGTCGCCGCGGGCATCATGTCCTGCCGCCCCAGCGCGCTCAAGCCGGACC
>DYPP01000117.1 GCA_020719845.1 Treponema denticola | reverse complement strand
ATGCGAGAAACGGCAGAGGCAATTTCAAAAATAACCGATTTTTGAAATTGCCTCCATCACTTTACAAAAACCAATAAGGACTTATAATCTCCGAATGGGTGGAATTATGAAATCAAAATCAGTAAATAAGCAAGCTGTCGCCGAGGCGGATGCCCAGCTGTTGGACCGCCTGCTGGCGTCCGGCAAATTGGGCGCCCTGTTGAAGGGCATCGGAGTCTTCGTCAAGGATTTTTCCAGCGGCGCCATCGTCCCCAATACGCTCTGGAAAGAGCTCGGCCATCCGATCCGGGAGATGCGCGGCGAAGGCTGGAAGCGCTTTATCCATCCGGAAGACCGGGGGCGGGTGGACGAATACATGCGCTCCCTGACTTCCGGTTTTGCCGACGCCTGGGAAGGCGAATACCGGATCAGGGCCAAAGACGGCGTGTACCACACCATCAAGCACCGGGCGCTGGTGCTGGAACGGAACGCGGAAGGCGTGCCGACCCTCTTTATCGGCTGGGACCAGGACCTCACCCGGTACGCGCAACGCCTGGAGGACAGCCTGCGCGTCGGGGAGGACCACCGGCGCCGCTTTCTGCGGTCCGAGGAAATCCGGACCGCCGGCGCCATCCTGGCCTCCGAGCTGGATTCCAAGGATCCCGCGGAACGGATGCTCTACCAGGCCGGCCGGGTGATCAGCTTCGACGCGGCGGAAGTCCGGGCCATCGAAGACGGCGAATCCTTTCGCCTGGCTTCCCTGGGCTTTTCCGACGACGGCGCGGTGGTCGACAAGGCTTTCAGCGTCCTGTCGCCGGAAGAAGGGGCGCCCCGAACGCCGATGGTCTTTTCCCCCGACCTGGGGCCCTATCGGTCCATTCTGATCGTCCCGCTGCTGCGGCGGGACAAAATTGTCGGCTATATCGATTTTTATACCCGACGCCCCCAGGCCTACGGCCGGGAAGAGCAGGGCGCGGCCATGCTGTTCGCCGAACAGGCGGAAGTGGCTTTTTCCAACGCCCTGCGCTACAAGGCTACGGAGCTGGAAGCTTCCACGGACTGGCTGACCGGACTGCCCACCCGGCGGGCGTTCATGGCCCGGGCCGGCAGGTATACCCTGGAAGCGCCCCGGGATCTGCCCTTGTCGGCCATGATGATCGACATCGATTTCTTCAAGAAGGTGAACGACAATTACGGGCACCTGGTCGGAGACCTGGCCCTGGTGGCCATCGCGTCCTCCTGCCGGGAGGCGTTGCGCTCCGAGGACATCAGCTGCCGCTACGGCGGCGAGGAATTCGTGGTGCTGCTGCCCGGGGCCGACGAACGGGTGGCCCGGGCCGCGGGGGAACGCATCCGCAAGCGGATCGAAGACGTCCGTCTGGCCGACTATCCGGGACTCCGTTTCACGGTCAGCATCGGCATCTGTTCGGAAACCAACAATGTCGATTTCCGGGAAATAATCGCCAAGGCCGACGAAGCCCTATACCTGGCCAAAGAGTCCGGCCGCAACCGGTGCGAATTCCGGTGAGGAGTCTGGAGTGAACGGAAGAATCGTTTTTAGATCGTTGTTTGCCCTGCTGATGGGCGGCGCGGTCGCGGCGCAGACCACCGGCGCCGACGCCCGGGCGGCCATCGTGGCGGCGGCCAAGCGCTACGTCGGCGTTCCCTACGTGTACGGCGCCGAGTCGCCCCGGGCCTTCGACTGCTCCGGGTTCGTCCGCTACGTCTACCGGGAAGCCGCGGGCATCGAACTGCCCCGCAGCTCCCGGCAGATCTGGAGCGCCGGCAAGGCCGCCGGGCTGGACAGCGCCAAGACCGGCGACGTCCTGGTGTTCGACACCGTCGGCGGCGCCCCCAGCCACGTGGCCATCCTGATGGACCAGGGCTCGATCATCCACGCCGTATCCGAAGGCCCCCGGACGGGGGTGATCATTTCTCCCCTGCAGGACCGCTATTTTGGACCCCGCATCATGGGCGCCCGCGTCTTCGTCGCCGCAGCAACCGCTGCGCCGGCACCAAAGCCCGCGCCGAAGCCGGCCCCGGCCACCGCTCCGGCGGCCGCGCCAAAGCCGGCCCCGGCCACCGCTGCGCCGGTGCCGAAGCCTTCCCCTGCTCCTGCTCCGGCCGAGCGAGAGCCGGCGGTTTCCAACGTCGGCTTCACCATCACCGATCAGCCGGTCGTTTTTGCCGATAAAATTCCCGTCGCCGTCGGTTCAGCCCTGCAGTACGCGGTGACCAACGGCACCGGCCGGGACGGCACCTTTGAAATCCTCTTCTACAAGATGAACCTGGATCCCGCCAAAATCACTACCATCCACCGGGAACGGCTGCGGATCAAAGCCGGCGCCATGGTGGAAATGGCTCCCTTCGTCTTTACCGAGCCCGGTCAGTACAAGCTGATCCTCAAAACCCACGACAACCTCAAGCGGGTGGAACGGGTGTGGAAGGTGATCGGGGAGTAGCCCGATCCGCGGCGGCGGCTCCTTGGCTACCAAACCTGGGGCATCAGCTTGATGTCGGCGATTTTGTAGCCCCGGGCTGCGAGACGTTCCAGGATCGACGCGTAATCCTGGTCTGATGGAACCGGTTTTCTGGCCATGATCCAGACGTAATCGTAGTTGTTGGTGCCGATGACGGTGCAGCGGTAATCCTCGGCCAGGTCGATGATCAGGTAGGGCAGCCTGATCGGCCGGAGGGGCTGAATTTTCCATTCCGTATTGGTTTGCCTGTCGACGATCCAGCCCTTCTGGCGCATGACGGTTTTCTTGCCCCCGAACCGGTCGGAGTTGCTGTATCAGCTTTTGGCTACCGGTTTGGACCTTGTTTTGGCCACCGTTTCCCGAACAGCCAAGACGCAGCTGACCGGGGGCAAGCCCTTGATGACCTGCCTGATGTCCGAAAGCACCATGGCGCCCATTTCCTTGAAGACCGATTCGACCGCGCCGGCCCGATGGGCGGACAGGATCATGTTGCCGTTCTTCCGGGCGGAACTATCTCCGGCCAGGGGTTCTTCGGGGAATACATCCGTGGCGACCTTGATGTGCCCGGACAACGCCGCGGCGTTCATATCATCAAAATTGACCACCGAGGCGCGGCTCAGCAGAATGAACAGCGCTCCCCGGGGCATCAAGGTAAAAGAAGCGGCGTCCAGAAATCCGCCATTTTCGGTGGTGGCTCCGGCGGTCACGAATACTACCTGGCTTTCGGATAAGAGCTTTTCAAGCGATACGGGCTCAAATCCGAGCCTCATGATCTCGCGGTCCGGGAGCCAGGGGTCATGGATCAATCGGCGGCCGCCGAAGGGCGCCAGCAACGGGGCCAGCGCCCGTCCCAGGGCGCCGTAGCCGATGATGCCCATGGGCCGGCCGGAGAGCAGGAACGCTTCTTGGTTTCCTTCCAAACCGTACAATTCGGTGCCTTGCTGGAACAGCGTATGGGAACGGGTGATGCCCCGGGCCAAATCCAGCGCCAGACCCAAACCCAACTCGGCGACGGCCTGGGCGAATACGGGCCCGACGGATGCTACGTGGATTCCCCGGCGGAAGCAGGTATCGTAGTCGATGTTGGGCAGAAAATTGCCTTCCACGTTGAAGACGGCTTTCAGGTTAACCGCCCTATCCAGGCGACGCGCATCCAGGGCGGTCTGCCCGATGATGACGGTCACCTCGGGCAGCAGCTCTTCGATGAAGGCATCGCGATCGGCCCCGGCGGGTACTTCCCGCAGGTCGGTCAACGCGGCCAGGGCGGCCAGATCGGCGGGGCTGAAAATTTCTGCGACCCGCCGCGGCTGGGGATCCAGCAATACCGTCGGCTTGGCCGCCGGGTTCACAGGATGTGTTCCAGAAAACGTTTGGTGCGCTCTTCTTTGGGATTTTTGAAGAATTCTTCCGGCGGGGCGGATTCGATGATCTGGCCCTGGTCCATGAAGATGACCCGGTTGGCGGCGGCCCGGGCAAAGCCCATCTCGTGGGAGACCACCAGCATGGTCATGCCTTCCCGGGCCAGGTCGGTCATGACGTCCAGCACTTCCTTGATCATTTCCGGGTCCAGGGCGCTGGTGGGCTCGTCGAAGAGCATGACCTTGGGATTCATGGCCAGGGCACGGGCGATGGCCACCCGCTGCTGCTGGCCGCCGGAAAGCTGGTCCGGATAGGCGTGGACTTTGTCCGAAAGGCCGACCTTCTTCAACAACCGCTTGGACAGCTCCTCGGCTTCCGCCGCTCCCATTTTCTTGACCGTGGTCGGCGCCAGGGTGATATTGGCGGTTACCGACAGGTGGGGGAACAGGTTGAAGCTCTGGAAGACCATGCCTACTTCTTCCCGGATCTGGCGGATGTCCGCCTTGTCGTCGGTGACGCTGTCGCCGTCGATCAGGATCGAGCCGCCGTCCACGCGTTCCAGACGGTTGACGCTGCGCAGCAGGGTGCTCTTGCCCGAGCCCGAGGGTCCGATGATGAGGACGACTTCGCCCTTCTTTACGTCCAGGTCCACGCCGCGCAGGGCTTCGACCTTGCCGAAGGATTTATGTACGCCGCGAATGCTAACGAATGGTTCCACGATGTTTCAACCTTTCTTCCATCATCGCGACCAGGCGCGAAAAGAAGAGGGTCACCACGAGGTAAATCAGCGCGATGACCGTATAGCTTTCAAAATACCGGAAAGAAGTGGACGCGTATTCGCGTCCCCGGCGCAGAAGGTCCGAGACCGCCAAAATGGAGACCAGGGAGGAATCCTTCAGCAGGGCGATGAATTCGTTGCCGATGGGCGGCAGGATGACCTTGACGGTCTGGGGCAGAATGACTTTGCGCATCGCCTGCCCCGAAGAGAGTCCCAGGGCCAGGGCGGCTTCCATCTGTCCCTTGTGGATGGACTGGATGCCCGCCCGGAAGATTTCCGCCATATAGGCCCCGTAGCAGATGGACATGGCCAGCACCGCCGAAGCGGGGCCGCTGAGCTTGACCCACCGTCCCAGGGCATAGTAGATGTAGAAGAGCTGCACCAGCAGGGGAATGCCCCGGATGATCTCGACGTACACCGTGGCGACGCGGTTGATCAGGGGGTTGGTGGAAATGCGGCCCAGGCCGGCGAATAGCCCGATGATGAGCGAAAAGAAGATGGCCGTGACGGTGACCGCGAAGGTCACCGCCAGGCCGTCGGGCACAAAGGCGATGATGCGCCGGTACGGATCGGGGAAAAAGACGGTCAGGACGAAGAGGATGCCGATGGCCCCGAAAAAGGCGATGTTCCAGGCCGACAAGGCTCCCGCTTCGCCCCGTTGCGGAATTTGGGATCCGTCGGTGACGTTGATGTGCGCCGGGGGCAAAGGCTCCTTTCCGGTCATGCTAGCGGAGCCACTTCTTGGCGATCTCGTCCAGCTTGCCGTTGGCCTTGATCTTGGCCAGGCCGTCGTTGACCAGCTTGAGGGTCGGGGCGTCGCCCTTCTTGACCGCTACGCCGAGCCATTCGTCGGTAAAGGGCTGGCCGACGATCTTGAGTTTTTCCTTGAACTTGGGATTCTGCAGGGCAAAGTCGGCGGCGATGGGGCTGTCGGCCACGACGCCGGCGATGCGGCCGTTGGCCAGGTCTTCATACGCCAGGCCGATTTCATCGTAGGTCGCTTTTTCGACGCCCGCCACCTTGGCGATTTCGATGTCCCCGGTGGTGCCGATCTGGGCGCCGACCTTCATGCCGACCATATCCGCCAGTTTGGTGACGCCGTTGAGGGTCTTGAGCACTACCAGCACCTGGCCCGCGTTGACGTAGGGTTCGGAAAAATCCATGGTGGCTTTGCGTTCTTCCGTGATGGTCACGGAGGAGCAGATGGCGTCGTAGGAGCCCGCAGCCAGTCCGGCGAAGATGCCGTCCCAGGCGGTGTTCCGGATTTCAACGTCAAAGCCGCCGGCTTCGGCCACGGCCTTGATCATGTCCGGCCCGAAGCCGACGATTTCTTTGCTGTCGTTGACGAATTCCATGGGCGGCCAGGTGGCGTCGGCGGCGATGACCAGCTTGGTCTTGCCCGACGCGCCGGCGGTGTCGGCCTTGGGCGCGGCAAAGAGGGTACCGGAAACAACCATGGCCAGAGCCAGGGTTCCGAGAAGGGATACCGAACGGCGGATCGACATGAAGAACCTCCATAAAAGTGCGATGCTGATAATTCCGCTGGTATAGTAGCCTTGATTGCATATATTGTCAATTT
>DYPP01000027.1:19274-32818 GCA_020719845.1 Treponema denticola | reverse complement strand
CGCCCTGATCCCGGGCCCGGCCGGGGGGCGCGCCCAAAAGACGGGCAAAGGCGTCCATCAGTTCTTCCCGGGGGATGGATTCTGGTTTCATGCTTCGAACAATATCCTAGTTTTGCCGACATCGCCACCGGAAAATGAGCAGGCTTGTGACCAGGTCGTGGTTATCAGGGGGCGTTTCATCTCCCTTCGGACAGTTCTTCCACGTCGATGCCGCCGTACAGGCACCGGCCCCGCCCAATCCTGGAGAAGCCGAACATGCCGTTCCCGAAGCTGTCGTCACGGATATCGAATATTTCAGCACCAGCGACGCTTACCCTCAGCCGCGGTCCGATCGCTTCCACGGCGAGCTGGCAGGTGTCGCCAATACGCCATGGGAAGGATTTGTCCTCCACTACCCTAAATCCATGATCGTTCTTCAGGAAGGTTATTTTGCCTGGTACGGTAAGCGCAACCGCGTAGCCCATCATAGCGCCCTTGGCCCTGAACAGCAGGCCGTGCCCCTCGCCCGCCAGGGGGGTGATGGTCGTGGAGAACTTCACATCCCGGGTGTAATAGTTGCCGAGGTAGAACTCGGCGCGGCCTACGCTCATGCCGAGCAGCGCCGGGCCTTCCAGATTCCAGAATCCCCGGTTGGTCGTGCCTGGGGTGATGGTGGCGAATTCCGCGCATTGCTTCGAGAAATCCACCGAGTATCGTGCCTTCCCCGTAAACGAGAAATCCTTCACGAGCAGCTTGCCCAGGTACTTCTCTCCGGAGAGCACTTCCACCTTGAGGCCGATCTCGTCTATGGCCGCACCACCTGAGTCGGGGAGCACGAACTCGATGTCCGTCCAGACACCCGCCTCCAGTTCGTAGTCCCGGCCCAGCAGGTTCCGCTTGCCGAAGGTTTCCCGCGCGTAGGGTATCACCGCCAGTCGGGAACCGCTCCAGCGCTCGCAGCGGACGCGCATCCGCATGGTCTGGCCGGAATGGGCCAAGGGCGCGAAGGCGGGGGAATAGCGTTCGTCGTCGAAATCCTCGCGCCGGTAGAAGGGCTTGAAGAAAACGCCGGCCCCCGAATCCCGAACCACCCGGTCCACCAGGATTTCAAGCGCGCCGCCATCTTCCGGACGGACGTGTTTGACTACGAGCGAGTTGGAATCGGACCGGAAGCCGTGGGTGGAACCGGGAAGGGCAAAATCGAAGTGGAGCTCGCGGTAGCCGGTCGTCGCTTCCAGGTAGGTCTGGAGCCTCGTGCGTTCGGCCCCATCCATAACTGCTCCGGTTCCGGTCCCACGCTCGGTGGCGGGGTTGAAACGGAGACCGAGCAGGGCCATCTGCTTGGAGAAAGTGGGAAGGTCGACGATGTTGAGGGAGCCTGCGATGCTGGAACAGGCGAAGAAGTCGTTCATCGGCGCGCGGTAGCGTTCCGCCACTCCAGCAAGCCCGCCGGCAACACCGGTTATCGTGCCGACGTTGCCCGCGTTGCAGTCGGTATCCCAGCCACACATGGTCGCGATTTCCACTGTCCGCGACAGGTCGCCCTTTCCGTACAGTAGCGACAGGATGCAGACACCCGCGTTGGGGATGATGTGGCAGACACCCGGGTAGCGGTCGTAGCCGAAATCGGAAATGAGGAAATCCATGCAGGCGCGGAAATCGTCGGGCCTTTCCTTATGGAAGGCAACGACAGCCTTGACTACGCGGGCGTACTCGGAATCGCCGGGAATGGTGGTGAGGGCAGAGTCGATGATGACCTTGATATCGGAGGTCTCGAAGGCCTTGGAGATGGCGGCGGCGATGAAGCGTCCGCCGTAGAGTCCGTTGCCGTCGTGGGAGACGCTGGCGGCCATGCCGCCGTAACGGGCGGCCTTTTCGATATCGGCCGGGAAGACCAGACCCCAGGTGTCCACAAAAATCTGACCGCCAATCTGCTCGGCTATGGCCTCGCCGTTGGTGGCGATGGAACCCGACTCGGGAGCCTTCATGCCGGAGGCAAGGTTGAGGTACGCGGTATGTTCCGTACTGCGGCCGTAACCACCCCACCAATAGAAGCCCTTTTCCTCGCGGGTATAGTTGAGCCAGGCCTTGCCGATATCCTCCGCGCAAATGTCGCCGTCCTTGCCGTAGTCCGTGAGGGCGCGGATGAAAAAGGCCGGACCGTTGAAGTCGTCGTCGGCTGCAAAGGTCTTGTAGTCCTTGATGTAGGACCGGATGTCGCCGTAGGTTTTCCGTATGCGCTCGTAGGTCCAGATGGTCGGTTCGACCGGCGCGCCTATCCGGATGCCGATGCATTTGCCAAGGACGCCTGCGTACAGTTTTTCCAGATAATTCCGGGGAATGGCCATGTGAGCTCCGTATGAAGGGTGTTGAAAAAAACGCCGGGACCGGAACCCTGCAAGGGATTGCATCCTTGGGACCGCACCCCGGCGTCACTCAAAAAACGAAAGATTATTTCAGGATCTTGTTGGCGTGCTCCGTTACCTTGTCGCCACCGGCGGCGTACCAGGCCTTGGAGAAGTCAGCGAATTTGTCCATTCCGTATTCGCCGGAGATGAACTTGAAGGACCATTCCTTGTAGACGTTGTTGCAGGCGTCCCACGCCGGCGCAAGGTCCTTGGGAACGACAAAGTTGATGTCTTCCACGGTGGCGTATTTCACCGCCATGGCCAGCGATTCCTTTCCGCCCTTGCCGAGCACGTCCACCGGCCCCTTCCAGCCGACGACCTCGCTGAAACGTGGATACCAGCTACCAAACTTGTCGGTGAGCACGACCTTGCCGTCCTTCTTTACGTGGTGGATGCCCTCGATGCCAAGGCGGTCCAGGTACTGGCCCTCGTCGGAAGCCATGAAGTCCAGAAGCTTCCAGGCCAAGTCCTTATTTTTCGATGTGGCGGAGATGGCATAGCCACGGGATTCCTTGGACACATCCACGGTAAAGCCCTGGGCGACACCTTTCGCGGGCGGGCAAATAACCAGGTATTCGTCACCCTTACCGGCCTTGGCCATCTTAGTCTCGTAGATGTCGGTGACAAGTCCAGGAGTCCCCACCACCATCCCGATCTTTGCGGTGTAGAGCTTGTCCTCCATCCCGTCCCACTTGGTCGTGATGTAGTCCTTGTCCAGTATGCCTTCCTTATATAGCTTCTGGTAGAAGGCGAGCTTGTTCTTCTCGCACTCGCTCACCTTGCTGTACACAAACTTGCCCGAGCCGTCCTTGAGCCAGGTTGTGGTCAGGCCAAAAGCGTGGTTGAACAGGAAATCCATACGGTTCGTATTGCCCGTATCGGTGAGACCCATGGAATCGACCTTGCCGTTCCCGTCGTAGTCGTTGGTGACAAAGGCCTTGAGCATGGCGTAGTAATCGTCCACCGTGTTGGGAACCTTGCCTCCCCACTTGGCGAACCAGTCGCTGCGGATAGCGGGAGTGTTCAGCCGCGGGGGAGCGAGCCAGACAATGTAGGGGTAGTTGGCCAAGCGTTTGCCGTTGAAGGGAAGCATGGCCTTCTTGAACCATTCGGATTTTGCGACGTAGGGCCGCAGGTCCGCGAGCAGGCCTTGGTTGGCGATGGTCTCATCGTTGCCCTGGAAGTAGATGATGTCGGGCACGTCGCCGGACAGGAGCATCAGGTTGAGCTTCTCGGGGTAGCTGCCCTCGGGGGCGTTGAGCAGGGTAATCTTGACGTCCAGGCCGGTCTTGGCCTTGAAGGCCGTCTGGATGTTGGCGACGTGGGCAAGATTATCCGGATCGGTGGGATAGAAATCCTTGGAGATGACGCGGATTTCCGGCGTCGCCGATTTTGATTCTGCCGCTCCTTCAGCGAACGTGAAAGACGGCACGAGGATCGCCAGCAGGACGATCACGAGTACAGACACTTTCTTCATACAATACCTCCTGGAGAATTATTCCTTGACCGCCCCCGAGAGAGCGCCCTTGGAGAAATACCTGAGCAATACGGGGTACAGGAACAGTATGGGCAGGACCGCGAGTATGATGACGCCGGCCTTGAGGGCCTTCATGTCAACCTGAGCGGCGCCTACCTCGTACTTGAGGTAGTTGAGCGCACCGATGAAGGCAGCCTTGTCGCCGGAGACGATGAGTTCCCGCAGGACCACCTGCAAGGGCCACTTGCCGGGGTTGGTGAGGTAGATCATGGCACGGAAATATTCGTTCCAGTGGAACACCGCGTAGAAGAGCGAGACCGTCGCGACGCCGGCCTTGCTCACGGGAAGGACAATGCTGACCAGTGTGCGCGTTTCCGTCACCCCGTCCATCTTGCCGGCCTCGATGAGCGAAAGAGGGACCTCCTCGAAAAACCGTATCATGATGATGAGGTAGTAGGCGTTCACCGCCTTATACAGGATCACGGAATAGTAATTGTTCAGTAAGCGCAGGTTCTTCATCAGCAGGAAATCTGGTATGAGCCCGCCTTCGAAAATCATGGTGATGATGATGAAAACCATGAAAAAGGGCTTTCCCGGCAGCTTCGGTCGGGAGAGTGCGTACGCAGCTAGGCAGGTCAGGACCATGTTGATCAGAATCCCCGCTGCGGTGATGTACAGGCTGTTGAAAAGACCCTTCGCTACCTTGGGTATCTGCACCAGGGTTATGTAGGTGGCGAAGGAGAGATCATGGGGAATTATGGAAAGTCCGTTGGCGGCTGCGATCTTGGCAGAACCCGTGAGGGAGACCACGAGTATGTTGTAGAGCGGAAAGAAGGTCATGAAACCGAGCAGGGCCAGGAGCACATAATTGAGGACCGTGCCGATCCCGAAACTCCGCGCAGGGTGGAAGACGCCTGGTCTGCGCATCACCACACCCCCTTCCCCGTAAGGCGCTTGGAACCGAAATGGGTGCCGAAAATCAGGAACAGGCCAATGACACCCTTGAACAGTCCCGCTGCGGTGGCGTAGGAAAACTCCCCATTCTGGAGTCCCAGGCGGTAGACGTAGGTGTCCAGGATATCCACCTTGGAAAGCACCGCGTCGTTCATCAGGTTGAATACCTGATCGAAACCCGCGTTCATGAAAAAGCCCAGGTTAAGGATGAACACGGTTACTATCGTAGGAAGGATGGCAGGAAGGGTGATGGAGAAGATCCTGCGGAAGGTCCCCGCACCGTCCACGATGGCGGCCTCGAATACCTCGACGTCGATGCGCATTATCGCGGCGATGAAGAGCAGGGAATCCCAGCCTATGCTGCGCCACATTTCTGAAAATACGAAGACCCAGCGGATGCTCGCTCCCTGGGTAAGGAAGGGAAACTGGCTGCCCCCGAAAAAGACGAGGATGCGGTTGACGGCGCCTTCCTCAAGGGCGAGCAGGTTTATGAAAATACCGGCAATGACCACCCAGGAAAGGAAGTGGGGCAGGTAGATGACCGACTGGATGAGCCGTGCAAAACGCTTGGACCGGACCTCGGAAAGCATGAGGGCCAGGATGATGGGCATGGGAAAATTGAGGAAGATCTTCATCGCGGAAATTATGATGGTATTCGCGATCACCGAACCGAAGGCATTGGAGCCGAAAAGGGTCGCAAAATGCTTGAACCCCACGAAGGTGTGCTTGCCCACAAAGGAAAAATCCATGAACGCCAACCGGGCACCCCACATGGGAACGTAGCTGAACACAGTCAGGTAGATCAGGGCGGGGAGCAGCATCAGGTACAACGGCGTGTACGGAGCGATGGTCCTGATGAAGGGAATTCCCTTTTGTCTGTTCATGGCGCGTTCCATTCCCGCGAATCGGGTCCGACATAGTTCTGGGCGGCGGGGCTCGCCTTCACGTACGCCAGGGCCTGGCCGCTCCCGAGCTCCTCCAGCACCTGGGCGCAGAGACCCAGGCTGCGGCCGATGATGAAAAAGGCCTGCACCCTGCTCCATGGAACCCCCAGGTCCGAAAGTATCGCCGCCTGGGCGCCGTCTACGTTCAGCACCAGGCGTTTCCCCTTGCGCGCCTCCAGCCGGGTTTCCAAAATCCGGGCCAAGTCACAATGCCTGCCGGAAAGCCCCAATTCTCCTGCCATGCCGAGCAGGAGGACAGCGCGCGGGTCCGCATCCTTGTACACACGGTGGCCGTAGCCGGGAAGGTTGCGCCCCTGTCCAAGCCAGTCGTCCAGAAGGTGGTCGGCAATCCGCGGAAGCTCGACTTCGCCCTCGTTCCCACCCTTGCCGGAAAGCAAGCCTTCCTGCAAAAGGCGCGCACAGGCTTCACCCGCTCCGCCATGGTGGGTGCCGATGCTCGCGATCCCGGCGGCGACCGCAGTTGCCAAGGGAACACCGCAACTGGCACTGGCCCGAGCGATGTGGGCCGAGGGGGCATTGGGTCCATGGTCCGCACAGCCGACCAGGATCGCGTCGGTCAGGCGCGCTTCGGACGCCGTAGGTTTGCGGCCGGCCAGAAGAAGGAAGACTATCTCGCTGAAGGTGGCGTTCCGCATCAGCTCCGGCAGGGCATACCCGGCAAGGACGATGCCCTCGTCGGATCCACGGGAGATGGAGGTATCGATGGTCATGGCGTCCTGCCTTCCGCCCGAAAATCAAGGGCGATCAAAGTTCCGTCAAGGGGAATGACAGCGAGGGGATTGATGTCCACGGAGGCGATGCGATCGGCGTTTTCCGCTATGAGGGAACCCATGGAAACAAGACAGCCCGCAAGCGCATCGAAGTTAGCGGCGGCGGTCCCGCGAAAACCGCGCAAGAGGGGCAAGGCCGCGTTGCGGCCGATGAACGCCAATGCCTCGGCGCGAGAAAAAGGCGCAGCCAGGAAATCGACACCGCCCAGCAGGTCCACCAGGACACCCCCCGGGCCGAAGGCGACGATGGGGCCGAACTGATCGTCTATCTGGGCACCCAGGATCAACTCTCGGCCAATGGGTATCATGGGCTGCACGAGCAGGCCCTCAAAGCTTTCACCCGGCTCCAGACGGGCCAGCATGTCGCGGCAGGCAGCCTCAACGTCCAGCCTATTCCTCAACCCCAGAGCGACGAAGCCCTTGTCGCTCTTGTGGGTATGCAGGGCGGAAATCAGCTTGAGAGCGCAGGCACCTGAGCCGGCTCCGCCACCATCGCGGCCGATGAATCGCTCCGCTGCCGCACCGGCTTCCTCCACGGAGCTGACAAGGGTGCCCCCGGCGAGGGGGATGCCGTATGCTGCCAACAGCCGGCGCGTTTCCTCATAGGGCAGCATGTTCGCCCTCCTGCCCGGCCACCCAAGCGCCTTGGAACTCACGATAGCGGACAACCCGTGACAACGCGCGGACCGCGTCCCCGGCCTGGAAGAAAACGGGAATGCCGGCTCCGCGCAGGAGCTCGATGGCCGACACCGGGGCGGTAGCTCCGGAAGAAGGATCGGGTAGCCCACCCTCCAGATACGAGGCAGGCGTGTTTCCTACCCACACCACGATGATGGGCTTGCCGTATTCCTCGAGGAGCGCGGCCAAGGACCGGGCGGTTTCGGCCTCGATGGGACGGTAGGGACTTTTCGCGAACAGGACGCCGATACAGTCCACCTCGACGGATTGGACAAAGGGTTCAAGGCTGTCCCGGATGGCGGGACCCCGCATGGATGCACCGCGAAGGTCCACGGGGTTGAGTATGGGTTGGTAATCGGGTACCAGTTTCCGTTCCCGCAAGACCTTCTGCAGGTCCTCTGAAAAGTGCTGCGGTGTCATGCCGGCCAAGTGGGCGTGGTCGCCCAGCAAGGAGCCGAGACCTCCGGACTGGGTAATCCAAGCGATGCGTCGGCAGGGCGCGGCACCGAGGGAATCGAAAAGCAGGGCGGTGGAAACCAGATCGTCGATGTCGTCCACAAGGATGGCGCCGTATTGGGCACAGACAGCCTCGAATACCC
Organism: Treponema denticola; assembly: GCA_020719845.1. Taxonomy (GTDB): domain Bacteria; phylum Spirochaetota; class Spirochaetia; order Treponematales; family Breznakiellaceae; genus DYPP01. Next base: position 24,988 of record DYPP01000027.1, on the reverse strand, counting down.
TGGACGCCCCGGCGGCGGCGGCGGTATGGGTTGCGGCGAGGGCGCTGCCGGTGTCCGTCCGCCCCGCCTTGACGAGTACCACGGGCTTTCCTGCCCGCAGGCTTGACTGCAGGGCCCGGATGAAGGCCCGGCCATCCTTGACGCTTTCGAGGAAGGCCGCCGAAACCTGGGTCCCGGGATCGTCGGCAAAAAAGGAGAGCAGGTCCTCGGCGCTCAGGTCGAGCTGGTTACCCACCGAGACCAGGTAACGCAGGCCCGCACCCCTGGCGGCGAAGCTCCCGTGCAGGGCCATCATAAGGGCTCCGCTCTGGGAGACGAAGGATATTCCCCCGATGCCGCAGGTCCCCGACAAACGCGTTGCGATGAGCTTGCGGGGAAGATTCGCGAAGCCCGCGCAGTTAGGCCCAAGGATCAGGATGGTGCCTCCATGGGATGCCACATGGGATGCCACACGGTACGAGGCGAAGGCTTCCAGCTCTTTCTGAAAGGCGCCACCCTCCCCGCCCGCCTCGGCGAAGCCCGACGAGACGACGACGGCCGCCTTGATTCCCGAGCGGACACAATCGGCTAGGACAGCTCCCACGCGGCTTCGATCGACAGTGATCATGGCTAGGTCGGGAACGAGAGGCAACTGGTCGATTGATTTGTAACAGCGATGCCCGAAAACCGATTCGCGATTGGGGTTGACCGCAAGAAGTTCTGTCTCCGAAGCAGCCAAGCTCCTAAAAATCCCCGCCGGGTACAAGCCCGTCTCCGAAGCGCCCACGTGGACTATTCTGCGGGGATTCAGCAAGGCCTGGATGGCGGCGGATTTTCCGTCCATCTCAGCTCCGGTACGACAGGGCGACCAATTGATCGGCGAGGTCCAGCAGGTCGAAGCCCGTGCTGAAATCGAGACAGACACCGGAAGCGTGCCGGATCTGGGTGACCCAGGCATCAGGTATGGCGTCTATGCCGTGGAGGGCGCCTGTGAGGGAACAGACGAGGCCGCAAATGGTATCGGCGTCCCGGCCAAAGTTGGCGCTCCACAAAAGTCCGCGCCTGAAATCCCCGCCGGTGAGCCTGAAAATCGCGTAGACCTGGGGTATCGCCTCGGCTGCGGTCGCGTGTTCCGGCGTCCAGAGCTTGGTGTGCAAATCTTCGAAGGCCACCTCGATGTCCGGTTTTTCATCGCAGATACGCATGGCTATTCCCATGCTCCTGGCCATCCAGGAACCCTCGGGAAGCACCCTCAAACCCGCAATGATTATCTCGTCCACCGTCCCGTCCGCCATGGCTACCGCAATGCTCGCGGCGATGGCCTGGGCTGCCCAGATGCCGTCGTTGTCGTGGCTGATGCAGGCGTCGATGGCCGCGATTCTTGCCGCGTCTTCGGGATCGCCGGCACGGAAAATGCCCACCGGGCTGATGCGCATAGCCGCGCCGTCATCGGTGTTGAACACATTGTACCGGCCCGACTCCGGGGGTGCCATGCCCCTGCCTATATTCTCTATCGCTCCGTATAGCGGACGGCCGGCGCGTTTTTTCGCCCCGCCCCTATCCAGGATATATTTTTTCCAAGCCTTCAAAACCGCGTCGTTATCGATTTTTCCGCCGTTGTCTATAAGGCAGCAGGCGGTGAGTATGCCAAACTCCGTATCGTCGGTGCTCTTGGCGTCGGCGTACATATTGGAGATGACCCCGTATCTCGCACGGTACTCCTGGTTCCTGCCCGTGTCTCCCAAGGCATCTCCCACACCGAGACCGGCCAGGCAGCCGCGTGCCTTGGACTCGTAAATTTTTCGTTCGGCCAAAAGGTCTTTTCTTGACAGCATGGGTCAATTCCTTATGTCGACAACACTGTCACGGACGACCAGCGTGCCGGGGTAGAGATGTTGTTCGGGCGCCTGGTCGGGCGCTCCGATGCGTTTCAATAAAAGTTCCGCCGCTCTCGCGCCCATCCGTTCTCGAGGTTTGCGGATGGTGGTGAGCGCTGGCCAGGTGAGACCTGCTGCAGGAATATCATCCATACCGATGACCGAAAAATCTTTTCCCGGAACGACGCCCGCCGCCCGCAGGGAATTTTGCAGCGAAATGGCGAGAATATCATTGCCACAAAAGAAAGCGCTGATCCGATCCCATCGGTCCGGTACCGCTAGAATGTCGTGGGCTAGTTTTTCACCCCCCTGCGCGGAGAGGTGCGCCGTAAAAACCAGTTCGGGATCATCGGGTAAACCATTGGCTTTGATAAAATCCTTATAAGCAGTTAGACGTCTGGAAAGGAAGCGTTCACTGCCGGTGGCGCTCGTCACCAGAGCGATATGGCGGTGGCCAGCGTCAAAGAGGTAATTAAGCGCTAAAGTGGCACCATGGTAGGTAGCCGACCCCACCGTATCGACACGCAGGGTTTCGCTCCGTTCCCCGATGAGCACCGCGGGCAAACCTGTCTCAAGTATGAATTCAAGGTCGTCGGTCACGCTGTTGATGATGAGACCGTCGAAGCGGCCCGTCCGGAACTGATTCAGATAGGCCAATTCGCGGTCCTCCCGCCAGTCGCTGTTGCCCACCACCACCGAGTAACCCTCCGGTTCCAGCCTATCCTGAACCGCCCGGGCGATTTCCGACCAGAACGGGTTGGCGATGTCCGGCACCACCAGCAGGACGAGGTAACTGCGGGCGTTGCGCAAGCCTGCCGCCGCGATGTTGCGGGTATATCCCAGTTCCCGGATGGCATCGTTGACCGCCCGCAGGGATTTGGGACTGACCGAACCGCCCTTGTCGGACACAACCCGGGAGACGGTACTTTTTGAAACCCCCGCGAAACGGGCGACTTCATGGATGTTTATCTTGGCTTTCATCATGTTGTTGGGAACGTTCCCAACAACAGTTTAGCATGCTTTACCGGATTTCGCAAGTATTTTTAAAACTCGCCTTGTTTCAAAGCATCGAGCCGTTTTCACCTGGGGGGTAAATCCAGGAAATCAGGACGTATTGGAACTTTCCCCCCCGCCCCCTTGCCAAAAGCGCCGGCACGGTTCATGGTGGCAACATGTTCGACGCGCTCAAGGATTTTGATTTTTCCCGCTGCGCCGTCCTGGTCACCGGCGCCGCCGGCACGCTGGGTGCGGGGATCAGCCGCGTCTTTGCCGCGGCGGGGGCGTCCCTGTGCCTGCACTACCGCACTTCCCGGGCACAGGCCGAAGCCCTGGCGGCGGATCTGCCCCACCCGGAGCGTCACCGCACGGTGTACGCCGACGGGAGCGACGAAGCCTCGGTTCAAGCCGCCGTCGCGGACTGCGTCGATTTTTTCGGAACGCCGGGACTGCGGGTCTTGATCAACAACGCCGGATCCTACCCTTCAGCCGCTTTGGCGGATATCGACGCCGTCTCGTGGCGGCAGGTCATGGACGCCAATCTGGGCGCGGCCCACTTCTTTACCCGCGCCTGCCTGCCCCACCTGGCTCCGGGAGCGGCCATCGTCAATATCGCCTCGATCGAAGCGCTGCGGCCCGCCCGCTTTCATGCCCACTACGCGGCGGCCAAGGCGGCCCTGGTGCAGTACACCAAATCCACGGCCCTGGAGCTGGGCGAGCGGGGAATACGGGCCAACGCGGTCCTGCCGGGTTTGATCCATCGGGAAGGCCTGCAAGCCGCCTGGCCGACGGGTTACGCGGCCTACGTCCGCGCCGCGCCGCTGGGCCGCGTCGGACAGGCCGAAGAAGTCGGCGCGGCCTGTCTTTTTCTGGCCTCCCGGACCGCAGCCTGGATTACCGGCGCCGCCCTGGTCGTGGACGGCGGCGCCTCACTGTCAGCACCCCAGGATCCCTCCGTGAGTGGTACGAAGCTTGTGGAATTGTAAAATCTACACTACAGATTGAGGTTTCCTAAGGCTCGTCGAGGCATAGGTAGCGCACTTGGGTGTTTTCCCCAAGCTTCGTACCACTACCTGGTTAAGTCCTTGATAATAGTGCGCAGCTTAGGGAAACGGCTCTGCAAATCCGCCGGGTCGCACAGGGTAAACCCGCCGGAAGTAAAAGCCGGCGCCATGGTCGTGCCCAGAAGGCTCCAGGCGCCGGCGCCGGCGACCCGGGATCCCTGGATGGTGCCCGCCGGGACCAGCGCCTGCGGTACCTGTCCCGCGGCCAGGTCGTTGCCCAGCAGGACCCGCGTCGCCCGGCCGTCGGCGTGGATCAGCTGCAGTTCCGCCGGGCTGCCGGCGTAAAAATGGTAGACTTCGTCCTCATCCAGGGTGTGCAGCGCGGAAAAACCCTGGGCCTCGGCACTGAGCAGATAATAGATGGCCGAACCGCAGGCCCGCCCGTCGGCGCGGATGGCCGCAGATACCCAGGTCCGCCGGAAGTAGCCGCCTTCCCCGGCCAAGGGTTCCAGCTTCAGAAGGGAAATCACGCTGCCCAGGTCCAGGTCGGCGGCGTTTTTTTTGGCCACGGGTCTACACCGCTGCGGCCAGCGCCGCGGCGCGGCGGCGTACCTGGTCGATAACTTCCTGGGCGCCCTCGATCTGACCCCGGCGCATCAGCACCTTTCCGGCGCAGATGGTGGTGTCCACGGTGACGGTGGCGTAGACCAGGTTGGCCGCCAGGTCGTGGTTGGGGGTCGCTTCAGCGCTGCGCAGATCCACCAGGATCAGGTCCGCCGCGGCGCCTTCCACGACGCGGCCGCCGCCGGTGCGGAAGAACTCGTGGCCCCGGGTGGACGCGGCGGCCAGGATTTCGGCCACCGGAAAGCGTTTTGGGTCGCCGTAGTGCTGTTTTTGCAGCAAACCGGCGATCTTCATGTCCGCAAAGAGGTTGAGTCCGTTGTTGGAAGCCGCGCCGTCGGTGCCCAGCAGGACCCGGATACCCCGCGCCCGGGCCGCTTCGTAGTCAAAAGCCGGGCCGGAGGCCAGTTTCATGTTGGATACCGGATTGTGGGCGATGACCGTCCCCGTGGCGGCCAGCAGGTCGAAATCCCGGGCGTCCAGCCACAGGCCGTGGGCGGCGACGGTGCGCGGACCCAGGACGCCCAGTTCGTGCAGGTACGCCGCGGGCGAAACGCCGTGGGCGGCGCGGCAATCCGCGTCTTCCGTCCGCGTTTCGGCCAGATGGACATGCAGGAACAGATCCCGTTCCCGGGTAAAGCGGCCCAGCCAGCGGAGGCTTTCCGCGCTGGTGGCGTAGACGGAATGCGCCGCCGTGCCGAAGACCACCCGGGGCCCGAAATCCGGCAGTTCGTCGAAGAAGGCGGCGCATTCCTTCCTCTGGGCGGCGCCCTTGGCTTCATCCAGGCCGTCGATCAGGGGATAGGCGACGACAAAGCGCAGCCCCGAATCCCGGGCCGCCCGGGCCTGGGCCCGGGGATCAAAGTACATTTCGTTGCTGATCGTGATGCCGCCGCGGATCATCTCCAGGGCGGCCAGCCGCAGGCCCCAGTAGATGTCTTCGGCGGTAAGCCGGGCTTCCCGGGGCCAGATCTCCCGGGTCAGCCAGGTCATCAGGTCCAGGTCCTCGGCGATGCCCCGCAGCAGGGTCATGGGCGCGTGGCCGTGGGCGTTCACCAGGGAAGGAAGCAGGGCCAGGCCGTCGGCGTCCACGAGCTCCGCGTCGGGATGCGCCGCCGCGTCGATCCGGTCGGCGATGCGGGCGATCGATTCGCCTTCAATCAGGATATCCTTCAGCTCCCGGTCCACCAAGGCCCGGCGAATCAGCAGGCGATTCATGGTTGCTTCCTTTCGCCGA
>DYPP01000027.1:13257-19174 GCA_020719845.1 Treponema denticola | reverse complement strand
CCGATCCGGGCAATGATTTTTCTGATCAGGGCGGAGAACCGGTCCCGGCAGCGGGCTGAAATCTCCAGCACTTCCTCACCTGTGATCGGCTGGTCCAGCATGCCCGCGGCCAGGTTGGTGATGCAGGAAATGCCCAGCACCCGCAGGCCGCAATGCCGGGCGGCGATGGCTTCCGGCACCGTCGACATGCCCACCGCGTCGGCCCCCAGGACGCGGGCCATGCGGATCTCCGCAGGGGTTTCAAAGGACGGCCCGGTGAACCAGGCGTATACCCCCCGGCGCAGCTCCTGGCCCAGCTCCGCGGCCACCGCGGCGGCGGCGGCGATCAGCCCGGGATCGTAGACGTGGGACATGTCGGGAAAGCGCGTCCCCAGGCCGTCGTCGTTGGGCCCGATCAGCGGATTTTGCCCGGTCAGGTTGAGGTGGTCCGTGATGAGCATGATGTCCCCCGGCGCAAAACCCGGGTTGGCGCCCCCCGCGGCGTTGGTCAGGATCAGCCGCTCGACGCCCAGGGCGCGCAAGACCCGCACCGGAAAGGCGATGCGTTCCATCGGGTGCCCCTCATAGTAGTGGAACCGCCCCTGCATCAAAAGCAGGGGCTTGCCGTCCAGCAGACCGTAAACGAGCCGTCCGGCGTGGCCCGGGGCGGTGGAAGCGGGGAAGTGGGGAATCTCTCCGTAGGGCAGGTAGAGCCCCTCTTCCACCGCGTCCGCCAGGGGCCCCAGTCCGGACCCCAGCACCAGCGCGGTTTTTGGAATGGAAGGCAGACGGCGGCGGAGATGCTCCGCCGCCGCAAGGATCATTTCGTTCAATCCCGACCCCTATTTCTGGATGCCCAGCTCCGCCAGCGTCGCGGGAACCTTGACCGTGCCCGCGGCGATGTCGGTTTTGGCCTTGGCGATGGCCGCCTTGACTTCCTCCGGGACGATGGAATCGTGCTGGTGGAAGGGAGCCAGGTCGATGGCGCCTTCGGCCAGCCCATATTCCTTGTTGACCCCGCCCTTGATGCTGCCCTGGGCCAGATCCCGGATGGTGATGACCGCGGACATGCCCGTCCCCTTCATGGCCGAGGTAAGCACGAATTCCGGAGCCGCCGCGTTCTGGTCCACGTCCGCGCCCATGGCAAAGATCTTCCGCTCCCGGGCGGCGTCGATGACCCCCATGCCGGTAAGGCCGGCGATCTGCAGCACCACGTCGGCGCCCTGGTCGATCAGCGCCAGGGTCGCTTCCTTGCCCTTGGCCCGGTCCGTGAAGGACCCGGTTACGATGTAGCGGGCGTCCACGTCGGCGTTGACCGATCTGGCTCCGGCGATGTACCCGGCCAGGTAGCGCTCCACCGGCGGTATGTCCATACCCAGCACCGCGCCGACGACGTTCCGGTCGTTGAGCAGCGGCGACTTGGCGGCGTATTTCTTGGTCATGAAGCCGGCCACGATCCCGGCCAGATAGCCTGCGTCCTGTTCCTTATAGGAAATGCCGATCAGGTTGGCCGGAATCTCGCCGCCGTAGAAGTGGTCGATGCCGGCGTAGAAGGTGCCGGGATTCATCTTGGCCGCTTCCTGGATCTGTTCGACCATCAGGAAACCGACGCCGAACACCAGCTTGGCGCCGTCCTCGGCCAGGCCGCTCAGGTTGGGCACGTAGTCGGTCATGGCGTGGGATTCCAGCACCTTGGCCACGCAGAGCCCCTCGGCCTCGGCCTGCTTCAGCCCGGCCCAGACGCCGTCGTTGAAGGAACCGTCGCCCAGTCCGTTGGCGTCCGTGGTCATGGCCACCACGGGTTTTTCCACCGCTGCCGGCGCGGGGGCCGGTGCCGCGGGGGCCGCCTTTTTGGAACATCCGGCCACAAAGACGGATACCGCCGCCACCGATGCCATCAAGATTCCCATTGCACGCTTCATTTCTTTTCCTCCTGTTCGATTATCGACCTTTTAAAAAGGTCGTTCCGTTCCGGTAACTTTTTTATTCGCCGCTGTTTTCCACGCTGAAATCCTTGCCCACCGCCGCGGGAGGGCGGGAACGCCGGACCAGGCCGGCCACGGCGACGATGGTCGCCAGGTAGGGGAACACCAGAAATAGTTCCGAGGGCACCTTGACGATGCCCAGGCTCTGCACGCGCAGCTGCAGGGCGTCGACGAACCCGAAAAACAGGGACGCGGCGTAGACGGCCACCGGCCGCCAGCCCCCGGCGATGTTCGCCGCCAGCCCGATGAAGCCGCGTCCGTCGGTCATGCCTTCGGTAAAGGAATTGGAATTTTCAATAGAAAGAAAGGCGCCTCCCAAGCCGCAGAGCACGCCGGAGCTGAGGATGGCGACGTAGCGGATCCGGACCACCGAGCGCCCCAAGGTTTCCAGCGCCATGGGGTGTTCCCCCGAAGCCAGGATGGACAGGCCCAGACGGGTGCGCTTGAAGATCCAGGCCCAGGCGAGCACGCTGATCAGGGAAAGATAGACCACCGGCGTCTGGTGGAAGAAAGCCGGACCGATGTAGGGCAGGGAAGCCAGGCCGGGCAGGGCGAACTTGAAGTCCTGCAGCGTCGAAGCCATCGATTCCGACGTGCCCTGGCGCCCGAAGAGGACCATCATCAGGTAACGGGTCAGCCCGAAAGCCACGATGTTCATGATCGCCCCGACCACCACCTGGTTGATATGCAGGCTGACCGCCGCCCAGGCGAACAACAAGGAAAAAAGAGCCCCCGAGAGGACGCCGCCCAGCAAGCCCAGCCAGGGATTGCCGGTCTTCCAGCCCACCCAGGCGGCGAAGAAGGCGCCGACGATCATCATGCCTTCCATGGCGATGTTGGTCACCCCGCTCCGTTCGCTGACCACCCCGGCCAGGGCGGCCAGCGAGATCGGCGTGGCCAGACGCACCGTGGCTTCCAGCAATTGCGGGGTAAAAAGGGACATCAGGATTTCCATCATGCGCGTATCCCCGCTTTTTTCCCGCCGAACCGGGTGTAGATCGATTCCGCCAGGATCAGGAACAGGATGATGCCTTTGACGATCTCGATGACCGCGTTCGGCGTCTGCACCGTGCGGGCCATGTACTGGCCCCCCGCGTCCAGGGCACCCCACAGGAGGGCGGTAAAAATGATCAGCACCGGATCGTTGCCCGCCAGCAGGGCGATGGAGATGCCGTTCCAGCCGTAGCCGGCGTTCAGGTTCTGGAACATCCGGTAGTCCAGGCCGAGCACCTGGGTGACGCCCGCCAGCGCCGCCAGGGCGCCGGAGATGAGCAGGGCGGCGGCGGTGATCCGGGGCACCGAGATGCCCTGCGTTCGGGCGGCGACGGGGTTGAAGCCCACGGCGCGTATTTTAAACCCCAGGTCCGTCTTGTCCAGGATGAAGCGCACCAGGAAGGCGCAGGCGATGGCCGCCAGGATACCGATGTGCAGGCGGTAGTTGGCGCCGGGCAAAAAATCCTTGAACAGGGGCAAATGGAAGGTCTCGTCGATGACGTCGGTGACGTAGGGATGGCTGGTGTAGGCCGGGTCGCCGCCGTTGGCCCGGATGAACAGGGGCGACAGCGTGCGGACCGCGTAGGCCAGCATCATGGTGGTGACCACCTCGTGCGCCCCGGTCCGGATCTTCAGCACCGCGGGCACGATGTTCAGCGCCGCGCCCGCCAGGGCGCCGACGGCAAAAATGAGCGGCACCGCCAGCGCCGGCGGTAGATTCAGCCGCAGGCCCAGCCAGGTAGCGGCCATGACGCCCACAAAGTACTGCCCTTCGGCGCCGATGTTGAACAGCCCGCCCTTGAAGGCAAAGGCGATAGCCAGACCGGTAAAAACGAGCGGCGTAGCGTTCAAGACGGACACGGACCAACTCTTGACAAAACCGCCATAGAACAAGGCTCGATACGAAGCCACCGGATCGTAGCCGCCGGCCAGCATCAGCAGGGCGCCGAAAAACAGCGCCAGCAGGACGCCCGTCAGGGGTTTGGCGGCCCGCCGCAGAAAACGGTCCAGATCGGCGCGGAATTCCTGCGTACCCGCCCGGCGGTAGCGGCCATACAGCCGCAGTCCCAGTCCCGCCGCCAGGAAAAAGGCGCCCCAGAAGTAGGAAGCCAGGTACAGCAGGGTCCCGATCGCGCCCAGGACCAGGGCCAAAACCGTCATCATGCGGGATTCCTTTCCGTGGTGCCCCGGATCATGTATTCGCCCACTTCATAGAGATTGGTTTTTTCCCGGGGACTTTCAAAAACGGCCCGCCCCTCGTGCAGGACGACCAGGCGGTCCGACAGGGCGAACAATTCTTCCAGTTCCATCGAAACCAGCAGGATCGCCGTGCCCCGGGCGCGCAGTTCCAGGATGCGCCGGTACACGTATTCGATGGCCCCCACGTCCAGGCCCCGGGTCGGCTGGGAAACGAGCAGGAAGGCGGGGCGGCGGGAAAACTCCCGGGCCAGGATTATTTTTTGCTGGTTGCCGCCGGACAGGGTGGCCGCCGCCGCGCCGGGACTCTCGGTGCGGATGTCGTAGTCCCGGATCAGCGTTTCCGCTTGTTCCCGCAGCGCGCCGAAGCGCAAAAAGCCTCGGGAACTCAGGGGCGGCCGATGGCTGCGGCCCAGGGCCAGGTTTTCCTGCACCGAAAAGGGCAGCACCAGGCCGGAACCGCGCCGATCCTGGGGAATGTAGGCCAGGCCGGCCTCCATGCGTCGCCGGACGGACCAGGCGCTTACTTCCTGCTCCCGGAAGAGGATACGCCCCTGGGAAGCTTTAGCCAGACCCAGGATGGTCTCGCAGAGTTCATTCTGCCCGTTGCCTTCCACCCCCGCGATGCCCAGGATTTCCCCGGCCTTGACGGCCAGGTTCAGGTCCCGCAGCGCCGGCAGCCCCCGGGAATTGCGGGCCGACAGGGCTTCAACCCGCAGCACTGCGGCGGCGTCTCCGTCCATAGTCGCGGAAACGGGATTTTGCACGCTGAGCACCACTTCCCGGCCCACCATCAGGGTGGCCAGTTCCGAAGGCGTGGTGTCCGCAGTCCGCCGTTCCCCGGCCAGCTGCCCCCGGCGCAGGACGTAGACCCGGTCGGACACGCTGCGCACTTCTTCCAGCTTGTGGGTGATGATGATGATCGACGTGCCGCTTTCCGCCAGCCGTTTGAGGACGCCGAACAGCTCGACGACTTCCCCGGGGGTCAGGACCGCCGTGGGTTCGTCCAGAATCAGCACCCGGGCGTCCCGGTACAGGGCCTTGAGAATTTCCACCCGCTGCTGCACGCCCACCGGCAGGTCTTCCAGCCGGGCGTCGGGATCCACGGCCAGACCATAGCGCGCGGCCAGCTCCTTGACCCGCTCCCGGCCGCGCCGGTACCGGATGTGGCCCAGAACGGTGGGTTCGTGGCCCAGAATGACGTTTTGGGTGACCGTCAGGGTCGGGACCAGCATAAAGTGCTGATGCACCATGCCGATACCCCGGGCGATGGCCTGCCGGGGCGAGGCGAACCGCACCGGAGACCCGTCCATCAGCACCGTTCCGGAGCTGGGCGCGTACAGACCGAAGAGCACGTTCATCAACGTGGACTTCCCGGCCCCGTTTTCACCCAGCACGGCGATGATTTCGCCTTTGAAGAGTTGGATCGAAATATCCCTGTTGGCGACCACCCGGGAGAATGCCTTGGTCACGCCGCGCGTCGCCAGCACCGGCAACGCGGGTCCGCTCTTTTCCACCCCTCTACCATCCTGCCGACCGCTCAAGATGCAAAGGCCTTTTCCAGGCTGAGCGCATACGGCGGCTCGAGTATACCACGATCCGTGATGATCCGGGTAATCAATTCGCCGGGCGTAACGTCGAAGGCGGGATTGCGGACTTTGATGCCCTCCGGCGCGGTCCACCGGAACCCGAAATGGGGCACCTCCCCGGCTTCCCGCTCTTCGATCACGATGGCGTCGCCGGTCTTGGTCGCCAGATCGACC
>DYPP01000027.1:0-13157 GCA_020719845.1 Treponema denticola | reverse complement strand
CCGCGCCGACGATCACCAGCTGAATCAGTCCCCGGGACATGCCGAAGGCGGCCATATTGTCGGTGATCGTGTAGACGTCGATGCCCGTCGCCTGCAGTTCCCAGGCGGTCAGCCGGGACCCCTGCAGCAACGGTCGGCTTTCGTCCGAATACACGCTGAAGGCGACGCCCCGCTGGTGGGCCGGGTACAGGGGCGCCGTAGCGGTGCCGTATTCGGAAGTCGCCGGCCGGCCGGCGTTGCAGTGGGAAAGAATGCCCATCCCGTCCCGCAGCAGGCTCCGCCATTCCGCGTCCGGCTCCTTGTCGGTCAGCAGCAGATCGAAGGCCGGAAAATCGGCCATGTGCACAAAAGAAGTCTTGTCGAATTTGGCCGCGTCGACGACCAGCACGGCGCTTTCCGCCTGCCGGATCATGCTCTCGCGCACCTCCGCTTCCTGCTCGTTCGCGTCGGTGACGCCGTGGACGCGGTGCAGGCCGTCGCGGCAAATGAACGCCTTGTCGGCAAAATAGTGGGCAATGCTGTCCTCCGCCGCCTTCAGCGCGTTGGTGATCACGATCAGATTCTTCTTGTCCAGGATGTTTTCGGCGATGCGCACCGACGTCGTGCCGGCGTCCAGGAAAATCGTGTCCCCGTTGTTGCTCAGGCCGGCGGCGAGCCGGCCGATGATGTTCTTGCCTTCCACGTAGGTCTGTTCGCGGATGCTCACCGGCACCTCGCGATGCATGCCCGCGTTGATGAAGGCGCCGCCGTAGGTTTTGCAGTGCAGGCCGGAATTCTCCATCCTGGTCAGGTCCCGGCGGATGGTTTCTTCGCTGACCGCGAATTTTCCGGACAGCTCGGCTACGGTGACGCTGCCCGCCGCCTTCAATAGTTCAGAAATGGCCTGTCGCCGTTCCATCGCAAGCATGGAGCCCCCTTGATGCCGGGTACCGGCTTCGGATCCGCGCGTATTGTGTCCCAAATAGCGCAAAAAGGCAAATTTCCCCGGACGTCGCGATCCGGAGGGGGAAACTTCCCACCCTTGAGCAAATTCGGCGGATATGCCACACTTGCCGCGTTCCGGGGCTACCCGCAACCGCAGGTTTTACGACCTTCTCCGGGGCAAGATTGAGTCAAATCTAAAAACAAGCGGTTTTTAGAGCAGACTCAAAGTTCTTTCCAGACCTACTTATCAGGAGTGCGTGGGCGTATGTCCTTTTTCAACGAAGCCGCCATGAAAACCCGGATTGCCGAGGTGCTCGGCAAGATCCGCGGCGAAGCCGATCCAGAAGTCCTGAACGCGGGCCGCTCCCTTTTCCGGAAGCAGGTTCCCTTCTTCATGCGCGCCTACGTGGCCGCCTACCTGCTCATGGAGGCGGACAAGGCGCCCCAGGGCAAGCGCCGCCCGGGCCCGGCCCGAAGCGAAGCGGCGCCCCGGGAAGACCGGACCGAGGTCCTGCGGCAGGTTATTCCGGATGACGAGGCCCAGCGGATTTTCGTCAGCGTCGGCCGCAACCGCCGGGTTTTTCCCCGGGAACTGTTGGGCCTGATCATGACGGAAACGGCGGTGCCGAAAGAAGACATCGGCGTCATCCGGGTTCTGGACAACTATTCCTTCATCCAGGTCCGCACCGGCGCCGCCCAGACGGTCATCGACGCCCTGGACGGCAAGCAATTCCGGGGGCGCACCCTGGCGGTCAATTTTGCCCGGGCCCGCAAAGAAACGGAAGAAGAAGCCGAACCCCTCTCAGACGACCAGCCATAACCGGATCGCCGCCAGCACGAAGGCGCAATTCACGGCGATCCCCGCCAGCAGCAGGGCCATCGATCCCGCCTCGAGCCAGCGGGCGGCGACGGAAAAAGAGCGCGCAAGTTCAACCGGATCTCCCGGGACCAGGGCCCAGGCGGCCATCGGGTCCTGCGGCTCCTTCGGATAGGCCGATCCGGCGCCCGGCGTTCCATACCAGCGCCAAACGCCCCGATTGCGTCGGCAGCCGTCGGGGGGCAGGAGCGGCGGACGGGGATCGGCGGCCAGGGCTTCGGCCATGGGCACTTCTTTGTATCCGTAGCCTTCATCTTCATTGGAAGCGGCCACGCTGCTGACCGGCAGGCGCACCAGATCCCGGTATGACCGGCACCGGCGGGCCCGACGCCAAAGACGCCGGTAGAGGGCGGTCAACAGCACCCCCGGCGGCATCAGCGGGAACAGGGGGCCAAAAACGGCGATCAGGGCGACGACGACGGTCAGCCGGAACGCCGGCCGGCCCAGATAGGTCACCGCCATGATCAACTGCGAAAATATCCCCAGGGCCAACGCGTAGGGGGTGGCGGGATTCCAGTATTCGTTCCGCTGCCGCCCGGCCTGCACGGTGCGCACCAGCAGGGAGCGATCCGGGCCGTCGAACAGGATGATCAGCAGCGGCTCCCCGGGGTCGGAAACAAAAACCGGATGCCCCGCGGCTTCCCCCAGGCGCCCGCCCACGTAGACCCGGACCCCTTCGGAAATGGTAGCCAGCGTATCCCAACGCACCCGCACCGGCGCCAAGCCGTCCATGGCGAACCCGTCGTCCTCTTGATAGCCCTCAGCGGAGGGGAGCACGTAGATCCGCGCCCCCACCAGCTGCACCGGGATGGTCAGATCCGCGTTGCGCACCCAGAGCGTATGCGCGTCGGTCACGGACTCGAAGTCGCCCAGAAAGCGGAACCGCCGGCCCCGGTTGGCAGCCTGGCGCGAATTTTCGTAGCCCAGCCCCGGCGCCCGGCGCAGCTCCTCAAACCGGTGCCGGAACAGCCGCCAGGACCGCCGGATGACGAAGGCGCCGCCGATGGGGACCAGCAGATACCAGAATACGGCCAGGCCCAGAATGACTAGCAAATCCAGAATCCGCAGGGTAGTATCCCTCCATGTCGGAACAGCTCGTCGTCGGCGCCATCGCCACCAATTGCTATATCGTCCCGCTGGCGGCAAGCCGAACCTGCGCGGTCGTAGATCCCGGCGCCGACCCGGAAGTCATTATAGCACGCCTGCGCCGTTTGCGGCTCCGGCCGGTCCTGATCCTGCTGACCCACGGCCATTTCGACCACGTCGGCGCCCTGGCGGACCTGGCCGTGGCGTTTACCGATCCCCCGCCGCCGGACATCGCCGTCCACGCCGCGGACGCGGACCATCTGGGGCCCCAGGCCCTGGCGGTCCACCGCCGGGACTTCGCTTTCGTCGGCGCCGCCGCCTACGTCGACGGCCTCTGGCGGCCCTTGCCGCGGCCCACCCGGCTGGTGGCCGACGGCGACCGGATCGGTCCCTTCACGGTGCTCCACGTCCCCGGCCACAGCCCGGGTTCGGTGGCCTACTACGACCAGGAAGGCGGGCGGCTGTACAGCGGGGACACGCTCTTTTCAGGCGGCGTCGGCCGTACGGATCTACCCGGCGGCGACGGACCGCGCCTGGACCGCAGCCTGCAGCGGCTCCTGGCCCTGGACGGGCGCGTCCGCGTCTACCCGGGGCACGGCGCCGCGACTACTATCGAAAGGGAGCGCTCAGCGCGCTAGACCCAGCGCCTCGGCGATGCTGTAGGCATAATCTCCCCGTTTTTCGACCCGCCGGATCAGGTCGATGAACAACAGCTCCGTCTTGACCTCCGCCCCGGACTCCAGGCGCTTGCGGGCCCGTTTTTTCAGCTGATCCCGGAAGCGGTCGATGTGCCGCTCCAGATCCTTGGCATGGGCGGCTTCCGCTTCGGTCAGTTCCTTGTCCACGTGGCCCTTCACAAAAGCCAGGAAATCCCGCACCAGCAGCAGGTACGGCGCCAGGGCTTCCATCTCCGCGCCCTTCATGGAATGCAGCGTGCGGCGGAAGCGCTCGAACATGGCTTCCACCAGGCCGGCCAGGTCCTGGATCTCCTTCCGGGCCCGCAGAATGTTGAATTCCGGCGTATCCTGCATCGAACCGGAGGCGTAGACCAGGCGGTACGGCCCGGGAGCCTCCGCGTCCCGATCCTTGACCAGAAAGGAGACCAGTCCCGCAAAGGGGCGGACAAAGGGAAAAAACAGCAGCGTATTGATCCGGTTGAAAACCGTATGCAGGACCGCCAGGTGCAGGGTAACCCCCGCGCCGGACAGGGGGCCGGGGGTGATCAGTTCGACCAGCGCCAAGAAAGGGGTGAACAGGGCGAGTACCCAGACCGTGCCGAAGACGTGGACAGCAGGTGCGTCAAAGCCGCCCGACGCGCCGCGGTCCGGGTCCCGATAGAGGCCAGCAGGGCGTCCACGGTGGTGCCGATGTTGGCGCCCATGAGCTTCATTCCGTACAGGAACAAACCGAGACTGCCTACCAGGCACAGTACCGTGTCGAAAATCACCATATCAACCGTACTCTAACCTATTTCACATATAAGGAAAACCGGGACTTCCTTTAAAAGGGAGTATTCTTTTTGGTTATCCTTGACAACTTTTGCAGAAGAGGATGAATATAGATGTCATCAGGAGGAATCTGATGAAGATCCAGAAAATCGTATCCACTCTCTCCGTGATCGCCTTGGTGGCGGTCCTTTCCCTGGTTTCCTGCCAAAAGAAGGAAGCCGCGGTTCCAACGGAACCTGCCAAAGCCGCCTTCCACATCGGTGTGGTGACCGGCACGGTTTCCCAGTCCGAAGACGACCTGCGGGGCGCCGAGGAACTGATCAAGCGCTACGGCAAGGCCACCGAAGGCGGCCTGATCCAGCACGTGACCTATCCGGACAACTTCATGGACCAGCAGGAGACGACCATCACCCAGATCACGTCCCTGGCGGACGATCCGCTGATGAAGGCCGTGGTGGTCAACCAGTCCATCCCCGGCACCGCCGAGGCCTTCAAGCGCATCCGCGAGAAACGCCCGGACATCCTGCTGCTGGCCGGCGAACCCCACGAAGACCCGCTGGTCATCCAGGCCGCCGCCGACCTGGCCATGAGCGCCGACTTCATTTCCCGGGGCTACACCATCATCTGGGCCGCCAAGCAGCTGGGCGCCGACACCTTCGTGCACATCTCCTTCCCCCGGCACATGTCCTACGAATCCCTCGGCCTGCGCCGGCAGATCATGGAACAGGCCTGCAAGGACCTGGGCATGAAGTTCGTCTTTGAAACCGCCCCGGACCCCACCAGCGACGTCGGCGTCCCCGGCGCCCAGCAGTTCATCCTGGAAAAAGTCCCGGCCTGGATCCAGAAGTACGGCAAGAACACCGCCTTCTTCTGCACCAACGACGCCCACACCGAGCCCCTGCTCAAGCAGCTGCTGGCCTACGGCGGCCTCTTCGTCGAAGCCGACCTGCCCTCCCCGCTGATGGGCTATCCGGGCGCGCTGGGCATCGACCTTTCCGCGGAAGCGGGCAATTTCCCCGCCATCCTGAAGAAGGTTGAAGCCGCGGTGGTCGCCAAGGGCGGCTCCGGCAAGTTCGGCACCTGGGCCTTCTCCTACGGCTTCACCGTCACCGCGGGCCTGGGCGAATACGCCAAGCGCGTGGTCGAAGGCACGGCCGAAAAGGGCAGCGTCACCGCCCTGTACGAAGCCCTGGGCGTCTTTACCCCCGGCGCCAAGTGGAACGGCGGCTACTACATCGACGCCGCCACGGGCGTGCGCGCCAAGAACCAGGTGCTGGTGTACATGGACACCTACGTCTTCGGCAAGGGCTACCTGCCCACCACCGCCCAGAAGGTTCCCGAGCAGTACTACAACATCAAATTCCAGAGGCAGTAGAGAACGCCCCGCGGCCGCCTTACGGCGGCCGCGGACGTGTCTGCACCGCGTCGGCCGTTCCGCCGCGACGCCCCGGGCGTCGTCCGGCGGAACGGCTTTTTCCTGCAAGGCCCCCGGGCCTCCAAATTTCTTATTAAGAAGGTTTTTCATGGCGAACGATACGCCCCTTCTGCGGCTGGAAGGAATCTCCAAAGATTTTTACGGCACCACCGTGCTCACGGACGTTTCCTTTTCGCTACAAAAGGGAGAAATCCTCGGACTGGTCGGCGAGAACGGCGCCGGCAAAACCACCCTCATGCGCATACTCTTCGGTATGCCCGTCATCGCCGAAACCGGCGGCTACGGGGGCCGGATACTCATAGATGGCCAGGAAGTACGTTTCAAGAATCCCTTCGACGCGCTGGACGCGGGCATCGGCATGGTGCACCAGGAATTTTCGCTGGTGGGCGCCTTTACCGCCTGCGAGAACATCATGCTCAACCGCGAACCCACCCGACCGTCCTTTGCGGTGGAGCTGTTCGGCGAACGGCTGGCCACGCTGCGGCGGGACGTGATGCGCAAGCGGGCCGCGGCGTCCATCCGCCGGCTGGGCGTGGACATCGACCCCGACATGGCGGTGGCCGAAATGCCCGTGGGCCACAAGCAGTTCACCGAGATCGCCCGGGAAATCGACCGCGACAAGGTGCGCATCCTGGTGCTGGACGAACCCACGGCGGTGCTGACCGAAAGCGAAGCCGAAGTGCTGCTCACGTCGCTGCGGCGCCTGGCGGCGGAAGGCATCGCCATCATCTTCATTTCCCACCGCCTGCACGAAGTGACCGCCATCGCCGACCGGGTGATCGTGCTCCGGGACGGCGGCATCATCCGGGACGCGCCCAACCGGGACCTTACCGTCCGGGACATCGCCTCCTGGATGGTGGGCCGGGACGTGGGCGCCGCAGCCCAAAGCTCCGCGCCCCGGGACCTTCCGGGCGAAGCCTTCCGGGTGGAGAACCTCTGGGTGGACATGCCCGGCGAAACCGTGCGGGACGTATCCTTCGCGGTGCGCCAGGGCGAAATCTTCGGCATCGGCGGCCTGGCCGGCCAGGGCAAGCTGGGCATCCCCAACGGCATCATGGGGCTCTTTGCCGCCGGGGGCCGGATGTTCCTGGGGGGCCGGGAGGTGCCCCTGGACCGGCCCCGCTCGGCCTTGGACGCGGGCATGGCCTTCGTGTCCGAAGACCGCCGGGGCGTAGGGCTGCTGCTGGACGAAAGCCTGGACTGGAACATCGCCTTTACCGCCATGCAGGTCAAGGGCGGCTTCCTCAAACCCATCCTGGGCGGCCTGATCAGGCTGCGGGACGAAAAGGCGATGCGCGCCCTGGCGAACGACTATATCCGGCGGCTGGAGATCAAGTGCACCGGCGCCAGGCAGCCGGCCAAGGAACTGTCCGGCGGCAACCAGCAGAAGATCTGCCTGTCCAAGGCCTTTGCCCTGGAGCCGACGCTGCTGTTCGTCTCCGAACCCACCCGGGGCATCGACGTGGGCGCCAAAAAGCTGGTCCTGGACGCCCTGCGGCACTACAACCGGGACATGGGCACCACCATCGTGATGGTTTCCAGCGAGCTGGAAGAGCTCCGGTCCATCTGCGACCGGGTGGCCATCGTGGACGAGGGCCGCATCGCCGGCACCCTGCCGGGCACCGCGCCGGCGGCGGAGTTTGGCCTGTTGATGGCCGGAGGAAAAGCATGATCAAGGATTTGCGCCGCCACGCGGCCGCCCTGGCCAAGGGGCCGGTACGCGCCTTCATTCTCGACTTCGGCTGGCCCCGGCTGATCATCTTCTTCTTCGTGGTCGCCCTCTTCGTGGCCGCGCCCTTCGTGGAAGTGCGGGTGGACACCTCCTTCTCCGACGTCTTTGCCCGTTTCGGGCAGAACGCCGTGATGGTGCTGGCCCTGGTGCCCATGATGCAGGCCGGGGCGGGACTCAATTTCGGCCTGCCCGTGGGCATCATCGCCGGATTGCTGGGCTCCACCCTGTCCATGCAGACAGGCCTGACCGGCTGGGCGGGTTTTCTGGGGGCCATCGCGCTCAGCCTGCCCTTTTCCCTCCTGTTCGGCTGGCTGTACGGCCTGCTGCTCAACAAGGTGAAGGGCGAAGAAATGACCATCGCCATGTACGTGGGCTTTTCCATCGTCACCTTCATGTCCATCCTCTGGATCATCCTGCCCTTCACCAGCCCGGCCATGGTCTGGGGCTACGCCGGCGCGGGACTCCGGACGACGATTTCCCTGGAAGGCTTCTGGGCCAAGGTGCTGAACGACTTTCTGGCCATCCGCATCGGCGAAACCTTCCTGTTCCCCACGGGCACCATCCTGTTCTTCATCCTGGCGGCCTTCGGCATGTGGATCTTCATGCGCAGCAAGACCGGCACCGCCCTGACCGCGGTGGGGTCCAACCCGGACTTTGCCCGGGCGGGCGGCGTTTCCGGCGACCGGATGCGCACCATCAGCGTCATCGTGTCCACCATCTACGGCGCCCTGGGCATTCTGGTCTACCAGCAGAGCTTCG
Organism: Treponema denticola; assembly: GCA_020719845.1. Lineage (GTDB taxonomy): Bacteria > Spirochaetota > Spirochaetia > Treponematales > Breznakiellaceae > DYPP01. The sequence goes on along the minus strand of DYPP01000027.1, from coordinate 4,896 downwards.
GCTTCATCCAGGTCTACAACGCGCCCCTGTACATGGCCTTCCCCGCAGTGGCGGCAATCCTGCTCGGCGGCGCGTCGGTCAACAAGGCCGGCATCCTCAACGTCGTGGTGGGCACCTTCCTGTTCCAGGGCATCCTGACCATGACGCCGTCGGTGATCAACAGCGTCGTCAAGACCGATATGTCCGAAGTCATCCGCATCCTCATTTCCAACGGCATGATCATCTATGCCCTGACCAGAAAAACGAAGGTGTCCAAATGAACCCATCCCGCAACTACCGGCGCTTTTTGGCGGACAACGCCGTGGTGTTCATCTTTCTGATCATCACCGCCGCGGCCATTCCCGTTTCCGGCCTGCCCCTGCTGTCCATCGTGCAGGAAATCGTGACCCGCATCGGCCGCAACTCGTTCCTGGTGTTCAGCCTGATCCTGCCGATCATGGCCGGCATGGGCATCAACTTCGGCATGGTCCTGGGGGCCATGGCCGGCCAGATCGGGCTGATCTTCGCCGTCGACTGGTCCATCGTCGGCGTGCCCGGGCTGGTCTTCGCCAGCCTGATCGCCGTGCCCATCGCCGCCGGCCTGGGCTGGCTGGCCGGGGAAGTCATGAACCGGGCCCGGGGCCGGGAAATGGTCACCGGCTATATCCTGGGCTTCTTCATGGACGGCATCTACCAGTTCATCGTGCTCTATCTGATGGGCTCGGTCATACCCGTGCACTCCGCGGCGCTGACCCTTTCCCGGGGCTACGGCGTCCGCAACACGGTCAACCTGGACGCGGTGCGCCAGACCCTGGACCGGATCCTGCCCCTGCGCCTGGGCGCCGTCAGCCTGCCCCTGGCCAACTACCTGGTCATCGCCGTGCTGTGCCTGTTCATCATCTGGTTCCGCAAGACCAAGCTGGGCCAGGACATGCGCGCCGTCGGCCAGGAACAGGGCGTTTCCCACGCCGCGGGCATCCAGGTGGAGCGGACCCGGATCATGGCCATCATCATTTCCACCGTGCTGGCCGCCATCGGCCAGATCATCTTTCTGCAGAACATGGGCAACATGGCCACCTACAACGCCCACAAGCAGACGGGCTTCTTTTCCGCCGCGGCCATCCTGGTGGGCGGCGCGTCGGTGAGCAAGGCGACCATCCCCAACGTGTTCATCGGCACGGTGCTGCTGCACCTGATGTACATCGTCGTGCCCCGGGCGGGCACCAACCTGTTCGGTTCGGCCATGATCGGCGAATTTTTCCGGGACGCCTTCAGCTACGGGGTCATCGCCCTGGCGCTGGTGCTGCACGCCTGGCGCAAGCGGGCCAACGCCGAGCACGCCCGCTCGGGGCTGCGGGGCGGCGCAGCCGGCGCGGCGCCTGAAGGAGGCGCGGCATGACCGTCATCCGGCGCAGAATAATCGTCCGCTCCATCCTGGCGCTGGTCTGGATCGGAACGGCGGTGCTGCTCTTCGTCAATTTCCGGGGACACACGATTCTGGTGGACAACAAGGGCGCCGCCGACGGCGCGTACGCCGCGGTGGACCTGATGAAGGTCAGCCTGGACGGCGGCAAAGGGGTGGAATTCTTCAAGAACGACCGGGACCGCTTTGCCGTCGTCGGCTCGCGCCATCGCATCGGCGTGCAGTTCGTCGACGGCCGCCCGGCGCTGGAGCGGGAATTCGTCCTGCCTTTGGGTATCGACGTCTTCATCCTGTCGGTGCCCAAACTTATCGCCGGCGTCGAACCCTTCCTTGAACCCTTCATCCAGGTCAGGGAAACCCGGGAAGACGACGGCGAAGCCCGGAGCGGCGCCTTCCAGTCGCCGGAAGAAGCCCCCCTGACTCCGGACGCGGTGCCCACGCCTCTGGCGCCCTGAACTCCAGTATGGGAACTTCCACGATCCTGATCGTGGCCGACACCCACGGGGACCTGTCGGCCCTGACGGCCGTGCTGCGCTGGGCCGGGGAACAGGGCATCCGGTCCGGCGCCTTTTTGGGCGACGGCGCCGCGGACCTGGCCGACGCGACCCAGCGTTCCCGGGTGCCCCTGGTCTGGACCGTGGTCCAGGGCAACGGGGACCACGACCCTAGGCTGCCCGGGTCGGCCCTGGTGGACTGCGGCGGGGTAAAACTGTTCCTCTGCCATGGCCACCGGCACGGGGTGCTGGAGGGGCTGGAAACCCTGGCCTCCACCGCCCGGGCCATGGGCGCCGATATCGCCCTGTTCGGCCATACCCACTGGCCGCTGCGCGAGAAAGTCGGCGGCTTGCTGCTGCTCAACCCGGGCAGCCTGGGACGCCCCCGGGGCCCGACGCCGCCCAGCTTCGCCACCCTGGCCTGCCCGGACAGCGGCGAAGCCGTCGCCACCCTCTGGAAACTGACGGACGACGCCCGGGGCAAACTGTTGGTGCGCCGGCTGGTGTAGCCGCCGGACGCCGGAATCCGCCGGGTCCCGCCGGCGCGGTCCGCTTATTCGGTCTTGTCCATGAAGCGCAGGTTCCCGATGGCTTCCCGCAGGCGGGGCTGGGTGGCCGCCAGCAGGTCCCGGTCGTAGGCCGCCAGAATGACGACGAACGCCGTATCCTCGTAGCGCAGGTAGGCGATCGTCTCGTAGGGGCCGCCGCTGACTTTCATTTCGTACCAGCGCTTCACCGCCGGAAGGCCGGGCTCGGCCGGAAGCGGGGCCACGCTTTCGGCCTGGGTATCGCCGAGTTCGTGGATATGGTAGTCGGCGAACAGATCCAGCTCCGCGTCGGTAGCCGCGTTCAGGGCGGCGGTGTTGACGTAGATGATGGGAATTTCCCTGCTCATCGTCTTGCCCCGCTCGTAGAACAGGGCGTAGATGTTGTGTTCCGCCCAGGTCTCCTGGTCCATGATCCAGCCTTTCGGCGCCTTGACCATGCAGGCCCAGTCGTCGCCGAACAGGATCCCGCCTTCCTGATCCTGGGCCGCCAGCCAGGACGCCGCCAACACGACCATCAACGCCGAAAGAATCGCTTTTTTCATCTGCTTTCTCCTATATAGAGCTCCTTCAGTATACACCCGGTTCGGCGGCTTGTCGAATTTTCCGCCGATTGCCGCAGCCGGCCCAAACCCGGTACAATGCCCCCGAGGAGCCCACGCATGCGCAAAATTTCTTTGACCGGCATCAAACCCACCGGGTCGCTGCACATCGGCAACTACTTCGGCGCCATCAAGCCGGCGCTGGAGCTGGCCCGGGACTACGACGCCCGCTACTTCATCGCCGACTACCACGGCCTGAACCAGATCAAGGACCCCGTCGAACTGGCGGCCAACATCAGGGAAGTCGCCGCGGGCTGGCTGGCGGCGGGGCTGGACCCGGACCAGGTGGTCTTCTACCGCCAGAGTTCGGTGCCCGAAACCTTCGAGCTTTCCACCATCCTGATGGCTTTTACCGCCAAGGGGTTGATGAACCGGGCCCACGCCTACAAGGCGGCGGTGCAGGCCAACGGCGAAAAGGGCGAAGATCCCGACGCGGGGGTCAACATGGGCCTCTTTACCTATCCGGTATTGATGGCGGCGGACATCCTGCTCTTCGATTCCGACGTGGTGCCCGTGGGCAAGGACCAGATCCAGCACGTGGAGATGGCCCAGGATATCGCCCAGGCTATCAACTTCAACTATAAAAAGGAACTGCTCAGGGTGCCCCAGGCGCTGGTGCAGGAGAGCATGGCGGTGATTCCCGGCCTGGACGGCCGCAAGATGAGCAAGAGCTACGACAACACCATTCCCCTCTTTACGCCGGAAAAACAGCTGCGCAAGCTGGTCATGCGCGTCGTCACCAATTCCCAGACCGTGGAAGAAGCCAAGGATCCCGCCGCCTGCCAGGTGTTCGCCCTGTACAAGCTGTTTGCCCGGGAGGATGAGCAGGCGGCGCTGGCGGCCCGCTACCGCTCCGGCGGCATGGGCTGGGGGGAGGCCAAGGAAGCGCTCTTTCAGGCCATGAACCGGGAGCTGGCGCCCATCCGGGCCCGCTACGAGGCGATCATCGCCGACCCGGCCAAGCTGGACCGGATTCTGGAACAGGGCGCCCTGCGGGCCCGGGAAATCGCCGCCCGCACCGTGGCCCGGCTGCGGAAGGCCGTCGGCATTGCCTGAAACCCGGATGCTCAAGCTGACCCTGGCCTACGACGGCCGGGGCTTCAAGGGCTGGCAGAAGGGCAACGGACGCACCGTGCAGGGCGTGCTGGAAGCCGCCCTGCTGGCCGCCCTGGGCCGGGCATCGGACGGCGCCGTCCGTCCCGGCAGCATAACGCCGGAGGATCTGTACCTGATCGGCGCGGGACGCACCGACTCAGGCGTGCACGCCGCAGGGCAGGTGGCCAGCGTCCGGGTCCCCGGCGCGGTGCGCCCGGACCTTCTGCTGGAGGCCGTCAACCGGGAACTGCCGGCAGACCTGGCCGTGCTGTCCTGCGAGGGCGCGGACGACCGCTTCCACGCCCAGTACCGGGCGCTGGGCAAGACCTACCGCTACCGCATCGTCGACGGCCCCGTGGGCGACCCCTTTCTGGCGCCCTGGTCCTGGCGCGTCCCGGCGCGGCTGGACGAGTCCGCCATGGCCGCCGCTGCGGACGCCCTGCGGGGCAGCCGTGACTTTACCAGCCTGACCGCGGACAAATCCAAAAAAGACCGCCACCGGACCATCGCCGACCTGCGGGTCGAGCGCCACGGCAACGTGGTGGACATCCTGGTCGACGGCGACGGCTTTCTGTGGAACCAGGTGCGCATCATGGCCGCCCTGCTGGCGGAGGCCGGCCAGGGCAAGCGGGACGCCACCGGCATCGCCCGACTGCTTGCAGCCCGGGACCGCTCCCTGGCCCCGCCCCCCGCCCCGGCCGGAGGCCTGTGCCTGCTGGCGGTACGGTATGCTGAAACAGGGGATTGAGCGGACACAA
>DYPP01000116.1 GCA_020719845.1 Treponema denticola | reverse complement strand
TAATAGGACAACAACCAGTTGTAGTGTTTTTTTTCTTCCGCCGCCTGGTTGCGGAAGAAATCCGCCACCTCACCCGAGGCCGCCTCCGCCGCGCCCAGTTACACCGTCACGCTGTCCAGCTCGCCCTTGAGCCCCGCCTTGACCGCTTCCAGCAACGCTTCATCCACCATGCTGCCACCTCCGCTGTCGGAGCAGTATACTACGCCCGTAACCAGGACGCAATCAGGTCGCTCCGACCGCCCCGGAGTCGGGATCCGAAAACAGATCGATCTGTCCGTCTTCCCGGTCCCGCCGCCGGGCGCCCCGGGGCGGAAAGAACTCCGTATTCCAGCCGGCGGCGGCGGCAATGGAGACGGCCACCGGCAGCAGCTGGGAATCAAGATAGTGGTCGTAGTCCAGGGGCGACCGGCGGTCGGCGACGGGTTCCGCGCCCGCGCTGGTCCACACATATTCGATGGTGCCCCGCCGCCCGCTCCAGCCCAGGGCCCGCGCCGCTTTGACCTGGGGCGGCGTATTGGCGGTATAGGACTCGGGCGGCCGGGTCAGCCGCTTGCGGTAGACCAGTTCCCCGTCCTGACCGCCGGAGCGCAGCGACTGGACCTGCGCCGCCACGTGACGGCGGAACGCCGCTTCTCCCGCGCCGGAAAAGAGCAGTTCCAGCAGTTCCCGCTGTAGGCGGCGCGCCAGGGGGGTGGCGTCGCTGCGGACCGCTTCCATGCCTTTTACCTCCACCTCCGTGCCGCCGGAAGGCAACAGTAGACTGCCTGCGTACCCCTTGGCGCGCCCCCGGCCGGCGGCCGGACCGGATCGCAGCGGCGGAATCATGAAGCGCCGGTACGCCTTTTCAAAGCGCAATTCCAGAAAGGAACGCAGGTCGTAGTCCCGGCGGATTTTTTGGGCCAAAAACGCGTTGAGCTCTGTCCCCAACGCGTCCATGGCGGCCCGATAGTCGGCGTAGGACGCTCCGTCGGTCAGACCGGAGCGTACGAACAACGAATCCGTATCGCCGTACAGCACCGCATAGCCCCGGGCGGCAAACCAGTCCCGGGTTTTGTGTAGCCATCGCCGGGCGAAAGAAGTAATGGCGCCGGCCAGCTCGGTGCGCCCGTAGCGGCAGGATCCGGTGCCCAGGACGCCGTAATAGCTGTTTTGCAGGATTTTATACACATACGCCGCTACCTGGTCCCCGGCTTCCAGAGCGGCGCTCCGGGCGGCAAAATAACCGTCGATCAGACCGGGAAGGATGCCGGTTTCACGGGAAAAGGCGGCGCCGTTGGGAGCGACGATGGGGACAGAGCTCGCCGAAGTTCCGCCACAACGCGCATAACTCAAGGGATCCACGTTGAAAGTGCGGATGATGGTCGGGTACAGGCTGCGGAAATCAAAGACCGCCACGTTTTCGAATAGGCCGGCGACCGCATCCAGCACGGCGCCGCCGGCGGCACCCGAGACCCGTCGACCCGGAGTCTGCGGCGGGGGCGCAATGCCGCGGGACTGGAGTTCCAGAGCGTAGACGCGTTCAAAACTGACTACGCTGGTCCAGGCCTTGTCCAGGGAAACGCCGGTCAGGGCAGCCCGCTCCACGGTCAGGCGGAAAAGGCCGGTTTTTTCCAGGATTCGCAGCACCAATACCGCATCCCGATAACAGTACCGCCCGAATGCTGCCGGATCTTCGTGGTACAGCCGATCCAGCTGCGCCAGTTTTTCGACTCCCCTGGCCGAGACGGCTTTGCCTTCGCCCAACACCGCCTGGGCGACGGTTTCAAGGGCATAGTCGGGGTAGCGCTGGGGGCCGGAACGCACCGCCCGCAGCGCGTCCACCACCTGACGCCCCGGCACCAGCACCGTCGCCGATCCCCGGCCCTGGCCGGGTAGATAGCGGGCCGCTTCCCGGGAACGGCCGATCAGGAACGGAAGCCCGCAGACGGCAAAACGCTCGGCCAGACGGGGAAAATCAAAATCCAGGATGTTCCAGCCCGTTACCACGTCGGGATCGAGTTTCCTGAACAGCGGGGCAAAATATTCCAAAAGCGCCTTTTCAGTGGAAAAGAAGCGGCAGTCCGGTTCACCAGGAGTCGGCTCGTCAGCGGGGATGGTCCGGCTTCCGACTATTCCTATAAAACCAGGGTAAGAATCCCGAGCTCTGTCCCCGGTAGCTCTGTCCCCACCGGCATCCTGGCTGGCCACGGAGATCGCCCGGATTGCCCGGGATTTTTCGTCGGTCTCGATATCCAGGGAAACAAGATGAAGCCCAACCCGGAAAACCGGCTCCGCCGGACCCAGTTCGGGGTCTGGAAAAACCAGGTCGATCCAGCGCCCGGGCCGGCTCTGTCCCCGCACCGCCACCGGACCCCGGATGCGCCGTTCCGTCAGGAACGAATCCGCCGGCCGGGACTCCGCGTCGGGGCTGGGAATACCCGCGTCCAGCCAGAGCCGGGCGCTCCGCGCCCGGTCCAGGTACTCGTTGAAGCGCAAACAAAGCAGGGGTTCTTTGCCGTCAAAGGATTCCGGCGCCGCGTCGTCGACCGTGTAGGCGATACCCGACAACAGGGCGCCCAGGCGATCCGCATCGGCGCGGCGGACCAACAGCGACGGTCGCCAACGCGTCTCCGCCACCGCGAAAGAACGTCCGTCCTCCAGCCGACCGGTCAGGTACAGACGGTTCCGGCGCGGATCTGCGTAGGCGTGGACCACAAACCCCCGCACCTCCGCCGCGCCGCTTGCGGTCACGTGCGGTTTTCCCCCAAGCGGATCAAGCCTTCCTTGTATTCGCCTACCCGATCCTCTTCCATCAGCACCGCCAGGGTATCTCCGGGCAAGATTTCCGTGTTTCCCCGGGGTATCAATTCATCCTCACCCCGGGTCAAACCGACCACCAGACAGTGCTTGGGCCATTCGACGCTTGTAATGAATCGATGGGCGATAAGCGAAGAATAGCCGACGGGCACTTCCACGATGGTCATGCCTTCGCGTCTGATTTCAGTCTTGGGACCACCGACCCTCAGGATCCTGGTCAAAAGGACGTCATAGACGGCTTTGGAACCCATCAGGTCCGCGGCAACGTAGGCGGACAGGCAGGCCAGCACCAGCCCGCTCAGATGGTTGAAATTCCCGCTCATTTCCAGGATCAACACCGCTCCGGTTACCGGCGCCTTTACCACGGCGGTAAAAAAGGCGGCCATGCCCAGAATCATAAAATTCAATACCTGCCCGGACTCGGCCAGGCCCAGCAGGGCAACAATCTTGCCGAAGGCATCTCCGGCTAGGGCACCGCAGACCAGCAGGGGCAGAAAAATGCCGCCGGCGGTGCCGGAACCATAAGACAGAGCCGTAAACAGCAGTTTTGCCCCGAACAACAGGGCCAGGATCTGAAGCGGCGTATCCCGCAGGGTCAAGGCTTCGATCAAACGATGGCCACCGCCGGTTACGTCGAAGAGCCAAAAACCGAGGGGAACCGACGCCAGCAGGGGCACTATCGGCCGCGCAACCAGGGGAATACGCAGAAAGGCGTAGAGATCCTGGGCGGCATACAGCGAACGCTTGAACAAGTCGCCCAGGAAAGCGCTGACTACTCCGAGAAGCACGATCCAGGGGAACAGCCCGATAGGCAGCGGCTGGATAAACCGGAAATCAAAAGCCGGCCGCAGCCCGAAGAAATGGGAGGCGACCATATCGCCGGCCATGGAGGCGCCCATGGCGCAGGCCAATAGCAAGGGCGAAAAAGACTTCTGCAATTCTTCCAACGCAAAAAGCACCCCCGCCAAGGGCGCGTTGAACGCCGCCGCCAACCCCGCGGCGGCGCCAGAGCTGATCAGGTACTTCCTCTCCACGTTGGGGCGCCGGGCCAGGGACAGAACCCCCTTCCCGACATACGCGCCGATCTGCACCGACGGCCCCTCCCGCCCCAGGGACAAGCCGGCGCCGATGCCCAGCACCCCGCCGACGACCTTCATCGGCAATTCGGTCATCCAGTCCAAATTCATCTTCCGGATCAAGGCGCCCTTGATCTGGGGAATACCGCTGCCCCTGATCATCGGCCGTTGGGCGCTCATCCAGCCCAGCAACAGCCCGATAGCGATCAGGATCAGGACCCACAACACCAGGTAGAACGCGCCGCCGGCGGCCAGCTTTTGGTAAACGGCGCTGCGCAGGCGATCATTGCGATTCAACAACAGCCTGAACCCCACGACCACGAACCCGGTCACCAAGCCGATGATGACGCTTTCGGCGATCACCAGCAACCGGGAGCCATACCAGAAACGCAGTACCGCCGCAATTTTATTAGTGTTCTCGGGCATAACCATATACTAGCCGTACCCGCCTTCCGGCTCAAGGGTGTATGCGCGGTGGGATGCAATTATCAAAGAATACTTACCCGCGGCTCCCCGGCGCCGGGTTTTACCCGGACCCGGTGGGGGCTAAATTCCGCCAGGGTGGCGAATTCCCGCAAATCCTGGGCGGCGGGACCGGTGACCAATTCAGGATCGTAGGAAAAATCGATATCCGTGGAGATACCTTCCGCCAAAGCCCGGGCCCAGGCGCCGTTGAAGCGGACGATGTCCCAGATCGCGGGCAGCAGGTAATCCAGTTTGGTCTTTTCCAGCCGCTGATCCAGATAGGCCAGTTGGAGTCGTTCCAGGGCTACCGGATCATGGGCGGTGTTCACCGTTTCCCAAACCACGCGTCGATCCAGAAAATCGGCAAACCCGTCAAAAAAGGTCGACGGCCGCAGACCCAGGGGATGGAGCACCTGGTTGAACCAAGCCACTGCCCGACCCCGATTATAGAAAAGGTCCACCGCCCGGGACAGACGTTCCGCCGCGGCCAGGTCGGCGGCGGGAAATCCGGGGCCGGCGCGGAGCAGATAGGGCGCGTCCTGATCCGCCTGTAGCCCCTGCTGCTCCGAACGGTCAAAGAGCACGGTTCCCGGAAGCACCGCCAGCCGGAACAGGTCCACCGTGTTGGGGTAGAGGGACAGAGCATAGTCCAGGCTCGCCCGGTACCCGGACAGGGTATCTCCGGGCAGGCCGTAGATGAGATCCAGACCGAAAACCGCGCCGGCTTGATTCAGCAGGTCAATTTTGGCGCTGAAGCGGGACTTGTCGAAGCTGCGGTCCACGCCTGCGGCCACTTTCGGATCTGAAGTCTGCAGACCGATCTGCAAGGACGCTCCCAAAGCGGCAAAGAGGCGGGCTTGCCCGGGATCGACGTTCTCAGCCCGAACTTCAAAATGCCAGTGAATGTCCGGGGCTTCCTTTTGGAGCAGTTCGAGAATGCGGAGCGTCCTGGCTTTGTCGACGTTGAAGGTAGGGTCCAGTACAAAAACCGATGGCACCCGGGCGGCGACAAAAGCACGCAATTCTTGCCGCAGACGGTCCTCCGGAAAGTACCGGACCCGGTGCTGACCCTTGGATTCAAAGCAGTACGCGCAGCGGTAGGGACAGCCCCGGGCCAGTTCCCAGAGCACGCCCGGCCGGTTTTCCGCCGAAAGCGTACCGTCCAGCCAGGGCGAAGGGTACTTGGCCGGATCTTCCGGCTGACCGACGATGAGCTCTGTCCCCCGGACGCGCAGGGCCGGGGAGAGTTTGGCAAAACCATCATCGGAATCCGCCTCGAGCTCTGTCCCCAGCGCGGTTTTGATGATGTCGATCACCGCTCCCTCGCCTTCCCCCAGCACGACAAAGTGGAAGGGACCGCCACCCGCGCGGGACAGCCCCTCGGGCTGGGCGGTCGGATCAGGGCCGCCGCAGAAAAGGACCGTCTCCGGCCGTAATCCGGCCACGCGCCGCGCCACGGCGAGCAGGGGACGCCGGTTCCAGCTGTAGATTGAAAACCCGACCGCGTCGGCATCGGTGGCCAAGATACGATCGGCCAGCATCCTGGGATCTTCGCCCACCAAGCTTTCAACCAGTATGATGGTCACCTGTTGGGCGGAGAAAACGGACTTTACGGCTGCGGCCACGCAGGCGGCGCCCAGCGGAACCGCTTCCGGTCCAGCGGCAAGGTGCATAGAAACCAGGGCGATCCGTATCGGTAGCATCGAACCAGTATGCTCCGTAGCTCCGGTTCGACGCAAGAGTACCTATTACCCGCAAGTACACCGGCAATTACTGTAACAGTGTCAGTATGATACAATACATTGGTGTCATTTAGACTCAACTGGTGCATATTTATCCACAAGATCGCCTTTTTTATGGCCCCAATGGGGACAGAGCTTAAAAAAACAAAATTGCATTCGCCGGAAGAGTTGACCACACACCGCCTCTTATCATCTATTTCT
>DYPP01000001.1:39508-166028 GCA_020719845.1 Treponema denticola | reverse complement strand
AGTTGACCATTCTCAAGCGGGCGATAGAACAGAGCCCGGTTTCCACGGTCATTACCGACACCCAGGGCCGCATAGAGTTCGTCAATCCGAAATTTTCCAAAGCCACCGGCTATGCCGCGGAAGAAGCAATCGGGCAAACCCCCCGAATCCTGAAATCCGGCGAGTTACCCAGTTCGGCGTATCAAGATCTCTGGGAGACCATTCTTTCGGGCAAAACCTGGCACGGTGTTTTTCATAATAAAAAGAAAAATGGGGAATTGTACTGGGAGGATGCCGTTATATCGCCGGTGATGGATGAAAAAGGCGTCATACATCACTTCATTGCCCTGAAAGAGGATGTTACCGAACGGAAGGCCCAGGAAGAAAAGCTGCGCCTCCAATCCCAAGCCATGGACAGCGCCCCGGGCTACATCCTCATTTCCGACGCTGCCCTGCCGGATAATCCCATTATGTACGCCAACCACGCGTTTGAGGCAATGACCGGCTTTTCTGTTGAAGAGGCGATCGGAAAGAATGCCCGATTTTTACAAGGAGACGATAAAAATCAAGAGGGTCTGCGGGAAATCCGAAAGGGCATCGATGAGAAACGGCCCACACAAAACCTCATTCGCAATTATCGAAAAGACGGCTCCCTGTTCTGGAACGATATCCGCATCGCCCCGGTCTGGAGCGATGCGGGCAAACTGACCCATTACATCGGCATTTCAAACGTGGTTACCGAGCTGGTGGCCACTCAGGAAAGACTCAAGGAAAACGAACGCAGGCTCCGCATGGCCCAGGAGTACGCGGATATCGGCACCTTGGACTTGAATTTCAAAACCGGCGAAACGGTATGGTCGGAACGCATCGCGCCCCTTTTCGGATACCCCGATGGGATCCTGGAAACCTCCTACGATAACTTTTTGAACTCCGTACATCCCGAGGATCGGCAGATGGTGGCCGATGCGGTCCAAAACTGCGTTGAAACCGGGCAACAGCGCAAAATCGAGTACCGTTGCGTCTGGCCGGACGGGCAGATCCGCTGGCTGCAAGGAAACGGCAACGTTGTATCGGATGCCGCAGGGAATCCCTCCCGCATGCTCGGGCTGGTTCAGGATATCACGGAGCGCAAAAATGCGGAAACAGCGCTGCGGGCAAGCGAGGGAAACGCCCGGGAGGCGAACCGGGCCAAGAGCGAGTTTCTTTCATCCATGAGTCATGAACTGCGGACGCCCCTCAACGCCATCCTGGGGTTTGGTCAGCTGCTCGAACTGGAAGCGTCCCTGTCTCCGACCAATATTGACTTCATTCAAGAAATTCTGAAAGCCGGCAAGCACCTGCTGGAACTTATCAATGAAGTGCTGGATCTTTCCAGAATTGAAAGCGGCAGGATAGATTTGTCCCCCGAATCGGTACTTTGTGACTCCCTGGTGGACGATTGTCTCAATCTGGTGGCGCCCATCGCCGCCAGACACGGTGTTCATGTCGACAAGGCTTGTCCCGACACGGGGCTGTACGTCTACGCCGATCGGGTACGGCTGAAACAAATCCTGGTGAATCTTCTTTCCAACGCCATAAAGTACAATCGCCCCGATGGGTGGGTACACGTTTCGGTGGCGGTACAGGATGGCTCCCTCCGCTTCATCGTGGAGGATACGGGCCAGGGGATTTCCCCGGAAAAAATGCCGGAGTTGTTTACTCCCTTCAACCGTCTGGGCGCCGAAGGGAGCGAAATCGAAGGCACCGGCATAGGGCTGACGATCAGCAAGCGTCTGGTGGAATTGATGGGCGGAACCATAGAAGCGGAAAGCCAGGTCGGCAAGGGGAGCCGATTCTGGATTACCCTGCCGCAACGGGCAGCCGAAGCCAATTCCTTCGATCCCGAGCTTCCTCCGGACAGCCTGGACTTTGTCCAGTGCGCGGACGCCGGGCATACGGTTTTGTACATAGAGGACAACCCCGCGAACCTAAGACTGATGGGGCGTATTTTTGAAAAGCAGAGCCATATCCGCCTGCTCACGGCCCATACCCCGTCCCTGGGTCTGGAGTTGGCGGCGATCCATATCCCCGATCTGGTATTGCTCGATTTGGGCTTGCCGGAAATGGATGGATACGAAGTCCTGCGGATGATCCGGGAAAGCCAGTGGGGGCACTCGATTCCGGTTATGGCGCTCAGCGCCCGCGCCATGCCCGCCGATCTGGACAAGGGTAAAAATGCCAGGTTCGACAAATACCTTACCAAACCCCTGGACCTTCCGGTCTTCATCGAAGCGATAAATGATGCCCTGAAGGAATGCGCCCCCCAAAAACAGGGCCCAGGCGCGTAGATGGATCCCAGGCAGTGGGCCCAGGTCATAGCCGGTTTGCGGGGTTTTCTATCCTATCCCCGCTGGATGTTTCTAAAGGACCTTGAGTCCACCTACGTTTTCTGCACCAACGCCTACGCGCGGGTGCTGGGATTGGAACAAGAGGGAATCTTCGGCAAAACCGACTACGACCTTTTCCCGGAAGAAATCGCCCGCTCGTTCCGGGAAGAAGATGGAGAGGTGCTTCGGTTGGGGATTCCCAAAACGATAGAAGCCCATCCCCTCCAGGCCGATGGTTCCCTGCGCTGGGTGCGGATCACCAAATCGACCTATCGGGATGAAAACAATCGCCCCATCGGCATCATGGGCGATATTGAAGATATTACCGAGGAATGGCATCACCGAAGCGAGCAAACGCGTCTGAACGCGATCCTCAGGACCACCGCCGACCTCATATCGACGGCGACCATGGATTTGCAGATAACGTATATGAACGCATCCGGTCGGCGCGTGTTGGGATGGCCGAACGATGAGGATCCCTCGGATCACCGCATCCCCGACGTTCACCCCGCGTGGGCCGCCAAGATAGTGATCGAGACCGCCATTCCCCAGGCGCTTGAAGAGGGTTCCTGGTCGGGGGAATCGGCGATACTGACCAAAGATGGTACGGAGATTCCCGTTTCCCAGGTGCTCATGGTCCATAAGAACGCCAAGGGAATTCCGGAATATTTTTCGACCAGCATGCGCGATATCCAGGAAGCGCGGTCCCTGCGGGATACGCTTGCCCTGAACGAGGCCCGGTTGCTGGAAGCCCAACGGCTGGCCCACATCGGGCATTGGGAGATCAACCATAGCACCGAATTGGCGGTGTATTCGCAAGAAGCCGCCCGGATATTCGAATTTGATCCGATGAAAAGCCCCCTCGCCGCCGGGCAATTGGAAAAAATCATCCATGACCGCCTCCACCCGGAGGATCGGAAACGGGCGTTCAACGCGTTTAGGGACTCTGTTCGGGGCCACACGGCATACGATATGGCGTACCGTTTGGTGTTTCCCGATCAGCGGACAAAGCATATTCACGCCCAGGGGCAATCCTCGTACGACGAGCAGGGTAAAGCGGAGCGCTCCATCGGTACGGTTCAGGATGTTACCGATCAGGTCAACCAGAAGAAGCGTCTTGAGGAATACTCAAGCCGCCTGGAGCAGATGGTGGATCAAAGGACCGATGAATTACGGGCGGCTCTGTTTGCCGCGGAGACCGCCAATAGAGAAAAATCTTCTTTCTATGAACGCATGAGCCATGAATTATATACGCCGTTGAACAGCATTCTCGGGTTTACCCAGTTGCTCGAGGCGGAAACGAACCCTGCTTTGCCCAGGGATCAAAGGGACTCAATTATGGAAATAATGTCGGCGGGGCGGCACTTGCAAAAGCTGGTCGATACCTTGCTGGATTATTCTTCATGACAAAAGAGCGTCGGACACAAAGACAGGGGGACATAATGGATGCGCTGTGGGAATATTTGTCATCGTCGCGGATCATGATGGTGGATGACGAGGCGGTAAACCTGAAAGTCCTCGGAAAAATGCTGGAGAGCAAGGGATATACCAACCTTATCGCGGTGCAGGATCCCCGCACCGTTCTGCCACTGTACGCAACGAGCCGTCCCGATCTGATCCTTTTGGATATCAACATGCCGCATCTGAGCGGGTTGGAGATTCTGGATCAGCTGAGGGCTCTCAATGACCCCCTTTTGCCGCCGGTGATCATGCTGACCGCGCAGCACGGTAAAGAATTCATCCTCAAATCATTGGAGAGCGGCGCTAGGGACTATATCACCAAACCCTTTGATATGCACGAGTTGCTTGCCCGGGTCCGAACCATGCTCGAAGCCTATACGGCGTATCGCCTGATGAACGCGGAAAAAGAAACGCTGGAGCTCATGGTGCGGCAACGGACCTCGAAATTGCTGGAAACCCGTATGCAGATCGTTCAGCGGCTGGGACGCGCCTCGGAGTACCGGGATAACGAAACCGGGCGGCATATCCTGCGGGTAAGCCGCACGGCGGTAATTCTGGCCCAGTCCCTGGGCTGGAACGATCAGGCACTGGAGAACCTGCTGCACGCCGCGCCGATGCACGATGTCGGCAAGATCGGGATTCCCGACGCCATCCTGTTGAAACCGGGCAAGCTGGAGGGAGCCGAGTGGGAAACGATGAAGACCCACACCTTGATCGGCGCCCATATCCTGGCCGGGGACGATTCGGAACTCCTGCGCCTTGCGGAAGAAATAGCCCTCAACCATCACGAGAAGTGGGATGGAACGGGCTATCCCAAGGGCTTGGCGGGTGAGGCTATCCCCGTGTCGGGACAGATCGTGGCGGTGTCCGACGTTTTTGACGCCCTGACTTCCACGCGGCCGTATAAACGACGGTGGACGGTGGATGAGGCGGTGGATTACATCAAAACGAACCGGGGAACCCATTTCTCGCCCCATCTGGTCGATTGCTTTATGGAAAAATTACCGCAAATCATGGAAGTGCGGAATAGTTTGGTCGACGAATAGGGCGGGGCGACTCGTACTCTTTACCCCGGCGGCGACGCTTCAGGGTACGATTCGTAGCTCAAATGGGGGGTCTCCGTTGACTTTTTCCGGTTAAAAGGGTTATATCATACGGCATTATGTTCAAAAAGCCGCGCTCCAGCTACGGTGTACAGATACTCAAAAAGCGCGCCCTGAGAACCGCGGCTGTCGGTCTGGCCCTTGCCCTCACCGTGGGCGGCCTGGTGCGGTTTCTTCCGGAATTCATGAATCACTCCCAGGGCGACCGCACCGAACTGTTGCGCCTCTGGTCCGGCGGCGACTACCCGGCGGCGTACGCCTTGAGTCGCGGACAGCTGGAAACCAAGCCGCTGGACGCGGTGATGCTTACCATCCATGGTTTTTCCGCCTACCAACTGGCAACCACCCAGCTCAGCGCTCAGGACCGGCTGGCTTACATCGACCAAAGCATCTGGTCTTTGCGAAAAGCCTTGCTGATCCGGTCGGTCCAAAAAGATCCCCGGGTGTTCTACGTCCTGGGCAAGGCGTATTATCACAAGGGCCCTTCCTACGCGGATTTGGCGGTGCGCTATCTTGAAGCGTCCCGGAAAGATGGCTTTTCCGCGGCGGATCTGGCGGAATATCTCGGTTTGTCCTACGCGGCAAAGCATGACTTCCGCCGCAGCGTCGCCGCTTTCAGCCTGGCCTTGGAACCCGGGGCGACCGAAGGGGCCGCCGAACAATCCTTGGACTTGCTGCTGCTTGCCATGGCGCGATCCTATATCGCCCTCAATGAGCACGATTCCGCGCGGCCGTACCTGATCCGCTGCGCCGAAGAATCCAGGGATTCCATCGTGGTGGCCCAAGCCCGCCTCCTGCTTGGTTCCATCCTGGCCCAATCCGGGGATCTGGCCGGCGCGGAAGCCGAGTACTTCAGGGTCACGCAGCTGGACGGACAAAATGCGGAAGCTCATTTTCAACTAGGCGAATTGTATGATAAAACCGGAGATACGGTAAAAGCTCGCTCCGAATGGCGAAAAACAATCCGAATAGACCCAACCCATGGGCCGGCGCGCAGCCGGCTCAGTATGTAAGCGGAGGACGCTCATGGCAGGCGGAAAATGGTTCGAGAATCTTTCATCCGATATCGGCATCGATTTGGGGACCTGCAATACCCTTATTTATGTACGGGGCAAGGGCATTGTCATCAATGAACCCTCTGTCGTCGCCGTGGAGCGGGGGACCAAGAAGGTAGTCGCCGTAGGGTCGGACGCCAAGCGCATGCTCTGGAAAACGCCGGGGGACATCATCGCCATCAGGCCGCTGCGGGATGGGGTGATCGCGGATCTGGAAACGACGGAAAAAATGATCCGCTACTTCATTTCCAAGGTGCTGCCCCGGCACTGGTTCATCAAACCCCGCATGGTGATCGGCGTGCCTTCCTGCATTACCGAGGTGGAGCGCCGGGCGGTGGAAGAAAGCGCCTATAAAGCCGGCGCCCGGGACGTCAAGGTCATTGAAGAAAGTCTGGCGGCGGCCATCGGCGCGGATATCCCCATTTTTGAGCCTGCGGGGCATATGATCTGCGATATCGGCGGCGGCACCACGGAAATATCGGTAATATCCCTCGGCGGCATGGTGGTCACCAACGCCATCCGGCTGGGGGGGGACGAATTTGACGAAGCGATCATCAAACACGTCCGCAGCGTGCATAACCTGATCATCGGCGAACAGACCTCGGAACGGCTCAAGATGGAAATCGGCAATGCATCGCCGGATAAAACCATTGAAAAAGTGGAAATAAAGGGAACCGACGCGATTACCGGTTTGCCCCGGCGTCTGGAGATCGACTCGGTTGAGGTTCGGGAAGCCTTGAAAGACCCCATTACCCAGATCATCGACGAAATCAAGCGTACCCTGGGCCAGACACCGCCGGAGCTGGCGGCGGATATAGTGGAACGGGGCATCGTCATGACCGGCGGCGGGTCGCTTTTAAAAGGTTTGCCCAAGCTCATTTCCAAGGAAACCGGCGTCCCCGTCATCCTGGCGGAGCGCCCCCTGGATTGCGTCGCTCTGGGCGCGGGCAAGTACTTTGAGTACGCCAAAGGCTTCAACAACACCCGCAGCATTTATGACAACCTGAACGGATAAACGGCATGCGGCCCGGGGAGGAACATCAGACACGGAAAAAGACCTTTGCCGAGGCGTACGTCTTTGCGGCGCTGATGTTTGTTTCTTTTTCCATGCTGTTGCTTTCCACCCGGAGTTTTGTGGTCAACTTCCGGGACGTGGGGTTTTCCCTTTTTTCCGGCATCCGGGGCAGCATCCACGTGGTTTCGTCCTTTGCCTCCCGTACGGTACTGTCCATCCGGGAGCTGGCGGAACTGCGGCGCGAATATACCGAATTGGTCGCCCGGGTAGAACGTTTTGATCGTCTGGAACGGGATGCGGCGGAGATCAAGCAGGAAAATCTGCGTCTTCGGGAACAACTGGGATTTAGCCGGACCATCGTGTACCGCCAAGTTCCCGCCCAGATCATCGGCCGGGATCCGGATAATCTTTTTTCCGCCCTGGTCATCAACAAGGGCGTCAAGGACGGCATCCGTAAAAACATGCCGGTAATCGCTTATCATGACGGCATCCAGGGGCTGGCCGGGCGCGTGGTTCAAGTAGGCCGCCTGGAAAGCCTGGTCATGCCCATCTATGACGTCAGCTCCTTTGTCTCTGTGCGCCTGGCCGAGTCCCGCTACGAAGGCATCGTCGAAGGGCAGGGGAGTACGGATGCCCCGCTCCTTATGCGCTACATCAAAAAAAGAGCCAAAGATGAGTTGCGTTTCGGCGACCTGGTGGTCAGCAGCGGTTTGGGCGGCGTCTACCCCGGCGATATCATCGTCGGTCGGATTGCACGGATCCTGGACCAGGAATATGAAACCTCGGTGGAAGCCGAACTGGAAAGCGCCGTGGATTTTTCCCGCCTGGAATACGTATTTGCCATCGACGTCAAAGAAGGAAGCGAATAAATGGCCAAGACCGTAGCCTGGGGGACGATCTTGGCCGTGGTCGCGGCGATTCTGCAGTCGACGATCCTGTCGCGCCTGGCCGTCTATCAGGTGGTTCCCGATCTGGTGCTCGGCGTGGTGGTGTACATCGCCTACGTGAACGGCACCATGACCGGTCAGCTGACGGGCTTCTTTTCCGGTTTTGCCCTGGACTTTCTATCTGCGGCGCCGCCGGGTTTGAACGCCCTGGTGCGCACCGCCATCGGAGCCCTCGCCGGCCGCTTGCGGGGGACCTTTTTTCTGGACCCCTTCATTCTTCCCGCCGTCCTTTGCGCCTTGGCGACGTTGCTCAAAGCCTTCATCTTGGCGGCCCTCGATCTCCTTTTTGCCGGGGCGGTACCCAGCTATTCCTTTACGGCTCCCACGCTGTGGATTGAACTGGCGTTCAATACCGGGACGGCACCCGTGTTGTTTGCCCTGCTCAGCTTTTTCAAGACCGTCCTGCGGCCCAGGAAGGGGACCTGATGCCCTTTTCCATCCATACCCCCGGGGAAGAGCGGCCGCTGGGCAGAATTCGCGTCCTGCAGGGGCTGTTCATCGGAATCTTCGTCGTGTACACCCTCAAGCTCTTCAGCATGCAGATCGTATCCGTAGATTTATACCGTTCCCGGGCCCAAAAGATTGCCCGCCGAACCACCATTCTGCCCGCCCAGCGGGGCGAAATTTTTGATCGCAATTACAACCAGCCGATGGTGCTCAACATCGACTCTTTTGCGGTTGCCATCACGCCCGCGGAAATTCCGGACAAGAACATTCCCGAACTGGTCCTGAAGCTTGCGGAATTGCTCAAAATTCCAGCCGACCAGATTCATCGCCGCATGCCTCCGGAGTACTACCATCTTTATCAGCCCATCGAGGTCGCCGCCCACGTGTCCTTTGAAACGATCGGCATGCTGGCCGAACGGATCGATGAACTCCCCGGCGTGTCCTGGTTGTCCAAACCGGTGCGCAGCTACGTCGATACGGGCAGTCTGGCCCACATCATCGGCTACGTCGGGGATATTACCCGGGATGAGCTGAAAATCCTCTACAATAAGGGCTATCAACAAGGCAACATCATCGGCAAGGCGGGTATTGAAAAACAGTATGACGAACTGCTGCGCGGCCAGGACGGACAGGAAACCAGGATCGTGGACGTGCGGGGCCGTAAAATCGCGATGGAAGAAGAGGCGCTCCGGGAACCGCCCCTGATGGGAAAAAACGTCGTGCTGACCATTGATCGCACTATCCAGACCCTGGCCGAAAAGGCGCTGGGAGAGCGGATGGGGGCGGTAGTCGTGACCCGGCCGGCTACGGGTGAAATCCTGGCCATGGTTTCCTACCCCTGGTACGATCCCAACGTCTTCAACATGAACGACGCGGGCAACGCCTACCAATCCCTGCTGGATGATCCTGAAAAACCGCTTCTCAATCGGGCTATACAGTCCCATTATCCGCCGGCCTCGACGTTCAAAGTGGTCATGTCGACGGGAATTCTGGCGGAAAAATCCTTTCCGCCGGAGCAAACCATCGATTGCAAGGGCGAAATGTCCTATGGCGAACGGGTATGGCGCTGTCATATCCGCAAGCCCGGGCATGGACCGCTCGACCTGAAGAGCGCCCTGGCCCAATCCTGCGATATTTATTTCTGGATGGTCGGCCGGGATCACCTGGGCGTCGAGCGTATCGTTTCCTACGCCAAGGATTTCGGATTCGGAAGCCTGAGCGGCATCGATCTACCCGGCGAGATCGCGGGCTTTATCCCGACGCCCCAGTGGAAGGAGCGTCGCTTTCATGAAAAATGGCTGGGCGGCGATACGATGAACATGGCTATCGGTCAGGGGTTTACCCTGGTAACCCCCCTCCAGATGGCCAACATGGTTGCCATGGTCGTCAACGACGGCGTCATCTACCAGCCCTACCTGCTCAAGGAAGTCCGGGATCCTTTTTCGGGAGCGGTCATCAAAACCACCAGACCCAATGCCATCCACCGCAGCGATGTCCTGCCGGAAGTCTTCCGGACGGTACGGGATAATATGCGGGCGGTGATCACCGAAGGCACCGCCCGTTTTCCGATGAACATCAAAGCGGTGGAAATCGCCGGAAAGACCGGCACGGGTGAAGTGGGACTTTCCGACCGCTGGCACTCCTGGTTTGCCGCCTTTGCCCCCTATCAAACCGAAAATCCCCAGGAACAGATCGTCGTGTCCATCATCGTGGAAGCGGCGAATACCTGGGAATGGTGGGCCCCCTACGCCTCGGCCATCATCTTTCAGGGCGTGTTCGCGCAGCAATCCTATGAAGACGCGGTCCGTACCCTGGGTCTGCAGTATTTAATGCCGGAGCGGGAGCGTCGGGAATGACCTTGAAGCGACTGGGCGAAATTGACTATTCCCTTTTCTTTGCCGCGCTGATCCTGACCGCCTTCGGCATCCTGTTCATTTATTCTTCCGGCATGACGTCCACCGGAATATCCTTGTCCAACGAACACGTCAAGCAATCCGTATGGGCCGGCGTCGGCCTGGTGATCGCCCTGCTGGTTTCTTTGGGCGACTACCGGCGGGTTTATGATTTTTCCCTGTATCTTTATTTGGGAAGCCTTGGCCTTCTGGCGTATACGTTATTTTTCGGCCGCATGGTGAACGGAGCCCGCGCCTGGATCGGCATCGGCGCTTTCGGCGTGCAGCCTTCGGAGTTCAGCAAGATCGCGACGATTCTGCTGTTGGCCCGGTACCTGGATACGTCCAACCGATCCCACACCGATTTGTACCGCTTTTTATTTTCCAGTCTGATCGTGTTCATACCCGTGGGCATTATTTTGCTGCAACCCGATCTGGGTACGGCGCTGGTATTCATTCCCATTTTTTTGGTGATGACTTTTATTGCCGGCATCGCCATCCGATACGTGTTGTATTTTACCGCCCTGATTGCCTTGACGGGCTTTCTTACCGTTTTGCCCCTATGGCAGACCCATATCGCCCGGGGGGCATTCCCCGCCTTGATGATCATCGCCAATGTCCGTATCGTACTGGTGCTGGCCTTTTCATTTTTGCTGATCGCCCTTATCGCCCTGTACGGTCACCGGAGATACAAAAAAAGGTATTTCTTCTGGATTACCTATGTTTTTTCCATCGGCATATTTTCGCTGCTGGGATCGCTTTTGGCCCACAAGGTGCTCAAAGATTACCAGATCATGCGGCTGATCGTATTTCTGGATCCCGAGGTCGATCCCCGGGGTTCGGGATGGAATATCATCCAGTCCATCACCGCCATCGGCTCCGGCGGTTTTTTAGGAAAGGGCTATCTGCAGGGGACGCAGAGCCACTACCGTTTTTTGCCCCAGCAGAGTACGGATTTTATTTTTTCCATTTTTTCCGAGGAATGGGGCTTCGTCGGGGGGCTGTTGGTTTTTTCGTTGTTCCTGTTGATCATCCTGCGCCTGATACGCATCATGAAAACGACCTCCGATCCCTTCGGTACGTATATCGCCGCCGGCCTTTCCGCGATTTTTTCTTTTCATTTCATGATCAACGTCGGCATGGTGATGGGCGTCATGCCCATTACCGGTATCCCCCTGTTGTTCATGTCCTACGGGGGCTCGTCCCTGCTTTCCGCCATGATCGGCATCGGTTTGGCCCTGAGCATCTACGTACGAAGGTATGAACATTGAAACCCAACACCCGGTTGATCGATCCGCTTGCCGATCTCGGCTCCCTGCTGTTGGGAGTTGAAAAACCGGCCCGTTACGTGGGCGGTGAATACGGCCGGCTTTCAACGCTGGAAGCGGATCTGCATCTGGCGATTGCCTTCCCCGACCTCTACGAGATCGGCATGTCCAACCAGGCTCTGCGCATTCTCTATAAAAACCTGAACGCCCTGGACGGAGTGAGCTGCGACCGGGTCTTTGCGCCGGCTCCCGATTTTGAAGCGCTCCTGTCCAGACAGCTTCTATCCCTTTATACGCTGGATCATGGCCTGCCCCTGAAGAGCCTGGATATGCTGGGTTTTTCGCTGGGCTATGAATTGGGCATAACCGGGGTGCTTTCGATACTGCAGTCGGCTTTTATTCCGCTCCGTTCCCAGGATAGAACCGAAGCCGATCCCCTGGTCATCATGGGGGGGCCGGCGGCATCCAATCCCCTGCCTTTCGGCAAATTTATGGATGCGGTCTGGCTGGGCGAAGCCGAACCTGCCTTTTTTGAGCTCATCGGTTCCCTGGCCTCCGCCAAAAGGCAGGGCGCAACCAGGGCGGATTTGCTGGCCTTGCTCGTACAGGATGTAGCCGTATGGATCCCTGGAAAAAAAGCCCGCCGCGCCCTGGACGTGACTTTTGCCGAGCGCGGCAACTCAGCCGCAGTATTGCCGGTGCCGAGCATGAAGATTATCCAGGACCATGGTTCGGTAGAAATCATGCGCGGCTGTCCCAACGGCTGTCGTTTTTGCCACGCCGGCGTCTGGTATCGTCCGATGCGTCAAAAATCGATTCCCGACATCCTGGCCGAAGTCAGTACCTTCGTCGCGCTCGGCGGCTATCGGGAAATCACGCTTTCATCCCTATCCACCGGGGACTATCATGACATTCACCAGCTGGTGTCGCTCTTGAACGCCGAGTACGCGGACCGTCATATTTCGTTTCAGCTTCCGTCGCTCAAAGTATCATCCTTTTCATTGCCCCTTATCGCGAGCATTTCCCAGACCCGCAAGAGCGGCCTCACCTTCGCCGTGGAAACGCCGGTCGAGGCTTGGCAAATGTCCATCAACAAACCTGTTTCCCGGGATGCGGTGGCCGCGATTCTGTCGGAAGCGAAACGGCAGGGGTGGCGCAGCGCCAAATTCTATTTCATGATCGGACTTCCCGTGGGAGATTACCGGAATGGGTTTGAAACCAACCGGGAAGAGGAAGAAATTGTCGATTTTCTGAAGTACGTCTACCGCAAATCCGGTATGTCCCTGCACGTGAACGTCGGTGCTTTTGTGCCCAAGCCGCACACCCCTTATCAGTGGGCGCCGCAGATACCGGATCACGTAGCGCAAGAAAAATTATACTACATCAGATCCCACTTAAAACCGCTGGGATTCAAAATCGGTACCCATGATCCCTTTGTTTCCAAAATGGAAGGCGTACTTTCCCGCGGGGATGAGCGGGTAGGGGACCTCATTGAGGCCGCTTTCAACCGTGGCTGCCGGTTGGACGCCTGGGACGACTTCGTGCGCAAGGATGTCTGGGCTGAACTGTTCGACGCCAATGCGGACCTGATCGCTTCAATTCTCGGTCCCCAGGATCTGAATCAACCGCTACCCTGGGACAGCATTGATTCCGGCGTCGGCAAGGGTTTCTTGAAAAAAGAATTCGCCAAATCGGAGCGATCCGAACTGACTTCAATATGTACCGATGACTGCAAGACCCCTTGCGGGGTATGCCATGATGATCGCCGGATTGTGGAAAATAGTATACATCCTCCCGTTGATTCGACGGCTTCGGCGGCAGCTCCGGGTACAATAGTCGATAAAGTTGGCGTGGCGCATACTCACGATCAGACTACGCATCGAATACTCTTTTCGTACAAAAAAGTGGAAACCGCTGTTTTTATCGCCCACCTGTCGTTGGTGGAAGTATTCGCCAAGGCTTTTGTCCGCGCCGGCTTGCCGATCGCTTATTCCGAAGGCTTCAATCCCTTGCCCAGGCTGGATTTTGCCTCTTCCTTGTCGGTCGGTATTTCCGCCCTGGCAGAGGTCGCCACGGTGGATACCGAATCCATCGTCGAGACGGAAGAATTTCTCGCCGCAATCAACCGGGTAATGCCGCAGGGGCTTTTTATCAACCGAGCTTATGGTGTATCAATTCCGGTGGGCACCAAAAAGCGTTCTGTTTCCAGTGTCTTGTGGGGATTTACCTACGGTCAGGATCTGGTTGCGGCCAAGGATGAAAAACAATACCGGCTTGAACATCTGGCCCCGGATGGATCCATTTATGGACTTGAACGGAATACCGTATTGGCCAAAAATCCGGAAGGAAACCCGGTATCCTATTTTGATCTCTACAAACAATACTACGGCAAAGTAGACAGAATGCACATTATCGATAGTGATATATCCGGGAAATTTAATACCCAACCGCAGCCGACAAACCTGCAATTTAGGCCGTTGCCGTAATAGCCTACTCTGGTTACGGTAAATTAAGAGTTCCCAGAAAAGTCGGAGCGCTGAATACGATGGAAGCGTTGCTGTCGATGCCCACCGCCACGATGACGAAAGCCGCGTAGGCGTAACCGTCCCCACCATCTTCAATATCTGCGTCGACGCTCTCCGCCAAGTCGTTGGAATAATAAAACGTACTGTCCGGAATGGGATTTATGACTGACCGACGGGCTGCGTACCCAGTACCATCAATCGTCAGCACAACCTCATTAAAAATATTTACCGGATCAAAGTCCAGGGTCAAGGCCTTGTCGTTTTCCGCCAGCAATTCGGTAATGTCCACCCCTGCCAGCGCAAGATCGTAATATCCGAGTTGATCCTCGAGCAGGCTCTGCACGTACACCGGGGCATTTTCCGAACTGCTGAAATACGGGGCCAAGGCGTTGTAGTCGCTGACCAGCGCAGCGTTCCCTATATCGGCAACGCCGATGGTAGCTCCCGTCGGACCAGTAGCGCTGGTATAGATGCGGTAATATATTCTATAATTCTTAAAATACCCTGAAGGCTGGTCGGCGGGCAACGTGAACGACAAATAGGTAGGGTACGCGGAGTAGGAGCTAACCGGGTTGAGATAGAGGTAATTTTCAATTCCGCAGGACAAAAACCCCAGCGACAGGACTATCATAAAAGCCGGGGAAAAAAGCCTGGTTTTGAGTTGCATGTCCTTTACCCCACTCGTCGGGTAATGGTTTATTTTCCCCGCCCCTTCCTGTCCGCCACCAAAGGCGGTGGCTGGATCGGTTCGATCGCGTCCACCAACTCGTAGATCAACACCGGTTTATTTTTCCCCTTGACCCGGATGTTGTCCAGCTCACGGAAGATAAAATGATCCTTGACCAGCCCGTAGGTAAACTCACTGATGATGATATTGGTCCCGTATTGTTTGTTGGTGCCTTCCAGCCGGGCGCCGAGATTGACGTTGTCCCCCATGAGGGTGTAGTTCATCCGTCCCGGAGATCCCATATTTCCGACGGTCATGATGCCCGAATTCAACCCGATGCCGATATTGATGCGCTTGGATTCCGGCCAGCCTTCGTTCAATTCGTGCAGTTTCTCCATTTGCCGCAAGGCGCATTTGCAGGCCAATATGGCGTGATCCTGCTGGGGAATCGGCGCGCCCCAGAAACACATCACTTCATCGCCGACGTATTTATCCAGCGTTCCGCCGTACTCCAGGATCAGGTCGGTCATGGCGGTCAGGTAAATATTGAGATGGTTGACCAATTCTTGGGGCGTCATGTTCTCGGACAGCGTGGTAAAACCGCGGATGTCGGAAAACAGCACCGTCAGTTCCTTGTCGACGCCGCCCAGCTCCGGCGGGTGTTCCAGAATTTGATCCACCACTTTGGGGCTTACGTATTTTCCAAAAGTTGATCTGATGATTTTTTTATCCCGTTCCTCGGTCATGGCCCGGTAGGATACAACCGCGATAAAGGCTAAGATCATGCCGATGGTCGGCTTGGGGAAATCGATGATATAGTTCTCATATTCAAATATGAACGATACCGCCAAAAAGAAGATCCCGATACCCAGCACGACGGAAAGAAAAGCCCAGACGGTCGAATAGCGGGAAGTAAAAAAGGCGACGGTGAGTACCAAAATCAGCAGGACAAGAACATCGATCCACAACGGCACGGGTACGATGAAATTGTCCATTAAAATCGTATTCAACGCGTTGGCGTGGATTTCGATACCGTACATCAACCCGAAGGGCGTCGGCTTTTCGTCTTGCGCTATGCCGTCCGCGAAAGGTCCGACCATCAGTATCTTGTTGCCCACCGCTTTAGTCCGCGGCCAGGTTTCCGGG
Source organism: Treponema denticola (assembly GCA_020719845.1). Classification (GTDB taxonomy): domain Bacteria; phylum Spirochaetota; class Spirochaetia; order Treponematales; family Breznakiellaceae; genus DYPP01. The sequence goes on along the minus strand of DYPP01000001.1, from coordinate 150,157 downwards.
TCCGGACCGGGTACCCGGTCGGCGTATCCGGAGTAGGATCGAACCGGGAACGTCTTGTAGCCGTCGATGGCCGCAGAGGAACGATAGCCCATAAAATTGATGGTCATTTCACCATTTTCATTGATCGGGATAACCAGTTCATCCAGGGTTTTCCGTTCCGCTGCTTTGACCAGCTTGCCTTCGGCATCGTAATCGTCCGTCCCCAGGGCAATGGCATAGGGAGCGCGGGTCCCCGTGGCGGGGTCGAAAACGGTGGGTCCGGGAATGATGATATGTTTGCCCAGCTCAACGATCACCTTGTCCGCCGGCACCCCAAAATACCGTAATGCCAAAGATAGTGTTACCGCCGGAACGAATTCATCTTTGTACTTCTTGACGACGAAAAACTGGTCGTCTATCTGCCCGTCGGCATCGTTGTCGATGACCACCGGGGGCGCCGAAGCGGCCAGTTGGCTCTGCAATCTGGCCAACCCCGTTTTGGTCAACGGAGTCTTGACGCTGTGGGAAAATCCTTTGCGGTCGACCCAAGCCAGACGTTCGAAGCGGGCGTCGTCGACGGAATAGCCCGGGGTCAGGGTGTCGAAGCGGATCTGTTCCGTTTCCACCGCCAGCTTGGCGATCAGGGCTTGCCGGCGGTACACCTCGTCCGTGTCCTGGGTGTAGTTGGCGTGGCCATACCCGGCAACCGCTTCCGCGTAGGGCTTCAGCGGCGCCTGCACGCTCTTGAACTCCGTCATTTCCTGCCACGGTCCGCTGACCGACGCAAAAGCCGGCACCCGGGTCAGCAGCACGGCCTGTCGATCCATCATCTTTTCATGCGAATCATAGTCCCCGATGCCGACGTCCAGGACCGTTTCCATGACTACCCGGCCGGATTCAAGGATGCTTTTGACGAAGCGTGCGTCCTCCGCGGCTTTGCCATCGGGCTCGATGATGAATACGTCGATGAACAATGAGCTTTCCCGATCATTCCGCTCTTTGACCCGGGCAAAGGAATCCACCAGGTTGGCGTGGGTGGAACGGGGAAAAGGCCACTTGCCGAAGCGGGCCAGACTGCGGGAATCGATGCCGACGATGATGATGTCGTCGGATATTTTAGGGTTTTTGGCGGTGACGGTAACGCCTTCCTGGATGGAAGTCGCGGTGCGCAGGCCCTTCAGGATAAAATTAAGGTCGACGGCCTTGGCGTTGAGGTTCTTGAATATGGTAGTGCCCGCATCGATGCCGAGAAAGGCCAGAACGACGACCAGACCGATGATGAATCCGAAATACTTCGATTCGAAAATCTTCGCCCGCTTTCTCGCCATCCTGCCCTCTCTTGCGAATTGGTTATTTTTCCGTCCCGGCCAAGCTAAGTATACGGTTCTGCGCCGGTTTTGTCCAACCGTCATTCGGCCAGGTGTCGACTATCTTACGGTACGCCGCCGTGGCCGCAGCCTTTTCGTTCAAGGATTCCTGCAGTCTGCCGATGGCAAAATAGGCGCGGGGGGCCAGGGGAAAGGTCTCTCCGTATTCTTCGACGCAACGGGTATACAGCGTCAGCGCCGCGGTGGTATCTCCCAACTCCTCGGCTACCGTCGCCGCGTTGTACAACGCAACCGGAGCCAGATAGCTTTCCGGCAGCAGGTCGGCGGCCGCCAGCCATGCCGTCTTGGCGGCTTCCCATTCTTTGCGGTCCGCCTGGATGGCGGCCAACAGCGAATACGCCTTGGCCCCCGCGTAACCCGTATGACCGTCGGCAAAAGCGGTCAGATCCGCGATCAACCGGGTAAGCTGCTGCTCGCTGCCCGCATCAGAGGCTTTGGCCCGCAACGCGTCGTACTGCTCGCTGTAGGTTTCCATCTGCCCGATAGCCTTTACCCGGCTATTCTCGACGATGGCAATGGCCACCCCGGCAATGGCCACCCCGGCAAAGAGGGCAATCGTGCCCGCAAGCAGAACCTTGCGGTTTTTCTGGATAAAATTCACCAATCGATCCGCTGCGCGGATCGATTCCTTGTTTTCAGCTGTTTTCTCCATAGTTGTCCTTACTCCTTGGGGTTAGCGATTTCCAATTCCTTTATCAGCCGGGACAGATACGTACGCTGGATATCCAGCGCCTTCGCTGTTTCGGTTTGGTTCCAGCCGTTTTCTTCCAGCAGTTTCTGGATAAAATGCTTCTTGAACAGGGTCAGGGCGGTTTTCAAGCTTCTGCCGTCGTCGGCTACCGCAGCGTCGGCCAGGCGGGTGTTGAGCAACAAATCCGGCGCTTTTATCCAGTGATCCTTGCTGATCACGCAGGCCCGTTCGATACAGTTTTCCAACTCCCGCACGTTTCCGGGCCACGAGTAGGACAACAGGGTTTCCATGGCGTCGTCCGACAAGCCGTCGAATTGTTTTTTTGTCTCCCGGCTGAATTTCTTCAGAAAAAAAGCGGCCAGTTCCGGAATATCCTCGGACCGTTGACGCAGCGGCGGTATGTAGATGGGCAAAACGTTCAAACGATAGTACAGGTCGTTGCGGAACTCCCCCTTCTCCACCAGCGCCTCTATATCGCGGTTGGTGGCGGCCAGGATGCGGACGTCCACGCTCTGGGATACGTCGGCGCCCACTTTCTCAAAAGATTTCTGTTGGATAACCCGCAGCAGCTTGGCTTGCAGCTTCAGCGGCAGATCTCCGATTTCATCCAGAAAAATGGTACCGCCGTCGGCCATCTCAAAACGTCCGCGCCTGTTCTGGACGGCGTCGGTAAAGGCGCCCTTTATATGGCCGAACAACTCGCTTTCCAGCAGTCCTTCAGGAAGGGCCGCGCAGTTGACGCGCACAAAAGCCGCCTCCCGCCGCAGGCTGCGCAGGTGGATCTGTTCGGCAAAAAGCTCCTTGCCCACCCCGCTTTCGCCGAGGATGAGCACCGAAGAATCCGTCTTGGCCACCCGGTCGATCATTTCCAGTTTTTCCAGCACGATCGGGCTTTTGGCGATCAGCGTATGGTAGCCCCGGTCGGTTATCAGCTGGTCCTGCAGAAAATGGATTTCTTCCCGGGCTTTTTCATAGCTGCGGGCGTTCTGGATAGCCAGAGCGGCTTGGTTGGCAAAAATTTCCAGCCATTCCAGATCATCCTGGGTAAAATACTTGTCGTCCTTTTTGTTGATCAGTTCGATCACGCCGATGCACTCATCTTTCATGCGCATCGGTACGGCCAGCATGGTGCGGGAAGGATAGCCGATTTTCCTGGAAATATCCGCCAGGTGGCGGCGATCGTTTTCGACGTCGTTGACGATGATGGAGGTATTATGCTGGGCGACCCAGCCGGCTATCCCCTCGCCCACGTTGAGGGAGAACTTTTTGACGTCCGAACCCTTCGAACCCAGGGCTATTTCAAAATAGAGTTTTTTCTCGACGCTGTTAAGCAAAAGGAGGCTTGAAGCCTCCCCTTCGCACAAACGCGTCGCTGATTCGAGTATTTTGGTCAACAAGGATCGAGCGTCCGAGTAGTTCGAGTTGATGAGGGTGTTGATCTCGATCAGGGTATTGAACTTTCGGACGTCGATCGCTGACAGCATGTCAATCGGCTTTAACTTATCGCGGACCCTTGGATTTCAAGAAATCCCCCAGGGTGAACGTGGACTCGTCGGATTCATCGGCGGCCATGTAACGCGACAGCTCCTCCCTCTGAACTTTCTTCTGGTAGTCCCGGATGGAAAAGGCCACCTTCTGTTTGTCCGGCTGCAACTCGATGACCACCGCCTTGATCTTGTCGCCGACGGTGTACTTCTTCATCGCGTCGTCCGGATTGTCTTCCCGGTTCTCGGTAAGGTTGGATTTATGGATCAACCCTTCGATCCCCCCGGCTACCCGGACAAAGATCCCGAAGTCGGTGATCGACGAGACTTCACCCTCGACCTGGGTACCCACCTTGCAGGCTTCGGCAAAGGTCTTCCAGGGATCGTCGGATAGCTGCCGGACGCCCAGACGGACGCTGCGGTTCTCGGGTTCGCAGGCCACGACCATGACTTCAATTTCCTGGTCGACCTGCAATTCGCTCCCGGGATGCTTGATTTTCCTGGTCCAGGAAAGGTCGTCGACGTGCAGAAAGCCGTCGATGCCGTCTTCCAGCTCGATGAACGCACCGGCGTTGGTCAGCTTGACGATCTTGCGGGTCAGCCGGGTGCCGACGGGGTACTTTTCGGCTATGTTGGTCCAGGGGTTGGCCGTAACCTGCTTGAGGCCCAGGGAAACCCTTCCCGCCTGCAGATCGTAGCCCAGGATCATGCACTCGACCTCGTCTCCGATCTTGAGCACCTCTTCCGGCTTCTGGATCTTCTTAACCCAGGAGAACTCGGAAATATGAGCCAGGCCTTCAATACCTTCCTGCAGCTCGATGAAGGCGCCGAAGTCGGTCAGCTTGGTCACATGGCCCTTGACCACGTCGTTGACGTGGTAGTTGTCCTCAAAATGAACCCAGGGATCGTCGGTAAAATGCTTCAGCGACAGGTTGATGCGTTTTTCCACCGGGTCGATGCGGATGACCTTGAGGTGAATTTCCTGGCTTTTCTTGACGAAGTCCTTGGGCCGGGTTACGTGGCCCCAGCTCATGTCGTTGATATGCAACAGCCCGTCGAAGCCGCCCAGGTCGATGAAGGCCCCGAAGGAAGTAAAGCTCTTGACCGCGCCGATGACTTCGTCGCCGATCTGGGTCTTGGCGAAAAATTCTTCCCGCCGTTTCTCTATATCTTCTTCCAGCCACTTGCGGCGGTTGACCACCACATTGACTTTACCGTCCGAGTACAGCCGTTCGACGTAAAAACTGGATTTGAGATCCAGGAGCCGCTCCGGCTTGTCCACTTTCTGCGCGTCCGACTGGCTTATCGGCAAGAACGCCCGGACTCCGGCGCCGAGATTGACGTCGTAGCCGCCCTTGACCACCTTTTCGATGGTGCCTTCGACCACGGCGTGATCCTGAAAGGCCTGGCGCAGGTTCTTCCAGAAAACCTTGACGTCGGCCTTCTGCTTGGAGACGATTACTTCGCCGTGCTTGTTCTCTTTGGTGATGAGAATGACCGACACGGTGTCGCCGACTTTCGGAACTTCGGCAAACTCCGCGATCGGAATCTTACCCTCCGATTTGTAGCCCACGTCGACAAAAACCTGGTCCTGGGTGACCTGAATGACGTAACCGTCGACAAGCTGACCCTCTTCCAACTGCTCGAGGGACTTGAGATATTCTTCCTGTAATTGTGTTTGAACGTTGTCGACGGGGCGCTTCGACTCGTCCATTTCCACTTCCATCTGACCCATTGTTGATCCTTATATCTGAATTTCTGCTAACAATTTGTCATAAACTTGGCGTATGGTCAAGTCCGAGGTATCCAAATAGACCACTCCCGGGGCCAGTTTGAGACTGCCCTCGGCTTTATTTCGGTCAATATGGTCCCGACGGCGGATCGAGTCGGCAATTTCTTCCTGGGCAAGCAAGGAAGTGCCCTGGTCGTAGCGCCGTTTGGCCCTGGATTCCACCGACGCGTCCAGGTAAAAACGGTATCGGGCGTCCGGGAATACCACCGTGGTGATATCCCTACCCTCCACGACCACGTCCAGCCGCCCGGCGATGGACCGCACCAGATCGTTGACCTGGTGCCGGAGGGGCACCAGGGCGGACAGACCGGCTACCAGGGCGTCGATGCGATCGGTATGGAGCAGTTCGCCGACGTCCTCGCCATCCAGATGGACCCTTCCGTTCCGGAATTCGACCTGGGCCGACGCGGCGCAGGCTATGACCGCGGCGGCGTCCCCGGGGTCCACGCCGGCGCGCAGGCAAGCCAGGGTATAAGCTCGGTACAGCGCTCCGGAATTGACGAAGGTGAAGTTGAGGCCTTTGGCCACCAACCGGGCTATGGTGCTCTTGCCGGACCCCGCCGGCCCGTCGATGGCGACGACCATTACCGCTTCTCCCGCAATTCAGTGTTGAGACGCTCCAGTTCGGCGGGCTGAAGAGCGCGACTCCGGCCTTCTTTCAGATTTCCCAGCAAGATCGATCCGATGCGGATCCGCTGCAAGCGCTGCGGATGCAGGTGAAAGTGGGAAAAGACGCGTCTGATTTCCCGGTTTTTGCCTTCCACCAGGACCACCCGGACCGACTTGCGCCCCAGGCGCTCGATATCCCGGCAACGATAAAGCACGCCTTCCACGTTGACGCCGGCGCGGAATTCGTCCAGAACCTGATCGGCGATGACGCCCGTCGCTTCCACCAGGTATTCCTTCTCGATCTCCGTGGACGGGTGGCCTACCCGGGCGGCAAAATCGCCGTCGTTGGTAAAGAGGATCAACCCGGAAGATCGATAGTCCAGGCGGCCGACGGTATAGACCCGTTCGGTGACCTCCGGGTCGAGCAGACTTCGGGCCAAGGGGCGTCCCTGGGGATCGCTGGCCGAGCAGATGTATTCCGGCGGTTTGTGCAGCGCGATATAGCGAAGCACCTGCTCAACCGCCACGGGGCGTCCGTCCAGGTGAACCTGGTCCCCGCCCGAGACCCTGGTTCCCAGCTCCGTTACGCGCCGGCCGTTCACCGATACCCGGCCGGAAAGGATGAGCTCTTCCGAAGCGCGCCGGGAAGCGACGCCGCAATGCGCCAGATACGCCTGCAGGCGTACGGGTTTATCCGTTGAGTTCAAAGCGGTCATTTTCGCTTTCGTCCAGTTTGGGCAGATCCGCGATACTGTCGAGGCGGAAGAATTTGAGGAACTCCTTGGTGGTGCCAAACTGGACCGGCTTGCCGGGCACGTCTTTTTTTCCGACTTCCCGCACCAGCTCCCGTTCCAGCAGCAGGCGGATCATGTTGTCCGCCGAAACGCCGCGGATGGCTTCGATCTCGCCTCGGGTTATCGGTTGGGAATAGGCGATGATGGATAAGGTTTCAAGGGCGGCCTTGGAAAGCTTGGAATCATTCTTTTTGCCGTAGCGCTCTTTCAGGGCTTCCCAGTATTCCTTCTTGGGAGCGATGACGATCCCCCCGCCGATGCGCGCCAGCTCCAGACCCGAATCTTCCTGTCCGTACTTCCCTTCCAGGGCTTCCAGCGCTTTCTCCACCACTTCACGGGACAATCCCGACAAGCGAGCCAGCTGGTTTTCTTCGACCGCATCGGCTTCCAGGTAAAGAATGGCCTCAATCAGCGCTGTTTCCTTCTCCAATCGTATCTCCATCGGGGGTCACCCTCTCATAGGGGCGTATCAGGATATCACCGAACATTCGGTTCTGAAAGATGCTGACCATGCGGGTCTTGACCGCTTCGAGGACGGCCAGGAAGGCGCAGACGATGTCCATCACCGAACCGCTATGCACCACCAGGTCGGTAAAATTACATTCCCCCCGGGATTCCAGCAATTCCGCGAGCAGGGTGATTTTTTCATTCACCGAGACTTCTTCGTAAAGATCGATGATGCGTTCGCCGGTCAAGGAGGACATGAGGCCGGAAAAGGTCTTGAGCAGGTCCCAGACGTCGACCTTTTCCCACAGTCCCTCGTCGGCGAAGGGCAAGGCCCGTTGCAATTTTTTGCGCTCGATGACCCATTCGGATTCCCGTTCCTTGTCTTCCATCAGCTCGGACAATTTTTTGTATTTTTGATATTCGATCAGTCTTGTCACCAGTTCTTGTCGGGGATCTTCATTTTCATCGTCCAGATCCATTTCTACCGGCAACAACATGCGCGACTTGATGTAGAGCAGCGTCGCGGCCAGCACGTGGAACTCGGTCAGATCGTCCAGGTCCAATTCGGTGGCGTAGGTCAGGTAATCCAGGTACTGCTCGGTAATCTGGGCGATGGGGATATCGTAGATATTGACTTCGTTTTTTTTGATCAAAAAGAGGAGCAGATCGAGAGGACCCTCGAACTCCTTGAGCCGGATGTTATACGCCGCCGTTTTGTTCGTGGAGTCCATTAGCGCTGATTATAGTCGGCCAGTCCGGCGTAGTAAATACCCTGCTCAGGCAGGGCCAGATAGTTTTCCCACAGCGGTCGCCGGCTGCGGGGGTCCACGGCTTCGGGCAAAAGTTCCAGGAGCGGCAACAGGGCAAACTTGCGCTCCAGCAGACCCGGATGGGGAATGATCAGGATAGGCTCATCGGCGACGACCAGATCGGCAAAGAGCAGGATGTCGATGTCCAGGGTCCGCTCCCCGCGGCGCCGCTCGCGACTGCGGTCGCGGCCGAAACGGACTTCCACCTGGTGAATGAGCGCCAGCAAGTCCCGGGGGCCGCCGTCGTAGGTCCCGCACAGCGCGGCGTTCAAGAACGCGGCCTGATCCGTGACGTACAAGGGCGCGGTGCGGTACAGCGAGGACCGACGCGCTTCTCCCAGAATAGTACCCAGAACGGCGGCCGCATCGATCAAGATGCGGTCGCTGTCGCCCCGGTTGGACCCCAGTCCCAGAACGACTTCAGAATAAGCCATCGTCCTCCGGCTCCAGCGCCGCAGGACGCGCCGCCTGCGCCTTGCGGGGCGGGACTTTCTCTTCCTCCGCTTCATCTGTTTCTCTGGGCTTCGGAGCCACGGGAACCGATTTGGGCACCGGCGGGACGGTTCGGGAATCGGCGGTTCCGGCGTTCCCCGCGACCCGCGCGTGGGCGGCGGCTATGTCCGCGTCCCGTCCCGGGAACATGAGGGCCCGCAGTTTCTTTTCCAGGTCCACCGCCATGGCCGGATTGGTTTCCAGGAACGCCTTGGCGTTGTCCCGGCCCTGGCCGATCTTTTCTTCACCGTAGGCGTACCAGGCTCCCTTCTTGTCGATCAATTCGTACTTGACCGCCGCGTCGAGTATGCTGCCCGAAGCGGACACGCCTTTGCCGAACATGATTTCCAGTTCCACCTTCCGGAAGGGCGGCGCTACCTTATTTTTGACTACCTTTACCCGCACCCGGTTGCCGATGGCGTCGGCATCCCCTTTTTCGATGGTCTCCATTTTGCGGACTTCCAGGCGCAGGGAAGCGTAGAATTTAAGCGCGTTGCCGCCGGTAGTGGTTTCCGGATTGCCGAACATGACGCCGATTTTCATCCGGATCTGGTTGATGAAGATCAGCAACGTCTTGGATTTGCCGATGGTGGCGGTCAATTTGCGCAAGGCCTGACTCATGAGGCGGGCTTGAAGGCCCATATGGGCATCGCCCATTTCGCCCTCTATCTCCGCCTGGGGCGTCAGGGCGGCCACCGAGTCGACGACGATGACGTCCACCGCTCCGGACCGCACCAGGCTTTCGGTGATTTCCAGGGCCTGTTCGCCCGTATCGGGTTGGGAAATCCACAGATCATCGATGTTGACTCCCAGGTTTTTGGCGTACACCGGGTCCAGCGCGTGTTCGGCGTCCACGAAGGCGGCGATGCCCCCCGTCCTCTGCGCTTCGGCGATGGCGTGCAGGGCCAGGGTCGTCTTGCCCGACGATTCGGGTCCGTAGATCTCGATGATCCGGCCCCGGGGGTATCCGCCGATCCCCAGCGCTTCATCCAGCAGGATCGAACCCGACGGAATGGTCTCGATGCCGGCGGAGTTGAAGTGGGTTCCCAGCTTCATCAGCGAGCCGACGCCGAACTGTTTTTCAATCTGCAGGCGCGCTACCTCCAGAGCCTTCATTTTTTCTTCGTTGGTCGCGTTGTGTCCCGGTCTATTGGCATCGTTTTCGTTCATTTTGGCCACATTATCCTCCCCCTACCCTACGGGCCCAGCCCGTGCCGCGCTTCGACAATACACATAAATCAACGAAACTTTCAACAAGAAAGCGATTTAATAGCCTGGACAACTCGACGATTCGTTAAAGCCGGGTTAGGATGAAGTATATGAAGAACGATTTTGTCGTCCTTGCTACCCGCTCCATGCACGCCTACGCGAGCCGCGTCGTCCAGCACCTGCAACGCTATCCCAGCTTCAGCCACCGCGCCGAAGACCTGGACCGGGTCACGGACCTGCGGGTAGACCGTTTTGCCGACGGCGAGCTGGAGGTTTCCCTGGGGCGATCGATCCGGGGCAAGGACGTCTACCTTTTTGCCTGCGCCGGGCGCAACGACGCGGGGATCGGCGTCGAGGAAGCCAAGATCGAGCTCTACCACGCGGTGGACGCCATCAAGCGGTCCCAGGCGGAGCGGATCATCGTTTTTGAACCCTTCGTATCCAGTTCCCGCTCGGATCGCACCAACCGCCGGAATTCGGTGGGTTTGTGGGTGCACTTTAAAATTCTGTCCAGTTTGGGCGTCGACCACATCATCACCTACCAGCTGCACTCGGATAAATCCAAAAGCATGCTGGATCCCACCATTTGCGCCATCGACGACATCCCCGGGCTGACCTTGCTGAAGAGAAGGCTGTGCGACGTGTATATCAGGGACCCCAAGACGCTGATCGACGTCGTGCGACCCCGCTGGGCTTTTTGCTCCGTCGACGCGGGGGGAGAAAAACTTGCCCGGCGTTTCGCCAACGCCTTCGGCGCCCCCCTGGTAATCGCCCATAAACAACGGGACTATTCCAAAAGCAACACCATCGAATCGATCAACATACTTTCCGCGGAGCCGCTGAAAGGGAAAGTGCTCTGGATCGTGGACGACATGGTGGATACCGCCGGGTCCGTAGACAGCCTGATCAGGGCCCTGGCGCCGCTGGAGCCCGCGGAAATCAACCTGATCGCGGTCCACGCGGTGTTTTCGCCCCCCGCTTGCGATCGGCTGGGCAGCCTGTCCGCCGCAGGCTTGCTCAACCACATTTTGGTGACCGATACGGTGCACTGCCCGGATCGGATAACCGCGCAGATCCCTTTGCTGGAGGTGGTGCCGTCTACGGAACTCAGTTCGCGGCTGATCGGAATCATCGCCGAAGGCGGATCCCTGGGCAACCTGCTCAATCCCTTCGACGCCGAGGCGTATCTCCGGGACCCCCGCCTGATGTAGGCCGAACGTTTTTCAGAAAGTTTTACGCGAATCCAGCAGAATAGTGACCGGCCCTTCGTTGGTGCAGGACACGCGCATGACCGTCTGGAATACGCCGGCTTCGACGGGGACGCCCTGGGTCTGGAGGCCATCCATAAACCGGCGGTAGAGTTCTTCCGCCTGGGCCGGCGCCGCCGCGTCCGAGTAGGACGGCCGGCGACCTTTGCGGGCGTCCGCCAGCAGCGTGAACTGGGATATGACCAGGGCTCCTCCGCCCACGTCCTGGACGGACAGGTTCATTTTTTCTTCGGCATCCATGAATATGCGTAAGCCCGCGATTTTGTCCGCCAGGTACGCGGCGTCCTGTTCGGTATCCCCCGTGGCTACGCCCAGATAGACCAACAGCCCCTGAGCCACCTGGCCGACCAGCTCCCCGCCAACCGTGACCCGGCCATCGCTGACCCGCTGCACGACGGCCCTCACGGTTGGTCAACCTGCTTCTGGACCGCTTGATGGATGGCCAAGCCCTCCAGTCTCAGCAGGGCGCCCGGACCGGTCCCGGGCACGATCCGGCCCAGCACTTCGATCGGGCGCCCCACGTCCACGGCGGCGGCAAAGCCGCAACGCACCGGCACGATGCCTTGCAAGGCGTTGCGGGTATCGTAGCCCACCAGCAGGTCAAAACCGGTTTCGGTTTGTCCCGCGGTCAGGTTGGTGGCCATGCCGCGCCAGATTACGTGGACGTCCCGGAAGAGCACCGGGTCCTGATAGACTTCCGGATACTCAAATCGGTCTTTGAGGGAGTCGAAACCGGGAACCGCGGCGTAGCCGAGCAGCAGGCGGGCCTTGTTTTTGACCGCCTCCGAAGCGTTCGATTCCAACAAGCGGTTCAGCTCGACCTTTGCCGCTTCGTCCCGATAGTCCACAAAGAACGCCCGGGCCCTTTCGTAGGTATCCACTACCTGGTCCCGGGTCAACACGTAGCGGTATGAACCGCCGATCTGTACGGGGTTGCTCCGTTCCTCATTGTTCAGGTATTCCACGCCCGACCGCGCCGGCTGCACAGCAAAGGGTAGCCGGACAACGGAAAACCGGTCCAGAAAAAACACCAAAACCGCCACCGCGATACAAGCCGCGGTACCGACCCACAGCTGGGTCATCCCGGAAGACGGCGGGCGGGGGAGGCGCGGATAAACCCGGGGCAAGCGCCCCGCCTCCATCCAGACCGTAAGCGCTTCCGGGTCGCCGTGCTTGCGGATGATGCCCAGCGCCCTTTTTGCTATGCGGTGGTCCGCGTCCCGTTCCAGTACTTCCAGGTATAAATCTACGGCCCGATCGGTTTCGCCGCGGCGCAGATGCAACGCCGCCAGCCCGATCAAGGCGTCCCCGTCCCGCATTTTCAGTTCCCGGGCGCGACGGAAATAGGTGTGGGCGCCGCCAAAATCGCCGGAGTAGAGGCACGAAACCGCCAGCAGATGGTAGTAGCGGAAAGAATCATGGTAGCGCACGACCTCGGGTTCCAGCAAATGGATGGCCTCTCCGTACCGGCCGCGCCGGGCCAGTCGCGTCGCCTTGGATAAAATCGGGTCCAGCTTCACGACCGCTTACCGCAAACCATTCCGTTCCTTCAGGCGAACCAGGACCGTCTCCAGAGCCGTCAATTCTTCGTCCGAAAGGGGAGTGCCGCTTTCCAGGGCGCGGTCGATCCGGTTGATCAGATCGCTGACCGAAATCAGGTCGGTACGGAGCCCCAACTCCGGCGATGCGGCCGCGGCTACGCTCTCTTTGAGCAAGCGGGAGACGTCGTCTTCCGGGGCTAGGCCCATGGACGCAAATCCCGCATCCACGGCCACGGAAAGCAAAAGGGAAACGGTACGGGTAGCGCCCCGTTCCAAAGGCGCGGGTTCAAAATAATAGCACAGCGCGGAATCGCCGATGGAATAGGGCAGAAAGTTGAAATTGCGCCCATCGCTGGGGTTGGTCTTCCAGGGGACATCGTGGAGCCTTTTCCAGTTGGCTATATGCAGCGCGTCGGGCGGCGCAATGCCGCTGATCTTGATGCTGCCCATAAGGCCCAATTTTTCATTCCGGGAAAACCACCATTGATCGGACTTGGCCGGAGTAATAAGCGTCTCCGCCGCAATTGATTGCGCGTCCGTTGAAAAGGGCGCCGCCGCGCCTTCCCCCAGGCGGGTATCCAGCAGAAAGCGTACACCCACGGGCACCCGCAACTCGCCCCGGTTCTCAATCCGGACATCCATCCGTATGCCATCGGCCAGGTTGTCGTTGCCCGAACGGATAAAGGAAAACTCCTGGGTAACCAGCAGCGAGCTGGATTCAAATACGATGGCCGGCTTTTCCGTGTCCGTGCTGATCCGGAAACGGAACGCCGACGTATCCCCCAGCCGATACGTTTTATCGTCCACCAGCAGGGTCAGAAAGGAGGTACGCGGATCTTGGTCGACAAAAAGAGATTCATACCGTTCCTTTTTGATGTCCGTCAGGTAGTAGAGCGAAAATCGGCCCGTATCCTGGTCCAGCACCAGCTTCATCCGGCCTTCCCTTATTTCGGCGGCCATCAACCGGGCGGTGCCCAGACAGAGCAGGAGCATCATAACTATGGATTTCCGTCGCCGGCTCATTCTGCGGCCTCCTTCTCGGTGGCGCCGTCCTTGGGCAAGACCGCGGTTTCCTGGCCCAATATGCTCAACAGCGAACTCTTGACGTTCAAGGCCGAAGCTTTGAGCGCCAAGAGCCGTTGCATCCGTTCCGAATCGTTGTCGGAAGTCCGTAAAACCGGTGTCGCCTCCGGCGCGGGCACCCGTTCCGCCGCCGCCAGGGCGTCCATTTGCCCCTGCAGGGCGGCCAAAGCGGCGTTGGCCGCCGCCAAGCCGGATTGAGCCTCGGACAGGGATTTTTCAAGTTCGTCATTGGCCTTTTCCAGATCGGCCATCCGGGTGTCTTTGAGCATTTCGGCGATGCGCTTCTGGTAGGCGACGATGGCTTGTTCGTAGGACCGTTCCCGGCGCTGGTATTCTTCGACGGTTTTCAGGGATTCCTCGTGGCTCCACTTGAGGAGCTTGAGCAGTTCGGACTCAATGTTTTTCTGGTCGATCAAAGCCAGCCGATACGAGGCGGCTTCGAATTTGGAACTATCCGTGTATTTGGCGGTTATGGTGGAGAACAGGGCTTGAGCGTCGTCCAGCCGACCAAGGGCGTACAGGCATTCACCCATCCAATACAGCGCCGCCGACGTTCGGGCGCCATCGCTTACCGTTTCGGCGTAGGCGGACAGCAGGATCAAAGCCTGATCGTATCGGCCCAGATAATACAAGGCGCGGCTTTTTTGGTAGGGAGCTTCCGCCGCCCGCGCCCCCCGGGGATCGATTTTTACGACCTGGTCAAAGTCCTGGACCGCCGCTTCGTATTCGCCGGCGGACAATTCCGCCGAAGCGATCCAGTAATGGGCTTCCGCCTGCAAGGTCGACGGCGCCGAATCGGAGGATGCCGCGAGGTAGCGGCGCAGCTCGACCACCGCTTCCCGCCATTGGCCTTGACCGTACAGATCGATGCCCGCAGCCAGCTCTGCCGGAACCTGCGGCGCAGTCTGGGCCGCAAGGCGGCCGGGGAAAGTTACTGCGGTCAGCGCGACCAGGGCAGACAGAACAAGGCCTTTTATATTCATTGACGGCACCCCTCCATCGTTTTTCGGCAGAAACAACCCAATACTCAAGCCGCCCCGGGTCATTCCCCGCGTAGCTTCCTCATAGTCCGCTTTTTATCATCGGATCCGAAAAAGGCGGAACCGGCGATCAGCACGTCCACTCCCGCGTCCCGCACCTGGGCGGCGGTTTCTTCGTTGATGCCGCCGTCCACGGCGATCAGAAAGGCCAAGTTCCGTTCCCGCCGCAGGCGGACCAGTTCGGCGGCCTTATCCAGACAGAAGGGGAGCAGGGTTTGCCCGCCGAATCCGGGATTGACGCTCATCACCAGAACCAGATCGACGAAGGGCAACAATTCGGAAATAGCCGCAACGGGCGTCGAAGGCACCAGACTGATGCCCGGCTTTTTCCCCAGGTTCCTGATGGTCTGCACCGTGCGGTGGGCGTGCAGCGAAGCTTCGATATGAAAGGTTATATAGTCGGCGCCGGCCGCGGCGAAGGGTTCCACCAGGCTTTCCGGGTTGTCCACCATCAGGTGCACGTCGAATACCGAGGCGGTGTGGGGCCGCAGATCGGCGACCATCTTGGGGCCGAAGGTCAGACCGGGCACAAAATGCCCGTCCATGACGTCCAGGTGGGTCCACTCCGCGCCGGCAGCGTCTATTTCGGCAACCGCCTCGGGCAGGCGGGTAAAATCGGCGGCCAATACCGAAGGAGCGACTATCGTGCTTTTCATAGGTAAATGATAGCCTCCCGAGCCCGCCCTTGTAAAGGTTGGCGGGACGTAAATCGTCTGTTGCGATTGACTAAGCGGCAAGAAATGATATAATGGAAAAACGGACGCCATTTGTATCAAACAACGTCCCACTTATGCAAGCCATGGAAACCGAATCGTCGATACAGGGGCTCCTTCAGAAAGCCTATGAAAGTCTGAAAGCCTCTGACGCGCCGTCGGCCGTTGCGGCCCTTGAGGAAGCCCTCAGGCTCGATTTTGAACATCCCGAGGTGGTGTACGCCCTAAAATGCGTCAATTGGTGGCTTGAACGGGTTAAACGGCTCGGTGAAATCCAGGGATGCTACGACCAGGGAGAATACCTGCTGTCCCAATGGAAATCTTTTTACGGATTTCTGGACCGGATCGGGTACCTGTACGATCGTTGCCTGTACGCCGTCCGGCGGTGCGTGTTTTCGATGGCCTTGACCTGCTTCCAGCGGATGCTGGCGGACACTCCGGATCAGCCGGACGGAGAGATCCTGTTGCGCGTCGGTCGTTGCTACAAGGGCGTGGGCAACTACGAACAAGCCCTCAAGTACCTGGAAGAAGCCGTTTCCGGTCGTCGGGACGACGCGGAGGCGCTGGCGGAGTTGGCTGATGTGTACGCGCTGATCGATGAAAGCCGACCGGCGAAAGCCTTGTTCCGGGAAGCCTTTTTCAGCAACCCCCAACGGGTAGCGCTGCAATCGCTGGAATCGGAGTTGATCCTGCTGTTGGGCGCCCGGGTGCGGGAGCTGGGCTATAGAAGCCCGGAGCTGGAAGAATGGATACCCGTGTACGGGGTCCTGTTGGGCGTGTTTTCGGTCAAAAGGGAACTGCGGGCCATCGAACTGGGCAAGCTCAAACAGTCGATTTTTTCGTTGGAGAACGAGATCCGCGAGCGGCCCGGAGCGGCATCGGTCCTGACGCCGCGCTTGATCAACCGCTATTTCTGGTTGATCGATCACTACGTGAACGTCGGAGAGGATTCAACGAGGATCGACGAGACCCTCCTGAAGATAAAAGTTCTGGATCCGGTCATTTACGAGAGATATATCAACTGAGGATCGCCGGAGCGATTCGGTAACGAGCACCAATAGGGTGAGGAGTTGTACAGATGTCGGAAGCCCTCCTGAAAAGCGTACAGGAAATACTGAATGAGGAAAAGTGGACCCGCGCCACGCTCAGCAACTATTCGACCAACCAGTTCAAGGAACTGGATGAGATCCTCAAGGATGCCCGGGATGCCCGGGCCTACGACGAACTGAAGAATCTGTGCGACGAGCATCTGGGACATACCAAGAACAGCATCATCGGGCTCTATATTTCGGGAATGATCGCCCTGTCCCGGCAGTTGATCGACGATTCCGCGCTGGTGAACCTGATCACCATTTTTGTGGACAACCATAAATGGAACATCGTCAAATACCTCTGCGAACGCATCCTGGACTACGGCGAATCCAAATACGCCCTGCGCATGCTGGCCGAGGTCTACAAGAACGACAACAACGAAGCCGACATCTACGCCGTCTGGGAACGCCTGGTCAAGGTGGATTACGAAGAAGCGGACCTGGCCAAGGCTCTGGCGGAACACTACGAAAAGCAGGGCGACCACGCCACGGCCATCGATTACTATAAAAAAGCCCTGCATCGTTTCGTCAACAAGAAATTGTTCACCAACGTCCGGGAACTGTGGGGCAAGCTGGTCGAGCACTGTCCCGAAGACATCGACTTTTTCCTGCACGTCCAGAAGAAGATCGCCAAGAACATCAGCGAAGACAAAGCGGCCATCCTGCTGCAGGAACTCTACCAAGCCTACCGCCGCCGGGACGACGTGGACACGGCGCTGTCGATCCTCAAGATCATCCTGGAATATGACGAACGGGATTCTCTGGCCCGGAAAGAAATAATCGACTGTTTCCGGGAAAAATTCGCCAACCACAGCCAGCTGGAAGAATACATCCGTCTTTCCAACCTGTCCCAGAGCTGGCGCAACGTCCACGAGGCCATCGGCGATTTTGAGAAGCACATCGCCTTCGACGCCGGAAACTTTGTTTTTCACCGTACCTGGGGCGTCGGCCGCATCGCCAGCGTCGTGGGCGACGAGATCGTCATCGATTTCTCAAAAAAGCGCGGGCACGCCATGTCGCTCAAAATGGCCGTCAACGCCCTGCAGACCCTGACCAAGAACCATATCTGGGTGCTCAAGGCGACGCAGAAAAAAGAAAAACTGCATGAGAAGGTCAAGGATGATCCCACCTGGGCGCTTAAAACCGTCATCCGCAGCTTCGACAATTCCTGCGACATCAAGCGCATCAAGGCCGAACTGGTGCCGGGGATTCTCTCGCCGGGCGAGTGGACCACCTGGAGTTCAAAAGCCCGGGGCATCCTGCAGTCGGACCCCTCGTTCGGCGTCAGTCCGGACAACATCGACCTCTTCATGGTCCGGGACCGTCCGATCAGCATTGAAGAAAAATTGTTCAACGAATTCAAGGCCGAGAAGAGCTTCTTCGATCGCCTGCAGACGGTCCGGGCCTTCGTGGCCCTTAAGAACGCCGAACCGGACTCGGAGTTCTTCGCCGAAATGTTCAACTATTTTGCGGGTTATCTGAAATCCTACACCCAGGTCAACGAACAGGTTGTCGCCTCGTACCTGCTGGTTAAAGACCTCATTTCCCACTACCCCTACCTGGCGGCGGGCATCCAGTTCAATTTTGTGGAAATATTCGAAGAAATCGACGATTTGTCGGAAATATTTGCCGCCCTCAAAGATGCCAAACTCAAAGAAGATTTTCTGCATCACATCAAATTGTTCGTGCCCGCCTGGCCGGACATCTACATCAAGCTCTTTCCGTACGCCTTGTTGCCGAGCATCGTAGCCAGTCTCAAGGAGGACGGCTACGAAGACAAATTGATCGCCATGGTTCAAGTCTGCTTTGACAATTACCGGGAATATCGGGAAGCCGTGGTCTGGATCTTCAAAAACCTGCAGGACGATCCCTTATTCGCCAAAACGGGGCTTTCCTTTGAAAAGCAGCTGATCACGCTGATCCACGTGCTCGACCTTACCTACCGGGAAATTGAAAACCATCGGGATACGACGGAAAACCGCAAAATCAACAAACAGGTGCATACGGTTCTTTTCAAGGACGGCGTGCTCGATGCCTTCATCGACCAGGCGGATACGGATACCATTACCCGCCTGTATACCCTGGTGGACGACGTCAAGGACCTGGATCCGGCGTTGAAGATGAATCTGCGCAATCGAATCCTGGATAAACATGCCAGCTTCAAGTTCTACGGCCGGGAAGAAAAAACGGTCATCACCCGGGGTCTGATGGTTACTTCAACCAAGTACCTGGAAAAACAGCGCCAACTGCAGCACATCATGGAAGTCGAGGTTCCCACCAACTCCCGGGAAATCGGTTCGGCCATCGCCTTGGGCGATCTCCGGGAAAATGCGGAGTACAAGGCGGCCAAGGAAAAGCAGGAACTGCTCAACGCCACGGTGGCCAAACTCAAGGATGAGATCGAGCGGGCCCAGCTCTTTGATCCTTCCACCATCAATACCAACCGCGTCGGCTTCGGCACCGTGGTTACCCTGCAGAACGAGACGGATGGGGTTGAAGAAAGCTACACCATCCTGGGTCCCTGGGAATCGGATCCCAACAACAACGTCATCTCCTATCTGTCGCCTTTCGGCGGATCCATCCTGAGCAGGAAAGTGGGCGAAAAGTTCACCTTTTCCATCAACGACGAGACGATCAATTATCTGGTCAAGGCTATCAGCGTAGCCTCCATCTAAAAGACATGGGCGGATCGGGGAGCCGCCGGCGGTAAGCCCGGCCCCCGCCGCCCGGCCGTTAGGGGACGGAGAGTATGAGAAAAACGTGGCTGCTGTTCGGTTTCCTATTTCTGCTCTTGGGGTCCGTTCATTCCGATGAGCCTGAGTCCATCGACCTGGTCGTGGTTCTGGATACTTCTTCCAGCATGCACGACGGCTACCGCGAGGTTTCGGATTATATCATCGGTCCCCTGCTCCAGAAATTCCTGCGTATCGGCGATACTTTTCACCTGATCTCTTTTTCCGGCCAGGCCCGAACCGAATTGTCCCGGCGGATCGAAGGCGTCGGCGACGTGCAGACGATCATCGGCCGGACCTTGCTGATGTTTCCGCTGAATCCCCATTCCGACGTGATTACCGCCCTTGACTACGTAGCCCGCTATCTGAACGACCTTCCGGAAACGCGGCGCAAAACGGTGCTGTTCGTCAGCGATGGGCGGCACGAACCCGCTGCGGGCAGCCCCAACTACGGACTGTCCCGGGAAGCGGTTGACCAACGGCTGACGGAAACCGCCGCCCGGCTGAAAGGGAACGGGTGGTCGTTCTATTTTATCCAGGTGCCGGTTGCCGCCGCAGCTGACCCCACGGCCGGACTCCCGGCCCGGGAAACGGCGGCCCCCGGCGCCGCGACTGGGGATGCGCAGACCGGGGCGCAGGATGATCCCGACGCCGCCGCTGTAGCGGATGCCGCGGCTACGGACGAGGCGGACGTCTCCGACACGGTGTCCCGCGTCCTGAACGCGCCGGTCATAGAATACTCAGGCAGCGATGCCGCCGATGCCGTTTCCATCGCCGTCGGCGCGCTGTCCGTAGCCTTTCCGGCGGACATCGGAAATACCGGCCGCCGGGTGCGCATTCCCCTTTCGCTCAGCAACCCGTCGCCCCAGGCGATATACCTGGAAACCACCGCCATATTGATCGACGGAACGGACCGTATGGTCAAGCGCGCCTTCCGGAACCTGAAAGCCAGGTCCGACGGAACCCTGGATCTGGTCGTCCAGCTGCCGGCTGATTTTCCCCTCGGCGTCAATACCATGGAGGTCGAACCCGTCTTCTCCGGCAATATCCGCATTTCTCCCGCTGCGGCTCCGGTCGCGCTGACCCTGGTCGACGCGCCCTTGCGTAATTTTGTCGCCGGCGTCTTTCCGGTGCTGATTTTTGTGCTGGGCCTGATCGTTGCGGGTGTACTGGCGATCCTGATCCTGCTCATCTCCCGGCGTCTGCACGCCGCTCCCAACCGGCTGGCGGCTGTGGAAGAAAGAAAGAAAGCTAGCCCCGGCGCTTCCACGGCGGACGCGGAATTGCCGGCAGGCTTTGCGGCGCAGAATCAGAAAGAACGAAGTTTGCCCGCCGGCGTCGTTTCGGCCGCACCCCGGGACGGGTCCATGCAGCAGACCATGATGGACCACCCGGGCGTGGTCCCCGCTCCGGTCATAAAACCGTCCCGGTCTGCGTCGGCTGGGTCCGGCGGCACATCGGTCAGTCCCCTTCCCCCCTACCCGGTGTACGACGAACAGGCGCGCATCACGCTTTCCTTGTTCGTTGAAGATCAAAATACGGCTATCGGCAGGCGCAACGTCCACCTGCTCAAAGCGGGGCATACGCTCACGCTGGGCGGCGGACATTCGGATTTTCTGGTATTTCTGGTACCGATTCCGGCTCACGTGGCGGAGGTTCGTTTTGACGGGAAAAAATGCCTTTTGATCCCCCGGCGCGGCGGGTATTTCCCGGATCTGGATACCCGACCCCTGGACGATTGTGTCGGCAAAACGGTCCGGATGATCTCCGACAAGGGCTATGAATTGAAGATCCGGCTGGACCAATACCAAGACCCCCTGGAAAAACTCAACCGGTTCCTGCATTCCATCGAGTTTCCGGGCTGAGGGTCTATTTTATTCCCAGGGACTCCAGGATCGCACGCGCCTTGCGGGAAATTCCTTCGTTCTTTTCATCCTGCAGCGCTTTTACCTGTTCAGCCAGATCCGCAAAGGCGTTGTTTTTGACCATGTCCAGGCCGTATGATTTTTCGATTACGTCGGTTGAAGCCAAAAAGCGGGAAGCCAGGGCCTGAATTTTTGTCGTGCAGGCCGCAGCCAGCGCTTTGGCCAGGCTGTTGTAGAGCGTCGTCTGCCTGGCGGCTTTGGCTTCATCCAGGGCCGCGACGATCCGCGGCGCGTACTGATCGGCGTCGATGCGCAACAATTCTTCCACCGCGACGACCCGGGCGCGTTCCGTCGTTTTCTTGTCCGCAAAAAGCGCCGCCATTACCTCCAAAGCATCGGAGCTGCCGATTTTTCCCAATGCCCGCAGGGCTTCATCCCGGACCGCGGGAACATCGTCCCGTTCGGCTCGGTAGCGTAAAAAGGGTACGGCTGCCGCGAGCCCCCGCTCACCCGCCGCCTTGGCCGCAGCCAGACGGGTTTTGTAGTAGGAATCCCGGAAAGCTTCCAGGATGGCTTGGTCCGCCTGTTCCCCTTGGAACGGATACAGCGCGCCGACGGCGGCGGCGCGCAGGTTCGGGTCGACAGCGTCGACGGCCTTGATCACGCTATCCAGCCCGGCTTGATCGCCGATTTTGGCCAGCGCCTCCACTGCGGCCATGCGCCGGACCGGGCGTTCTTCCGGGTCGGCCGCTTTCTCAGCCAGAAAACCAAGGGCTTCGTTGTGCCGCAGCTCACCCAGGGCGGAAATGATTTCCCGCCGGTTGTCATCGTCGTCGTCGATCCCCTGATAAAAATCCATCAGGTAACGGGCGGTCTCCGGTGCGGTGGCCCCTCCCCCTACCCGCCCAAGAGCGCGCAGCGCGGCGTTCTGAAAACGTTTTTCTTTGGTATCCAACAGGCTGGTGATCGGTGCCAGCGCCGATGCATCCCCCATTTTACCCAGGTAGTCCACGGCGACCAGTATGGTTCCATTTTCTTCCTGGTCCCATTCTTCAAGGATCTTTTTAGCCCGTTCTTCCAGCCCCACCTTTTTCCGTTCCGCAAAGAATGCAAATACGCTTTGCATCACTTTTTCGTTTCCCGAACCCTGGACGAGGGCGACCAATTCCTGATCCAGTTCTTCCGACTTTTCCGCCGCCAAAACCTTGATCAGGTTGCCGATCTCCGCTTCTGTACCGTACTTGATCGCATCCCGCCGCTGTTCGGTCCGGTTGGCGGCGGATTCTTCGGCGCCCAGTCCCAGCTGGAAAGCGCAAGCCAGCGCGATCGCCGGCCAGAGACGGGTACGGTTCTGGCTCATACCCCCTCCTTGTAACGGTCCAGAAAGGCTTTCTTGAAAACCGCAAAGCCATCATCCTGGATGGCCCGGCGGGCTTCCCGCACCATATCGTTCAAGAAGTGCAGGTTATGGTAGGTCGCCAGCATGGAGCTCAGGATTTCGCCGCTTTTGAACAGATGACGCAGGTAGGAACGACTGTAGTTGCGGCAGACTTTACAGCCGCATTCCGCATCGATCGGCGCAAGATCGTATTCGAATCGTTCCTTCTTGATGTTGATCGGACCCCGGCGGCTAAAATAAAGCCCGTTGCGGGCGGTGCGCGTGGGAAATACGCAATCGAACATATCGATACCCTGGTCGATGGCTTCCAGAATGAACTCCGGCGTACCGATTCCCATGACGTAGCGCGGCTTATGATCCGGAAGCAAAGCCGCGGCGGCAGCCAGAAATTCCGCAAAAACCGCAAACGGTTCGCCCACGGAGAGACCGCCGATGGCGATGCCCGGCGTATCGGCGGCCAGGACGGCTTCCGCGCTCCGCCGGCGCAGGTCGGGATAGAAATTACCCTGCACGATGGCGAACAGCTGACCCTGATAGGTGTCGGGTCTCATTTCCCAGGCTTTTTTGGCCCGCAACAGCCATTGATCGGTTATCCGGAGTGCCTTTTCCGCTTCTCCGTACTCCGTGCCCCAGCTGGTGCAGACGTCCAATTGCATTTGGATGTCGCTCCCCAGAATGGTCTGGATCTCCACGACCTTTTCGGGACTTAAAATGTGCGTTGATCCGTCGATGTGGGAACGGAAGGTGACACCCTCGGCGGTAATCTTCCGGAACGGCGCCAGGGAAAAAACCTGGAAACCGCCGGAGTCGGTTAAAATATTCCGATCCCAGTGCATAAACCGATGCAAGCCCGCCGCGGCGCCGATGACCCCCGTTCCGGGACGGAGGTACAGGTGATACGTGTTGGCCAGAATGATTTCGAATCCGATTTCTCTAAGATCGTCGGTGGTAATTGCCTTGACCGTACCGTTGGTCCCCACGGGCATGAATACCGGCGTGGATACCGGGCCGTGGGGCAGCGTCAGGGTGCCCGTGCGGGCACGGGATGATGCGTCCCGGTGATGTTGAACAAACAGTGATTCCGCCATCGTGCTTCCTTAGGTTCTGGCGCTGCGCACCATGCCAGAACCGATGATGATAAATAAAAAAACCGGCGTCCAAGCGCCCCAGAAAGCGGGGATGTAGCCTAACTTGGCCAACATCATGGTCAGCATCTGGGCGACGTAAAAGAGAACCGCCGCCATCAGACTGCTCAGCAGGCTCATGAGCAAAATGTTTTTACGGAACCTTCCGCCCATGGGAATGGAGAGCAACAGCACCACCAACGGGGTGACCGAAAAAGCGTACCGTTTGTAGTAGTCCGCCAGGGCGCCGTAGTAGGGCAACCCGGCGGTGCGCAGGTCGGCGATGAACAAGCCCGCGTCCCGTACGGACAATTCCCCAACTTCTACCGCGTTGCGTCGGAATATGGCCGGATTTTCGGTGTATCCCAGCGAATCCTGGTAGGTTTTGCTGACCAGCACGCCCTGATCCCAGGTATAGGCGGTGGCGTTTTCCAGCTTCCAGACGCCGGACTCCCAGGACGCTTTCCGGGCCCGGATCAATGCTGAAAGTTTGCCCTCCGGATCGCGCTGGATGATGCTCAACCCGTTCAAACTCGTATCGATATCATTGTAGAAATCCACCGCGTAGACCAGGCGGCCCTGGTCGGATTTTACCACGATATCCGAATTATTGCCGCTCCGTTTCTGTTTGAGCAGGGTCCGGCTCAGTTCTTTTTTCAAGGCGTACTGGGGGATGACGATTCGGTCTTCAAAGAAAAACGAGCCCAGGGAGACGAGGCCGCCCAGCAGCAAGAGGGGAAACGTGAAACGCCAGAGCGGAATGCCGGAGATGAATACCACCGTCAGCTCGTGCTGGCTATACAGCGTTCCGATGGTGTACGCGGAAGCAAAAAGCAGGGAAATGGGGAGCGCGTAGGAGACGCATTTGGGCAGATAGTGGAGGACGACCTTGAGGATCTCCGCGCCCGGCGCTTCGTAGGACAGATAGCGCCACAGGTTGGCGAACAGATCGATGAGCGAAAGGAGAACCACGAACATGGCCAGGGCGACCAAAAAGACGGGGATATAGTGGCGAAGAAGATACCGGTCCAGGGTCAACGCGCCACCCTCACGGCAGTCAGGACGATCCCCAGCAGCAGCGCGGAGAAATTAGGCAGCCACATGACCCACAGGGGTGAATACCCGAACCGGACGCCCATCGTCTGTCCGGCGATCAGCAAGGCCCAGTAGAGTACCGCGATGATCAAGCCCAGCGCAAAACCGACGGATTGGCCGCTCTTCCGGGCGAACAACCCCAGCGGCAGCGCCAGAAATACAAAGGATGCCGCGCCGAAGGGGATGGAAAATTTTTTGTAGTACTCCAGCCGATAAATCTGCAGGGTGCGGTCTTTGCGCGCCTTTTGCAGAGATTCACGATCCCGATTGAAGGCTACCAGCAGCGACCGCCGCCGATTAGCCTGAGCGGAGGTGTCGGCGGCGCGCTGGGCTTCCTCGAGCTGCGCCGCAGCGCGGAAAAGTCGCTGTTTGCGCTCCTCAAGCTGCGCCTCCAGGGCTGCCTCCTTGCGCGCCATCTCGCGCCCTACGTCGGCGGAACTCATTTCCCGTGGACCAGGAGTTCCCGCCGACTGAATCAAGTCTTGCTGGCTGATCGAGTAGCCCAGTTTGGCGCTGGAGACGTAGTCATAGTCGTTGAGGGTATTCTCTTTGTACGAATGGATAAACGCGGCGCTGAGATCCAGGCTCAGCAAGGAACGGGCGTTCTCGTTTATTTCGGCGTGGCCGGCGGTGATCAAGCGGCGTTCGCCGTTGGGCGTGCGATCCATGATCAGGATGTCCCGCAAGCCCGTACCCTCTGGATCGCCGGTTACGATGATCGTATCCTTGTACCGTTTCACCGCGTTGCCCTCCAGTTCGAGGGTTGGATTGGCGACGAGTATCTTTCGGTAGAGTCGTCCGAATTCAATGGTTCCGGCGGGCAACAAGATATCGTTGGCCACAAAGGACAACAACGAAATAACTACACCCGCCGCCAGCGCAGGGAGGTACAAAGTCAGATAGGACAGGCCGGAAGACAGGATCACCAGCACCTCGTTGTCCGACGACAAGCGGCCGATGGCCATCAGGGTGCCCACCAGGGACGCGAAGGGGGCTGCCATGGCGACGATGGCGGGCAATGAATAAAAGATCAGCAGCAATACCTGGCCAAGGGGAACCCGTTTGGATAAAATCTCTTCGGCCATCAAGAGCAGCTGGTTGATAAAAAATATCAGGAAGAAAAACAGGAAAGCGATGAAGAAAGAAAACGCCGTCTCCCGGATAACGTAGCGGAACAGGATGCCCGACTGCCGGCGATTGGAATGCGGCATGCTAGATCCCCGTCGAACCGAAACCGCCGGCGCCCCTTTCCGTAGGCGATAGCCGTACCGCTTCCTGGAAAAGGGAGCGGGCTACCGGCGCGACGACCAGCTGGGCGATCCGTTCCCCCGGGGCTATGGTATAGGTTTGGGAACCAAGATTGATCAACAAGACCTTCAACTCGCCCCGATAGTCGGCGTCGATGGTTCCCGGGGCGTTCAAAACGCTCACTCCGTACTTGAACGCCAACCCGGAACGCGGACGTACCTGGGCTTCATAGCCGTCGGGCAGTTCAATGGAAAGTCCCGTGGGCACCAAGGCTCTGCTCTGGGGCGGAATAACCATGTTTTCCGTAAGGCAAGCCCGCAGGTCCGCCCCGGCGGCGCCGGGCCCCGCGTAGGTCGGCAGCTCAGCGGCGGGATGGAGTTTCAGCACTTTGACCGTCGGTTGCACCTGGTCATTCATTAAAAGCCCTTCTTCCACCTTTTGGACCTACGGCAAATATAACAGGCTTGCTTTTAAAGAACCAGTCCATGGCCCGGCGGGCGTCTTCCGCCGTTACGGCTTCGATTTTTTGGATGGACTGGGCGCAGGTCAGCAGGGGGCTTTCCGAGAGCGCCTGCCGCGCGATGCGCCGCATGTGGTACTCCGTATCCTGGGAGGCGATCCTGATCATCCCCTTGACGTGTGCCTTGGCCGTCGCCAATTCACCTTCCTTCAGTCCCTGCGCGGCGATCTGCTGGATTGTTGCGCTCAGGCGATCCTTCAGTTCGCTTCCATTGGCGACGGAGCTGGTAGCGTAGGCGGACCAGAGCGAGGAATCGGATAAGAGCGTCGGCGCACTGTATACGGAATAGCAGAGGCCCCGCTGTTCGCGCAGTTCCTGAAAAAGGCGGGAGCCCATGGAATCGCCGATGGCCGCATCGGCCACCGCCAGCGGATAATAGAGATCCTGGGGTAGCCGGCCCTGCCCGTGCAGGCCATAAAAAAGCTGCACGTACTGTCCCTTCAAAACCTGGTACTTCGGACCGTCCATTCTGTCCGGCGGCGGGGGCAGGCGCGGCGCTTTTTCCGTCGGCAGGCAGCGCCGACCCTGGGCGGCGATACGGGAAACCACCTCGGCCACCCGGTCGGGTTCAACGCCGCCGGCCACAGAGAGTACCGTAGCCCGACCCTGAAAGTGACTTTCGTACCAACTGCGCACCTGTTCGGGCCGAAGAGTACGCACCGCGGTCGCCTCGCCGCCGATCTTGCGCGCCACCGGATGGGAGCCCCATAAGCGGTGCGCAAAAGCATCCGCCGCGGCTTCTTCCGGATCGTCATCGGCGGCTTCGATTTCGTTTTCGATGACGGTCCGTTCTATTTCAAAGTCCGCCGGGTCAAAACGGGCGTTCATGACCAGGTCGCAAAGAATTTCCACCGCCTCGGCCAAAAATTCGCCGGGCACAACCGCGTGCAGGGCCATGGTCTCGCGTTCGGTAAAAGCGTTGATCGTCCCGCCCAGGGCGTCTATTTGACGGGCGATGGCCGCCGCCGAACGGGTCTCCGTTCCTTTGAACAGCATATGCTCGACAAAGTGGGTAGCCCCGGCGTCCAGCTCCGCTTCGTCCCGGGACCCCCGGTCGTACCAGACGCCGACGGCCGCGACTTCAGCCGCGGCCGTCGGTTCGACCAGGAGGCGCAAGCCTCCGTCGAGTCCAAAATCCCGGATCAAACGTCTCTCCGTCCCCGGCTCGGGTCCTCCTCGCGGCGGGGCGGACGCGACGCTTCTTCCCCGGAAGGATCGATCGCGTCGATGTAGGACAGGTTCAGGCGGCCCATCTTGTCGACTTCCAGCAGCTTGACCGGAATCCGCTGGCCTTCCTGGACCACGTCGCCGACGTTGGTGATCCGTTGGCGGGACAACTTGGAAATATGGCAGAGGCCTTCTTTGCCGGGCAGAATCTCCACAAAAGCGCCGAAGTCCATAATCCGTTTGACCAAACCGTCGTAGACGCGGCCGACTTCAGGGTCCATGACGATACCCACCACCGCAGTTTTAGCCGCTTCCGCATCTTTGGCGTTCTTGCCGTAGATGGTAACCGTCCCATCGTTTTCGGTGTTGATGGTCACGCTGTACTGTTCGCAGAGGGCTTTGATGTTCTTGCCCCCCGGTCCGATCAGGGCGCCGATCTTGTCCGTATCGATGCGCATGGTGACGATTTTGGGCGCGTAGTCGCTGATTTTTTCCGTCGGTTTGGACAGGGTTTTGTTCATGATGGCAAGGATGTGCAGACGGCCGCGTTTAGCCTGGTCAAGGGCTTTCCTCATTACTTCGGGACTGACGCCGGCGATCTTGATGTCCATCTGAAAGCCCGTGATGCCTTCATCCGTACCCGCCACCTTGAAGTCCATATCCCCCAGATGGTCTTCTTCGCCTAAAATGTCCGAGAGCACCGCGTAGCGATCGCCTTCGGTGATCAGGCCCATGGCGATGCCGGCGACGGGTTTCTTCATCGGCACGCCGGCGTGCAGCATGGAAAGCGTTCCGCCGCAGACGGAGGCCATGGAAGACGAGCCGTTGGATTCCAGGATTTCCGAGACCACCCGGATGGTATAGGGGAACTCCGCCTTGGTGGGCACCATGGCTTCGAGCGAACGCCGCGCCAGGTTGCCGTGGCCGATCTCCCGGCGCCCCGTGCCCATGCGCCCGACTTCGCCCACCGAGAACGGCGGGAAGTTGTAGTGCAGGATAAAGCTTTCCCGCTTATCCCCTTCGATGTCGTCGAATATCTGCTCGTCGAAAACGGTGCCGAGGGTGGTCACGGCCAAGGCTTGAGTCTCGCCCCGGGTAAACAGGGCCGACCCATGCGTCCGGGGGAGCAGTCCGATTTCGCAGCTGATGGCCCGGATGTCTTCCGTGCCCCGGCCGTCGACGCGGATGCCCTTGTCCAGGATCGAGGAACGCAGGATTTGGTACTCCATGTCTTCAAAAAGGGCGTTGAACAGCTTGGACTGCTTTTCGTCGGCCAACTGGGCGGCGTACTGGGTAGCAAGATCGGTCTTGACCGCCCGTATAGCGTCGCCCCGTTCGTGCTTGCCCTTGACGAAGAGCGCTTCCTGCAGTCGGGGATAGGCGGCGGAGCGAATGGCATCCTTGTTTTCCAGCACGTTCTTGCTGTCGTTCAGCGGCAGTTTGGGCAGGCCGACGAGTTCCCGCAGTTTTTCCTGCAGTTCGCAGAGCTGAATGATGACCTTGTGCGCCTTTTCCAGGGCTTCGATCATGATGTCTTCGCCCACTTCCCTGGCGCCGCCTTCCACCATGGTGATGCCGTTCTTGGTTCCGGCTACCACGATTTCCAGACGCGACTTGGCTATTTCTTCGTACGTAGGATTGACGATCAGCTGATCACCCACGGCGCAGATGCGCACGCCCGCGATCGGACCGCCGAAGGGAATGTCCGAAATGTGGACCGCCGCGGACGAGGCGACGATGGCCAGCATATCCGGGGGATTGACCATATCTGCGGAAACGGTGGTGGGCACTACCTGGATGTCGCGTCCGAACCGCTTGTCGAACAGCGGCCGCATCGGGCGGTCTATCAGCCGGGAAACCAGGACTTCCTTATCCTTGGGGCGGCTTTCGCGCTTGATGAAACCGCCGGGGATTTTTCCTGCGGCGTAGTATTTTTCGTTGTAATCGACGGTAAGGGGCACGTAGTCCAGGTCTTCCTCGGCGCTGCTGGAGGTGCACACCGTGGCAAGCACCGCCGAACCGGCAAACTGGGCGAATACGGCTCCATTGGCCTGCTTGGCCATCCGACCCGTTTCGAGGATCAGGTCCTCGTCGCCGACTTTCATGGTCACTCTTTGAATCATATATTCCTGTCCGTAAAAACCCGCCGGCCGCAAGGTCTACGGGTCGGCGCCCCATCAAGCGGCGCCGGTAAAAAAAAGAGCCCGGCGACGATCGCTGCCGGCGCGCTGCGCGCCTGGTCGGCGACGATCCGGGCTCCGTACCGCTATTTGCGGAGTCCCAATTCCTTGATCAGCGTCCGGTACGAATCAAGATCCGAACGCTGGATGTATTTGAGCATCCGGCGGCGTTGACCGACCAGCATCAGCAAGCCGCGCTGGCTGGATTTGTCCTTTTTGAAGGTCTTGCAGTGCTCGGTCAGCTGATTGATCCGTTCGGTGAGCAAGGCTACCTGTACTGAAGAGGAACCCGTATCCTTTTCACCCTTACCGAATTTGGCGACGATGGATGCCGCGTCCTGTTTGTTCAAAGCCATTTCTTTTCACTCCTTGAGTCCGCTCCAAAAACCGGTTGTTTTTGGAGCGGACTTAAGCAATTCCTTACAGGAATTGCTTTTTTATCGGTACAAATCTAAAAACTGATGTTTTTAGATTTGACTCCTTCTTGCATTCCGTAGAGAAGTTCATAGGATGAACTCAACGCGGCGCGCGTCGACACCCGCAGGGATCGCCACGACGCCACTCTCGATGTCTATCTGGGTTGAAGCCCGCTCCAAGGGTTGTCTTCCGTACAGGACAGCGGAATACCGGCCGCTGGGCGGCGTTATCCGGTGAGCGGCGCGGACGTCGAACAAAACCCTCCCGGGGCCCGGGGTAGTGGGCACATCGGCAAGATCAATATCCACGTTTCGCCCGAGAAGAGCCGTCGCCTCGACGAGGTCGCCGACCGCAATCGCGGAGCGGATGCGGCTGGAACTGATCGGCAAACCGTCCATCAAGACCGGCGCGACCACGTCAGTAGGGATGCGGTTCCGCTCATTCAGGCGCTGAATAAGCCCCGCATCCGTATCCAGCCGATGTCCGCAGCGAAAATCACTGCCCACCGTCAAATAACGCAGATTTCCCCGATCCTTTAATAGATCGACAAATTCCTTTCCTCCCAGTTTACTGAAATTCCCGGAAAAGTCAATCAGCACAACGATGCGCACCCCGTAGGCTTCAAGCAGGGATAATTTACGGTCCAGGCTGGTGATATCCCCCTCGTACTGTTCCGGCCGCAGGACGGATTTGGGATTGGATCGAAAGGTGATGGCCACCGGCAGGGCGGAGAGGCGGGGAGAAGTAATATTACGGATCAGCGCCTGATGGCCCCGGTGCACGCCGTCGAACACGCCGATGGTCATGGCGGTCCGATCCTCCCAGCGGGAACCGGCGACAAATTTTTCCCATTCAACGACGGTCATACACCAATCCGTAGCGCCATGCGTCGGCGGTTTTTTCAACCAAGGCCACAAAATGCCCATCTTCGGCAAACACGGCGGCGGGGGCGTTTTCTTGGGTGCCTTCATCGAGCAGCAGGAAGCGGTCGGCGTCTATCCCGCGACCGTTGACCAGATCGGCGACGCCCCGGTCATCAGCCTGAAAACAAGAGGATCCCAAAGCTTTGAAGGCGCTCAGACCGATGGGTTTGAGCGCTGCCCGCAGGGCAGCCAGGGGATCATCGGCACCGGCGGGATCGACTGAGTCCGCCACCTTGAATCCGGCTATCTCCAGGCGGTTGAGGGCGGTCAGGTGCGCCCGGGAGGCGGCGGCCAGGGCGATGTCCCGGGCCAGGGATCGTATATAGGTTCCCTTGGAACACCGTACCCGAATCCTGGCGAGGGGAGGATCGTAGGCGAGCAGATCCAGCTCGTGTATCCAGAC
This sequence comes from Treponema denticola, assembly GCA_020719845.1. Lineage (GTDB taxonomy): Bacteria > Spirochaetota > Spirochaetia > Treponematales > Breznakiellaceae > DYPP01. The sequence goes on along the minus strand of DYPP01000001.1, from coordinate 118,654 downwards.
CGGACGGGGTTTCATTTCCGGGACCACGCCCGACCGGGCCAGCTCATGGGCCCGATGCCCGTCCACGTGGACGGCGGAATACTCAGGCGGCGTCTGCAGCTGCGGGCCGAGGAAGCGGGGGACGCACTGGGTCAGCACGGCGTGAGTCGGCGGCGGAGCCTCGGCGACGATACGTCCTTCCGGATCCAGCGTATCCGTTTCGGCGCCGAACAGAATGACGCCCTCGTAGAGTTTATCGCTGCCCGAGAACCACTGCACCAGCCGGGTCGCTCTGCCCACCAAGACGATCAAGAGCCCTTCGGCAAATTTATCCAGCGTGCCCGCGTGGCCCACCCTACCCGTTCCCAGGGCTTTTTTAACCAAAGACAACGCTTCGAACGAGGTGACCCCGGGGTTTTTCTTAAGAAGGATATAGCCGTCGGCGTCACCGACCGGCTTCACTCGTCAAGTCCTCGATCTTTTGGACCAAGTCAAAGCTCTGGCGCAGGCCCGTATCCTCGTGGAAGCGCAACTTCGGCGTCTGACGACTGTGCAGATCCAGCTGCGCCTGGATAAAGCCTGCGGCGCTCTTGAGTCCATCAATCCCACGCCGCAACTTTTCATCGGCTTGAAAACCGGATACGTACACGTCCGCGTAGGACAGGTCGCGGGAAACTTCCACCCGGGTAACGGAAATGAATGAATCCACCCGGGGGTCTTTTATTTTCCCCGCCACGATCAGCGCGCCGATCCTTTCTTGAATCAGGTGCCCCATCCGTTCGAGACGATATTCAGACATGGCGTCGCCTTTTAAGAACCAAGCTTGCGCGCGACCTCGACGATCTCAAACACTTCAAATTGATCGCCGACTTCGAGTTGATCGAATCCGTCCAGGCCGATACCGCATTCATAACCGGCGGCGACTTCCCGGGCGTCGTCCTTGAAGCGACGCAGGGATGAAATTTTGCCCGTATGCAGTACGATGCCGTCCCGGATGACGTTGATGCTGGCGCTGCGTTTGACCGTACCCGAAAGGACGTAACAACCGGCGATAGTACCGATTTTCGGCACCTTGAAAGTATTCCGGACTTCAACGGAAGCGATGACTTCTTCTTTGGTGTCCGGCTTGAGCATGCCTTCCATGGCCTGCTGGATTTCTTCCACCGCCTTGTAGATGACGTTGTACTTGCGGATGTCCACCTTCTCCTGGTCCGCCAGGGACTTGGCTTGGGCGGTCGGACGCACGTTGAAGCCGATGATGATGGCGTTGGAAGCGGCCGCCAGGCTGACGTCGCCCTCGTTGATGGCCCCCGGCAGGGACTGGATGACCGTCAGGCGCACTTCCTTGGTGGAAAGTTTTTCCAGACTGGCGCGTACGGCTTCAACCGAGCCCTGTACATCGCCTTTGATGATCACCTTGAGTTCCTGGATGCCGCCGTCGTTGATGGTGTCGTACAGATTGTCCAAAGTAATTTTCTTGACGTTCTTGGCATCCTCAAAACGCTTGAGCTCTTGCCGCTTATCGGAGATTCCCCGGGCGGTGCGCTCGTCTTCGACCACCTGAATCGGGTCGCCGGCGTTGGGTATGCCCTCAAAGCCCAGCACTTCCACCGGCATGGACGGCGTGGCGACGTCGATCTTGTCGCCCTTGTCGTTGAACAGGGCGCGCACCTTGCCCGGCCAAACGCCGGCCACGAAGGAATCGCCGACGCGCAGCGTGCCCCGCTGCACCATGATGGTGGAGACGATGCCCCGGCCATGGTCGATCCGGGATTCCAGCACCTTGCCTTCCGCCTTGCAATCGTAGTTGGCCGACAGTTCCAACACTTCCGCCTGCAGCAGGATGGCGTCGATCAACTTGTCTATGCCCAGCTTTTTAAGGGCTGAAATCTCTACGAACATGGTCGTTCCGCCCCAGTCTTCGGGCATGAACCCCATTTCGGAAAGCTTGTTCTTGACCTTGTCGGGATTGGCGTCCGGCTTGTCTATCTTGTTGACCGCCACGATGATGGGGACCCCGGCTTCTTTGGCGTGGTTGAGGGCTTCCACCGTTTGGGGCATGACGCCGTCGTCCGCCGCGACGACCAGGACGACGATATCCGTAACCTGGGCGCCCCGGGCGCGCATGCGGGTAAAAGCTTCGTGACCAGGAGTATCCAGGAAGGTTATCGCTCCGTGGGGAGTGTCGACGATATACGCGCCGATGTGCTGCGTAATGCCGCCGAACTCGCCGGAAGCCACGTCGGCGCTCCGGATGGCGTCCAAAAGTTTGGTTTTGCCGTGATCGACGTGTCCCATGACGGTAACCACCGGCGGTCGGTGGCTGCGGTCGGCCAGTTCGTCCTTGACCGTCTCGATGACGGTTTCATCGTACAAACTGACGATATTGACGGCGCAACCGAACTCGGAAGTCAGGATGGTGGCGGTTTCGGCGTCGATCTGCTGGTTTATGGTAACCATCATGCCCATGGACATGAGTTTCTGGATCAGGTCGGAAGCCTTCAAATTCATCTTCCGCGCCAATTCGGATACGGATACCACTTCCATGATGTCGATGGACTTGGGCACCGGGTTGGCCATGCGGGCGGACTTTTTCTTCATCTGGAGGAGTTTTTCCTCCATTTCCTGATCTTTCCGCTGATAGACCGGTTTTTTAGCCTTGAAAGTCTTCTTTATCGGGCCTTTACCTTCTGCCAGTGGCGGCGTGGGCGCGCCGGGCCGACCGCCGGGGCCACCGGGCCGACCGGGACCGCCGGGACGGCCCGGGCCACCGGGCCGGGGACCAAAACCGGGTCGCGCACCAAAAGGCGGACGGGAACCCGGCGGGCCGCCGGGACCCCGATAACCGGAACTGGGTCCCCCGGGACCACCAGGTCCGCGATACCCGCCGGGACCACCCTGGTTGTAGGGCGGACGGGGACCCTGGTTCGTCCGGTTGGGATAACCGCCCGGGCCGCCTTGCGCAGGAGGACCATTGTAGCCTCCCTGACTGCTGGGACCGTTATAGCCGCCAGAACCGCCGGGAGGACCATTGTACCCCCCCTGGCTGGACGGACCATTGTATCCGCCGGGACCGGCGTTGCGATTGCCCACCGGCCGGCCGCCGACGCGTCCGGCCGCCGCCGCAGGGCGCTGCGGGAACGGGGAGGACGTGGAACGGTTGAACCCCGGCTCAGACCGGGGCGCACCCTCGCGCGGGGCTTGCGGACCCACCGGACGACCGCCGACCCTACCCGCCGCCGCGGCGGGCCGCTGGGTATTGGGCATCGACGGAGCCCGGGGCGTTTCCGCTGCGGGCGCCGCGGCTGCATCGCCCGCAGGAATGTCTTTCCTTGTATCCGCCGACGCGACCGGCTGTCCGCCGGATGACGCGACGCCGGGTTCTTCTTTGGCTTGCACCGCAGTAGCCGGCGCCGCAACATCCGGAGAAGCGTGCGCGACAACCACTTTGGGTTGAAGCTTTTTGGGAGCCGCCGGAGGCGGCTCCGCCGGGGGGACCACGAGCGGGGGTTTTTTCTTGACTACGACCACTTTCCTTCGTTCCACGTGGTCCTTCTGAACACCCGCAGCCTGCGTCGGAGCTTCCGCCCCTTCCGTCGATTCCGCGACGCTCTTGGCGTGTTTTATGAGTTCCACCTTGGGTTTCTGCGTAGTATCCAATTCCTCAGCCATGATCCACCTTTATGAGTCAACTCCAAAAACTTCAGTTTTTAGAGTTGTTCCGCTTAAAAACCAATTCCTGTAAGGAATTGCTTAAGTCCGGTCTAAAAACAACCGGTTTTTAGACCGGACTCTTTATTCTTCGTCCTCGTATTCAAAGCTCAAGCCGATGCCGCAGTTCGGACAGGAAGTCATGTCGACGGTTATCTTGGCGCCGCATTCCGGGCAAAGATATTCTTCGGCTTCTTCAGCCACCGGCTCTTCTTCCACCACGGCTTCCTGCTCCGAATCCTGTTCTTCTCCGGCGTAGGATTCTTCCTCTACGATTTCCACGTTCTCTTCAATGATTTTCCGTAGAGCTTCAAGTTGCTCGGCTTCAACGCCCTTCAGGTTCGACAATTCCTCATCCGAAAGCGCCAGGAAATCTTCTATGTATTCTATGCCGTTGGCGTTCAGCGCGGCGGCAACTGCGGGATCCAGTCCGGGCAACTCGACGACCCGGGTAATTTCTTCTTCGTATTCCTCGGCATCGCCGAACAACTCGGACACCGCGCGCCGGGATTCGGAAGAAACGTCCATTTCCGAGTACTGGGAGTCGGTCTTTACGTCGATATTCCAATCCACCAGACGATTGGCCAGGCGGACGTTCAAGCCCTGCTTGCCGATGGCCAGCGAAAGCTGGGATTCGCTCACCACCGCCAGAGCCTGCCGCTTGCCTTCATCCAGAATGATGACGTCCCGCACTTCCGCCGGGGAAAGGGCGTTCTTGATAAAGCGCCTCGGGTCCGGATCGTATTTGAGAATATCGATCTTTTCGCCTTCCAGCTCCCGGATTATGGACTGGATGCGCACGCCCTTCAAGCCGACGCAGGCGCCGACGGGATCGACGTCATCCCGATTGGAATACACCGCCAGCTTGGTCCGGTAGCCGGGCTCGCGGACGATTTTATGGATTTCAACGGTCTTGTCGTAGACTTCGGGCACTTCCAGCTCAAAAATGGCCCGGACAAAGTCGGTGTGCGTGCGCGAAAGCACCACCTGCAAGCCCGTGGGCGACTTGTTGACCTCGGTTATCAGAGCCTTGATGCGATCGTTGACGTGGTAAGATTCCCGGGGCGACTGGTACTTGCGGGGAAAAATGCCTTCCACCTTGCCGAGATCGACATAAATGGTACCGTTCCGTTCCCGCTGATAGTAGCCGATGATGATCTCGCCGACCTTGTCCTTGTATTCGGAGTAGAGACTATCCTTTTGGATTTCCCTGATCGATTGATGGGCGGTCTGCTTGGCGCTCTGCACCGAGATGCGATCGAATTCTTTGGGATCGATTTCGATCAGCAGCTCATCGCCGATATCCGCCTCCGGATCCAGGAGTTTTGCTTCCTCCAAATCTATTTCGCTTGCCGGATCATAGACGCCATCCACAATTTTTTTCTTGGCGAATATGGCCACTTCGGTGTTTTCTTCGTCAAAACGGACGACCGCGTTGTCCGCGTTCCCAAAACGACGCTTATACGCCGCAAAGAGGGTGTTTTCGATGGTTTTGAGGACTAGTTCTTCAGAAATACCACGATCCTGTACTAGTTGGCGGATCGCTTCGGACATATCCGATGCCATCAGTCTCCAACCTCCTGTGAATAGTCTAACCGCGCCTTGGCGATGATATCATAGGGCAATTCCACAATTCCTCCCGATCCACGCAACACCAGCCGGCGCTCGTCCGCTTCCACGACGATGCCCGCGACCCAGTCGGACAGATCCGTGCGGTAGCACCGTACGCCCCGTCCCCGGTACATCAAAAACTCCGAAGCGTCTTTCAGAACGCGATCGATACCCGGGGAAGCGACTTCCACGGACATTTCCTGGTCGGGAAAAGCCAGATCCAGACGGGGCACCACCGCACGGTGCACCTTGGAACAGTCGCTGACACCAACGATGCCCGCTTTGTTGACCGTCAGGCGCACCTGCACGGCACCCCGGTGCCGTGATACGGTCAATTCAACCAACGACAGCCCCAGCCCGCGTACTACCGGCTCCAGGCTATCGAAAATCGGATCATCCCTCTTGGGACTGAACTGCACGGCACCACCTATAAAAAAAGAGTCGTTCGAACGACTCCTTTTGTACTACGAATCCACGATTCGCCGAATCTTCGACTGTCGCATTACTGTATCCGTTGCCTGATTCTTTGTCAACCTGCCAATCCAGCCGTCCATTGCGCCGCAGGAAGAGCCTTTTCCCGACGCCGCTCATCATGAGTCCGTTCCGAAAACCGGTTGTTTTTAGGGCGGACTTAGGCAATTCCTTACAGGAATCGCTTTTTTATCGGTACAAATCTAAAAACTGATGTTTTTGGATTTGGCTCAATCATAAAACAGGGCTATCGCGTATACCCGCAGGGTTCCGGCTTTTTTGAGGGCACCAGCGCAGGCGTTGAGCGTAGCCCCGGTGGTGATGACGTCGTCAAAGACCAGGGCGGACGTCGGCGCCGGCCGGACGCAGCGAATCTTCCCAATCAGGTTTTTGCCCCGCTCGCCGCGGTTCAGTTCCTTCTGGCTGCGGGACGGCAGTCGTTCCAGGCAACGCCGCACGGGCAGCGTCCCCGCTTCGGTGCGGCGTCCGTTATATAATTGTTCCAGAATTCGGGCAATGGCTTCCACTTGATCCCACCCGGTCTTCCGTATTTTGCCGGGTCGCGGGGGTACGGGAACCCAGGCTTCAATCGGCCCGGTTTCGGACGCCAGGCTCGTGGCGGCTTCGATCAGCCGGAGGGCAAAAAAGGCGGCCAAAGCACGATTCGCGCCGAACTTGAAGGCCCGCAGCACCGTGGCGCCGTCGCCGCCGTACCGGTAGAGGGCGTGGGTTCGGTCACAGCCCGGCGGTTCGGCGGATCGGCATTCCATACAGACGTCCCGTTCGGAGATCAGCGGACGACCGCAGGATGGGCAGCGCCGACCAGCTTCGGGTTCCAGTCTGGCCGCGCAGACGGCGCAGAGACCGACGCCGGATGCGGCGGATCCGAACAGATCCGCACCGCACAGGGCGCAGCCCGTGGGCAACAGGATCTCGGCGACCACCGCCGTGATTTGAGCGATTTTTCCCATGCCCATAGTACGGCCCGGGATCGGCGGATGCATCAGTGAAAAGCGGAAAAGCAAGAAGATTTTTTAAGTCCGCTCTAAAAATAACCGGTTTTTTGGAGCGGACTCATTTTTCAATCAAACAGGGAAAGACCCTTTTCAACTTGCGGACGGTTTTTTATTCGGGCAGACGCGGATTTTGTATTCGACAGCGAACGACGCCACCCATGAATGCGGTTCAAGGCTTCCAGGGGCGTCAATCGGTCCACGTCCAGAAAGGCTAAATCCTTGATGATTTCCGCCAGCCGCGGGTTTTCCGGAGCGGCGGGAATGGGATTTTGCGGGACGGCGGCCGGAACCGTATCTTGAAGCACCAGCTCTTTTTCCCGCAGTCGATCCATGATATAGGCGGCTCGCTGGACGACGCGATCGCCGAGACCCGCCAGACGCGCCACGTGGAGCCCGTAGGATTCGGCGGCCGCGCCTTCCCGGATTTTACGGATGAACACGATCTCGCCGTCCTGCTCCAGCACTTCCATGGAGCGGTGGGCCAGGCCAGGGTGGGAAAGGCGGGAAAGTTCGTGAAAATGGGTGGCAAAAAGCGTACGGCAGCCGATACCGTCCAGCAATTCTTCGCACACCGCCCAGGCCAGGGAAAGCCCGTCGTTGGTTCCCGTGCCTCGGCCCACCTCGTCCATGATGACCAGGCTCCGTTGGGTGGCCGAATGCAGGATGTGGGCGGTTTCGTTCATTTCCACCAGAAAAGTGGATTCCCCCCGGGCCAGGTTGTCCGAGGCGCCGACGCGGCAGAAGATCCGGTCGACGATGCCGATCTCGGCGCTCTGGGCGGGCACAAAACTGCCCGTCTGCGCCATGAGGCAGATGAGCGCCGCCTGACGCAGGTAGGTGGATTTGCCGGCCATGTTGGGTCCGGTGATCAGGGCGAACCGCAGCGCCGCCGCGTCCAGGTCCAGGTCGTTGGGGACAAACTCGCCCCGGGCCAGGTGGGCTTCGACCACCGGGTGCCGGCCCTCGATGATACGCAGCCGCTGGTGGGCGGCCACCACCGGCCGCACCCAGGCGCGCACCGTGGCGGCCCGGGCCAGGGACTGGCCGACGTCCCATGCGGCGATGCGCTTGGCTGCGGCCATCATTTCCGGAATGAGCGCCTTGGCTTGATCCCGCAACCCTAAAAACAGCTTTTTTTCCAGCTCGACCACCCGGTCGGTGGCGCCGTTGATGTCCGATTCCAGCCCGGCCAGCCGGTCGGTGGTGTAGCGCTCGCCGCCGGCAACGCCCTGGCGACGGATAAAATACACCGGAACCTGGGAAAGGCTGTTGTTGTTGACCTCAAAAAAATACCCGATCAGCCGGTTATAGCGAATTTTCAGGTTGGCGATCCCGGTAGCGGCCCGTTCTTCTTCCAGATAGGCTTCCAGCAGTCCCCGACCGTTGTCCCGCAGATCCCGCAACGCGTCCAGCTCGGCGTTGAAACCATCCCGGATGATATTGCCTTCGGTCAGCAAAATGGAAGGATCCTCCCGGATACCCCGATCCAACAGTTCCCGCACCCCCCGCAACCGCTCAAGGGCACTTGGGTCCAGCGTGAGGACCAGTCGGGCTTCGGGCTCATCCCGCAGCCCGATTTCCCGGGCGATTCGGTCGATCTTTTCATAGATATCCAGCGCCGTCGCCGCCGCGGCCAGATCCCTGGCGTGGGCCCGGTCCATGGCGATGCGGGCGCAGAGGCGTTCCAGATCCGGAGCCTTGCCCAGGATTTCCCGCAATTCAGCCAGCCGGCTTTGATCGTGATAGAGCAGGTCGATGCTGTCCAGCCGGGCGTTGATGCGGTCCACGTCGCACAGCGGGTGCAGGATGCGCTGCTTCAGGTTGCGGCGCCCCATGGCGGTACGGGTTTCATCCATGACTTCCAGCAACGAAAAGCGCGGCTCTCCATCCCGGAGATTGCGCACGAGCTCCAGGTTGCGCTGGGAAGCCTCATCGATGCCGACAAAGTCGGCTTCGCCATAGATGCGGATGCCCCGCACGTGGGGCAGCAGGCTGCGGGCCGTATCGTCCAGGTAGTCCAGCAGCGCCGCGGCGGCGACAATTTCCGCAGCGTCTTCCCCCAGGCCAAACCCCTTGAGGTTGGCGGTGCCGAATTGCCGCTCCAGCCGTTCTTGACCGCGACGGAGGTCAAAAAGCCAATCCGCCCAGCGATTGACCACCAGAGCGCTCCGGTCCAGTATCGCCTCCGCGAGTTCCTTGCGTTCTTCCAGCAGGGATTCCTGGACGATCAGCTCTTTGGCCTGGATGCGCTCCAGCTCCCGGCGCAACCGTTCGCCGCCGCCCGCTTCGGGAAAAGCCGTGGCCTGAAAATCACCAGTAGAAAGGTCGATGTAGGCAAAGGAATAACCGTCTTTGGCCGACGCGAAGGCGGCCAGGTAGTTGAAGCTGCCCTTATCCAGATAATCTTCTTCCACCGTGGTGCCCGGAGTGATCACCTCCACAACCCGCCGGTCAACCAAACCCTTGCCGGGGGTGGGTTCCGACACTTGTTCGCAGACCGCGATCTTCTTGCCGCAGCGCAGCAGGCGGGCGATGTAGGATCGAGCCGCGTGGTAGGGTATGCCGCACATGGGCACGCCGTTGCGGCTGGTGAGCGTCAGGTTGAGCAGGGCGGAAATTTCCAGGGCATCTTCGGCGAACATTTCATAAAAATCGCCCAAGCGGAAAAAGAGCACGTCGTCCCGGTGCTCCCGTTTGATCCGTCGGTATTGTTCGATCATCGGACTCGAGTCGGACATGGGAGTTGCATTATACGGTAGTATGTTTTAAAGTACAACAAGGGGGCCATCAGTGTCAGAAGCCTTATACTTCCTGGAATCGGACAACAAGCTGTACCTTCGCGCCCAAGGCCATATCACTGCGGCGCTCTGCGCTGACCTGCGGCAACTCGTTTTTTCCCGTTTTGAAGCGGCTCCGGATATTGAAGAAATGTGGATCGATCTATCTGCCTGCGAATATATGGATTCCACCTTCATGGGTCTGCTGGTGGCCTTCAACAAGAGGCTCGCCAAGATCCAGGGGCATAGACTGGCCCTCGTTCAACCGACCGCCTTGGCCCGGGAACTGCTCGAAGGTTTGGGCATCAGCGCGCTGGTGGACCTGGTCGACGCGCCCGTCGCCTTTCCCCAGGGGATGAAAAATATCGTCAAGTCGACCAATTCGGACGCCGAGTTGTTGTTGTCTACCCATGAGAACCTGATGGAGCTATCCGAGGCCAACCGGAAAAAGTTCTCCGGTCTGCAGAGCGTCTTGAAAAAACAGCTTAACACTTAAAAAGCCGTCTGTCCGACACAGCGCGGATTTTACCGTCCGGCTTTGGTCATCAGATTCTGGATGACCTTGGCGGTTATGTCCACCGTCGGGCTGTACCAGAGGATGCCCGCGCTTTCTTTGAGGTTGAGCACGATGCTGAACCCCTCGCTCTCGGCCACCAGCTTGATTTCTTCGTACACCTGCTGCAAGAACGTACCCGACTGGGACAGCTTTTTACGCTGGTCTTCCAGTTCCGCAGTTTTCAGGCGGTAGTACTCTTTCAGGAACTCGGACTTTTTGAATATCTCTCCCTCCAGCCGCAGCTGCAGATCCTGGTTGCCCGCCGTTTCGGCGTCCAACCGGGACGTTTGCAGATTCTGCAGCTCGGCGGTCATGCGGTCCACCTCGGACTGCACCCGGGCGCTCCGTTCCTCAAAATCACGCACCGCTTTGGAATCCCGAAAGAAAGTCGTATAGACTTTCGGCAGGTCGACGACGGCAAAGCGGGTCAACTGCTGGGCTTGCGACGCTGCGGCGGCGGCCAGAAAAAGAATCACCATCAAAACGCGGTTTGGCTTCAACATATTCACGCTCCGTCAATACGTGGAAAGGGCAAAGGAGATCACAAAATCCAGTCCCGAATCGGGCTTGTCCGGGTCATGGCCGATACCGCCGGCTTGCCATTCGACGTCGCCGTCCACGATTTTGAACCGCTTGACCAGGCTGAACCGGAACGGAAACTGGGGTATGGTGAACCGCAGCCCCGCCCCAAGGCTGAACCGGAAATCCTCGGCAGCAAGCCCGCTGAAGAATTCCTGGGACGTCTCCTTGACCGCCGCGGCGTCCAGAAACCAGTCCAGGGCCAGGATGCCCGGCGCCAGGGGGGTTCTGATTTCCGCCCAGCTTTCCCACAGCGCCAATCCGTACGAAAGCCGTTCGCTGTACCAGCCCCGGGCGGTGAACATGCCGTCGATGGCCAGCTGGTTGGCGTCTTCGATCTGCGGTTCGCCTTCCAGAAATTGCGGATAGATGAGGGAGACGCCGGAGTGGAGGCCGAAGACCGCCTTGTAGCTGAAATTGTCCGCCACGGGGATGTTGAACAGGGTGTGGAAAAATTCCAGATCCGTGTCCGATTTGATGTAGTGTTCCCGTTCAAAGGGCAGAATACCGTAGTACCCCAGACGCTGGATGCCGTAGTACCCCTTGGAAGGGTCGTAATAGATATCCCGCTGGTCCAGCGAGACGCTGGTCCATACCGAGTTGGACGGCGTCCAGGTGTTGTTGTCGTCCCGCAGGGTAGGATCGAAGGGCCGGAACAGATCCGCGTCGTAGGAATTATAGATGAAGCCGGACCGGATGCCGCCGCCCAGTCCCAGGTTGCCGTAGGGGGTGGTGAACCGGTAGCCCGTGGAGAAACCGACGGACAGGTACCACTGGTCGTAGGACATGAGGTACTCGTCGCCGGGAATGCTGCTTGCGTCGGCATAGTCGTCGTAGCCGGCAAATCCGTCCGGGAAGGCGTACTCTTCATCGCCGTTGAAGAAGGGCGCCGTGCCGTCCATGGCCGCGTTGCGCAGGGTGTGTTTGGCGGTAAAATCAAAACCGCCGGAGAGGGGCAGCCCCAACAGCCAGCGCTGGGTGTACTGGATGGACAGCGTCTGGGTGTCCGGGGAAGCGTTCAGCTCGACCCCGAATACGTTGCCGTAGCCGAGAAAATTGCGGTCGTTCCATTTGATCAGTCCCGAAACGGGGAATGCGTCCGGGTCGGAGGAGCCGGAAAAGGTTAGGCCGAACTGGATGTCCGCGGTGGGCTGTTCTTCGACGTTGAAGACCAGGTCCATCAGGTTGTCCGCGCTGCCCTGGGGCGTCTCCGGGGTGACGGCGGAAAAGTACTGCAGGTTGTAGAGGTTCCGCAGGCCGTCCATCACCTTGGTCTTGGAAAAGATATCCCCCGTCTCCAGGGGAATCTCCCGGAGGATAACCGATTCCCGGGTTTTCTTGTTGCCCCGGATGATGATGTTCTCGATGTGCGCCCGCTCCCGCTCCACGATGGATATGGTGTAGGAAATGCCCGAGGCTTCTTCGTTGCGTCGCTCCCGACGGCTGATGGAATTGAAAATATAGCCGTTTTCATAATACAAATCCGCTACCCGCTGCATGTCGGATTCCAGTTTGCGGGCGTTGATGACCTGTCCGGGTTTGGAATAGACCAGGGCCGCGAGCTGGTCCGTCGGGAAAATGACGTTGCCTTCGAAAGAAATGCCTTCAAAGGTATAGATGCTGCCTTCCTGGATGCGGAAGGTGATGGTCATGAGGTTCCGGCCCTGTTCATCCTTCCGGGTGGTGCGGACGACGTCGGTGACCGCGGCATCCACGTAGCCGCGATCCCGATAGTACTGCACCAAGGCGGTCTTGTCGGCGATGAGCTTGGTTTCCTGGAACGCGCCGTCGTTGAGCAGCGTTTTGGTTTTCAAGGACAGCAAGCCCCGCAGCGCACGTTCGGAAAAAACCGTATTGCCTTCAAACAAGACGGCTTCCAGGGCTTGTTTTTCGCCTTCGTCGATGATGAAGGTGATGCCCAGGGCAGAATCGTCCCTATTTTTCTGTTCCGACCGGATGCTTACGTCCGGGTAGCCCCGTTCCAGATACTTGTCCCGCAGCGCCTGCTCGTCGGCCTTGAGCTTGAGTTGGTTGACCACGTCGTTGATCTTGATCGAGATGACGTCCAGCAGTTCGCTGCGCCGCAGGCCGTCGTTGCCCTCAAAGTCGATTTTGGTGACCACCGCTTTTTCGGTTACCTTGAATTTGATGATCACCGCCGAGCCTTCCGGGTCGGCGGGAACCGCGCTGGGGGAAATGAGATCAAAATATTCAAGGGCGTAGAGCCGTCCCTGCAGCTCCCAAAAAAGATTGTCGTTGAACAGCCGCCCGACATAGGGGTCGATAACCCCTTCCAGCTCGGCAGCCTTGACGTGTTTTAATCCCTCAAAGGTTATGTCTTTGATCGGCTTGCCGATATACCAATCCTCCGCCTGCTGGGCAAAAGCCGTCATGGCCGTTAAAAACACCAATAACAGGGCGGTACTACGTGTGCGCATCTAAACTCCTTGCTAAAAAGACCACTTCCAGCTGAGCGTGAAAGCATGGTCGTCGATAAACAAATTCTGGGGATTGAGGGGAACAAAATTCCATTGCAGGTTGAACAAGGGGGTTTTGAGCTCCAATCCAAAGTCCGGTTCCAGCGTCAGTCCTCCAAAAAGATCGTAGGCTCGGGTCTCATCATAGCGCAGGGACAGCATGCTCTGCACGAACAAGTCGGGTCCCAGGTACTTTCCCAAGAAAACAGTCGTATTGTCGAAATAGTTACCCAGGGCGGTGATCCTGTCAACCGGGGCGGTGCGCAGTCCGGTGGCTTCCAGCACCGCGTTCTGGATCACCTGGGTACGGACCGAGAACATATCCAGGTTCAAGGTATCCCGCACCGAACGCTCAAACACGCGGATCACGTTGAATTGGGCCAGGACGTCCGAAGAAGCCGTGATCAGCGCCTCCTGGAACTGGGTGGTGCTGTCCGCGGCGCCGACGTTGAGATTCTGCCCCAACAAGGCAAAGATTTCAACCTGGGACAGGGCGGGGTCCGATTCCAGCCGGGGGGTAAAAACGCTCAGCGGCGCGTCGTCGACCACCAGGGCGATGGTGACCGGCCCGTCGATGGACTGATCCCGCAGCTCCGCCCGGACGGCTATGTGCGGATCAAAGCGAAACTCATTTTCGTTGAAATCCAGCATCCCTTCTCGAATATAGAAACTGCGCTGGAAATAGAACACCTCTCCGCCCTGCAGCGACACCGGCCCGGTCATGGAAAAGCGCCCCGCCGCCCCGTCGGCGGTGATGCGCAAACCCGTACCCACGTCGGCGTACCCCCGGACGATGGGGAATTCTTCCGAAGGCCAGACGAACTCCACCTTCTTCCCCGTGGTCAGCCCCAGATCGACAAAAATGGGCACCTGGGCAGCAACCGGTGCGTTCCGGTTTTCGGCGATCGTCTTGGCGTCCAGGGTAATCAGCGCGTTCTGGGGAACCAGAGCCCCGCCCAGGCGGAACCCATCCGGCCCCAGGCCGAGGCTGAGGCTGCCCGAGGTGAGTCCGGTGCTGCGGACGCCGAACAGGTCGAAGCGGAAGGGGACCGGTTGATCCGGTTCGATGCCGATATCCAGGGTGAACACCGACGGAACCCAGCGGTCAAAGGTAAATTGACCTTGCACCTGGCCGGCTCCGCTTTCCGCGGCAATCCGGACCGGGCCGAACCGCATCTGGTTGCCGTCGAATACCACCTGGACCGCGCTGGGGCCCAGTTCCCCGTTGACCCAGTCGGGCACCCGGACGCGGACACTCGTGCCCTCCGCCCGGCCGAAAAACTCCGGGTCTCCGAGGGGTCCGGCAATCCGGGCGGATACGGAAAAAATTCCCCCGGTAAAATCCACGATATGCTGCAGGGGCAGGATTTTCCACAGGGCGGAAAAATCCAGGTACAGGTTTTCGGTGCGGGCGTCGATGGTTCCCGCCCGGACCGTCCCGGTCACCGCGCCGCGGAGCGGCGCGGGTTGGGAAAAAGCCGCGTAGAAGGCGCCATCCGTGGACAACTGCGCCCGGAGCGAATCCTGCGGTCCCCCCCGCAGGGTAAACAGCCGTTCCGTACGCTCGAAGTCCAACCGGATCGGTTCGGTTCCCTGCCAAGCGCCGAAGCGCAGGCTGCTGATGAGCAGGGAACCTTGCATCGTGGTCAGGGCGGCGGCGATCTGGTCCCAGCTTTCAAAAGCGCCCATGGACAGCGCCGTTTCCAGGGTCACGTCCAGCTCGCGATTCATTACCGTTCCGCGGATTCTGGTGCTGGCTTGCGCCCGGGAAGCGGAACGATCCAGGCGCAAGGCTGGTATTTCGGTCAGCAATGCTCCGTACCTGATTTTTAGATTCTCCACGTCCAGGCGCCGGGGGTCCAGCGAACCCGAACCGGTCAGGGCGATTTCTCGTTCCCCTACCCGGGCCTGCAGGGATGACAACCGCAGATCCATGGCGTAGCTGGACAAGGACTCCCAGGCAATCCGCAGTTCACCCGTGGCCACAGCGCTGTTCAGCCCTTTGACCAGCCGGGGCAACTGGGCGTTGGCCGCGTATAAACGCAGCTCCGTCGTGCCGGCGCCGCGGCGGGCTTCCGCTTCGTAGCGCTCCTGTCCGGCCGCATCGGCGATGCGGAGCGTCAGTTCGGCTTCCGAAAAGCCCGCCTGCCAGGTTGCCTCAACCCGGCCGGAGAGGGGGCCGCGTCCATCGTCAAAAGAATCAAGCTGCAGCGACGCTCCCTCCTGATCGACTGAACCCCGCAGCAGCGCCCGGGCCGCCAGGGAGTTCGGAAGCCGAATTTCGCCTATTTCCAGCCGGTTCAGGTCTACCGACCAAAAAGCGGGCCCGGAATAACGGAAATGGGCGGCCAGAGAAATCAACGGCGCCTGATCCAGGAAGGGCAAGGGCATACCCCTGGTTTCGATATAGCCCGAAAGCGCACCGCTATCGGCGACGGTCATGTTGGCCGACAAGCCGTAGGAACCCTGCAGACTCAGCTGACGGTGTTCCAGCAGGATGGCGTCCAGGTAATAGACCGCGTCCCGAAACGAAGCGCGCACCGCGAATTCGATATCCTCCGGATCTGAATAATCGCTGCCGCCGGAGAATTCGGCGCTGCCGCCGGACCAGATCAAGTTGCCCTCGTCCAGGGCAAAGCGGGATTCCGTGCCCGAGAGGGATGCGACGGCAAAAATATCCAGGTCCCCCTGGTAAGCGACGACAAAACGGGGGGCGCTGAAAGAAAAATGGTCGGCATCCGCAGAAATGAACAGTTCGGTGGTAAAGTACAGCTGATCGACGATCTGCCGCAGCGCTGCGGACAAAGGAGGTACGCGGGCCAGAGCCTGGGTCAGCTCCAGAATATCCCGGGCCGCGAAGGCGTCCACGGCCAAGGAAGCCTGCAGCAAGCCCTCCGAACGGGCGTAGGTCCCGGTGGAGGAAATCCGGGAAATCCCGACGTCTTCGTAGGATTCCAGATCCGCAAAACTGAGGGCGGAAAAATCATAGGTCGCCACGCCCCGGGCAATACCCAAACGCAGATCCAGGGCGGAAAACACCAGGCCGCCGAGGGTCAAACTTTCGCCGTAGACGAGGATCGCGTCGTCCTCCGCGCCGATCCGCAAGTCCGCGTCCAGCAGGGCGCCGCCGCTCGTGGGCAGTCGTTCCACCCGCAACCGTCCGCTGGGCTGAAACGGAGCCAGCGCCAGGTCGCCTTCAAAAAAAACATTCCCCTCCCCGGCGGTCAGGCTGAGGGAGTCGACCTGAAAACGGGAAGCCGTGCCCGCCCCTTTGATCGCGGCTCTGGTCAGATCGAAGGGGAGCTCGCGCGGCAACGACGCGACCAAGTCGCAGCTTACATACGGCGGCGTATTCTTGCCCGCCCGCGCGGTTGCCGACCCGCTCAGGATGCCCCCCAACCAGGGGTCGGACGCGCGCCATGGTCCGCGGAGTTCAACGATATCCCGGGGCGCAAAGCCTTCGGCCTTGAATTCTCCCGACCATTGGTCGGTAGCTGGTTGATAGCGAAAAAAAACGTCAAAAGGTAGTTTGTCCTGGATTTTTCGGAGTTCCAGCAGATTATCCGCCAGGCTGAGGTTGACGGTCAGGGAACGAAGCGAAAACAAGGCGCTGGAGACTTGGGAAAAAGCCAGGGTGAGCGAACCCTGGCGCAGCGACGATTCCAGGTCGCCGGAAAAGGAAGTACGCAAACGAATCTCGCCCAGCACGGCCAAGTCGCCCTGGCTCTGGGTAGCCGCCGCGAAGGACCCGTTCACCCGCAGCCGTTTGGCCGCGGTTTCAGCGTCCAGGTTGATCGCCTCCACCCGCAGCCGTTCGCCGCCCCGGGTAAACGTCGCGCTGCCCCCCCGGATGCGAAAAATGATCCGTCCCTCGAACAGGGACGCCAACCGGGACGGCTCCGGTTCTTCCGCCGATGAATCGGAGGGGGAAAAAAGGTCGAACAAGTCCTGATCCCGGTCGGCGTCCACCCGGATTTCCGGCGCGTCAAGGCGTAGGGACTTGATCGCCGCCCAACCATCCGCCCGGATCAGGGCCCACAGATCGTAGCCGATCCGCAGACGGGCGACGCTGACCACCGGCTGCTGGTCCGGACCGACGATGCGGACGTCCCGCAGATCAAGGGTACCGAAGATCGACGGTCCCAGGGAACCGTAGTGGATACGGCGTCCCAGCGCGGTTTCGGCACCGCTCAAGGCTGCTTCCCGGACTTCGTTCATCCGGGCCAACAGGTTCTTCTGGAAAGGACGCACGACGACGGCGGTCCCCGCGACGAGGCCCAAAAACAGGAGCAGGTCTAAAAAAATACGTAAAAGACGGCCCTTCCGCTTCAATGCCAACGCCCACCAGCCTCTGCTAAACCTAGCACGGATCGACGGGAATTGCCATTCCATGCTATAAGAACCCTCTATGATCGTACCCAATTTTATCGTGCTGGAAGGCGGAGACGGCACCGGAACTTCGACCCAGCTGCACCGCCTGGAACAGGATTTGGCGCGATGCGGCCGCAGAATCCGGCCCTATTTTACCTGCGAGCCGACGGATGGACCGATCGGCACGCTGATCCGCTCGGCGCTGCGGGGCGCCGTGCCGCTCCGCCCGGAAACGGTAGCCCGGCTTTTTGCCGCCGATCGCTTTGAACACCTGCACCAGGCCGGCGGCATCCTGGAACGCTGCGCGAAGGGCGAACTGGTCGTCTGCGACCGGTACGTGCCCTCATCCCTGGTCTACCAGGGCCTGGATTGCGGCGAAGAGTTGCCCTCCCGACTGAACGCCGAATTTCCCCATCCGGAAATGATCCTCTATTTCGACATCGATCCGCAACGCGCGGCGGAGCGTTTTGCTTCCCGGCCAGACAAGGATCAGTACGAGCGGCTCGATTTTCAGATCCGGGTGCACGAACGCTACGCCGCCATTCTGCCCCTTTACGCCGCCCCGGGCAGCACGCTGGTCCGCATCGACGCCTCCCAGTCGATCGACAAAGTCGCCGATCAGGTGTGGAGCGCCCTTGAAAACCTGCCGATACTACAAGGGTGAACCTACAGAAGCTTCCGCATAGACTGGTGTCCCCGCTCCTGGCCGCGGCGATCTTGTTGGTCCTGCCCGCAGCGGGGGCCGGAGCCTACTACGTCCAGTACAAGGAACAATACTACCGGCTCTACCACCTGCACTATATCCAGTATCCGGATGACACCATGGAAAACATCTATTGGCTGGAACAGGCCCTGAAGGCGGACTTCGCCAACCCCCTGTACGCCCTGGCGCTGATCGAAGATCCGGTGCAGTGGGAAAAATACCGCCATCTGTTCATGATGCACGTAAACCTCAAACTGATCGAGCAATACCTTTTTCTGGGCGAAAAATGGAACAAACGACACGCCTATTTCTACAACGCGCCCTGGAAAGAACAAAACCTGGAAAGCCTCAAAACCGCGGAAACCTGCTTCCGCTCCGCCCTGTCTTACTGGCAGGACGCCCAAAAATGGTCACAGAAAGCCCAGGCGCCGGTTTTCCGCTGGATCAACCTGGAACGGGTTCAGTTCTGGGAAGACGAATCCAGCCGCATAAGCGATAAATCGCTGGACTATGCAAAGATCATCCAACGCGAACTGGACTCCCTGGCCAAGGTTCGGGCGCAATTCGAAGCCATGGATGAAACCACCTACTAGACGACGAGCATCGCGTCGCCGTAGCTGAAAAACCGGTACCGTTCCCGGATCGCTTCGGCGTATGCTTCCATAATCATCTCCCGACCGGCAAACGCGGACACCAGCATGAGCAGGGTTGATTCCGGGGTGTGGAAATTGGTGAACAAGCCGGACACCAGCTTGAATTGATAGCCCGGATAGATGAAAATGCTGGTCCGCCCTTCCCCACCCCGCAACTTTCCGTCCTGCCAGGCTGATTCCAGGGTCCGTACGCTGGTAGTGCCCACCGCCACGATCGGCCGACCCGCGGCGTACGCCCGCTCTACGGCCCGGACGGTGTCCGGACTGATAAAATAGGCTTCTTCGTGCATGACGTGATCCTCCAGCCGCTGGGCGCGCACCGGCAGAAAGGTGCCCAAGCCGACGTGGAGCGTGATAAAAGCGGTTTCGATTCCCCGCCGGGAGAGGGCTTGCAGGAGGTCGGGGGTAAAATGCAGCCCTGCGGTGGGCGCTGCGGCGGATCCCACCGACCGGGAGTAGACGGTCTGGTAACGGTCATCGTCCGCCGCCGCATCCGGCCGCTTGATATAGGGCGGCAGCGGAACGTGTCCGTTGCGGTCCAGCCAGAGGTCGTCGATGTCCTTCTCAAAACGGAGCAGCCGGAACTCGCCCTCTTCACCGGCGATGACGCCGCTGATATGGTCGCCCGCATCGGCGCCGAACAAAAAACGGTCCCCCGGACGGCGGCGTTTGGCGCGCTTGGCCACCGTCCGCCAGAGGCCGTCGCCCAGACGGTCGAGCAGCAGGAACTCCGCCAGGGCGCCGCTCGCGGCGGACCGGCCATACAGGCGCGCCTTGCGCACCCGGGAATCGTTGAACACCAGCAGCGTGCCCGGCGCGAGCAAAGCGGGCAGGTCCGCGACTTTCCGATGATCGTACGTGCCCGGTCCGCGGTTCAATACCAGCAACCGGCTTGCGCCCCGTTCCGGCGCCGGAAACTGGGCAATCAGTTCCTCCGGAAGTTCAAAATAGTAGTCCGTCGTTTCCATTCGCCCTCTTTTCCAGCTTTAAATGCTCATAGGCGTAGGCGGTAGCCACCCGTCCCCGGGGCGTCCGCTGCAGCAGTCCGATCTGGATCAGGTAGGGTTCGTAGTAATCTTCCAGCGTATCCACCGCTTCGCCCACCGAGATGGCCAGGGTCTCCGCGCCCACCGGACCGCCGTTGTACCGTTCGATGATGATCTTGAGAATTTCCCGGTCGTAGCGTTCCAGGCCCAGTTCGTCGATCTCCAGCCGTTTGAGCCCCTCGGCGACCACGCTCCGGGTAATCCGGCCCTGGCCCAGCACCTGAGCGTAGTCCCGCATCCGCCGGAGCAGCCGATTGGCCACCCGGGGCGTACCCCGGGCGGAAGCGGCCAGCAGGGACGCCGCGTCGGCATCCACCGGAATCTGCAGGATTCCCGCCGATCGGCGCACGATGGCTTCCATGTCGGCGGGCTCGTAGAAGGAAAAGCGAAAGGAAATCCCGAAACGGCTGATCAGCGGACTGGAGACCATGCCGGCCTTGGTCGTGGCGCCCACCAGGGTAAACGGCGGAATGGGAATCCGGATCGTCCGGGCGCTGGGCCCCTGTCCGATGATCCAGTCCAGTTCGTAGTCCTCCATGGCGATGTAGAGCATTTCTTCAATAATCGGTTTTAGTCGGTGAATTTCGTCGATGAAGAATACGGTCCGCTCGGTCACGGCGGTCAGGATGCCCGCCAGATCTTTGGGCTTATCCAGGGCCGGAGCGGAAGTTACCTTGAAGTCGGCGCCGAGTTCGTTGGCCACCACCTGGGCCAGCGTGGTTTTGCCCAGTCCGGGTGGTCCGATCAGGAAGAGATGATCCAGGCTTTCCCGCCGCTCCCGGGCAGCGGCGATGAACACCGAAAGGTTCTCCTTCATCGCCGCCTGGCCGAGAAATTCGGTCAGACTGCGGGGACGCAGCGAAAGGTCCCGGCGATCCTCGTCCTGCAGGGTCTCGGCGTGGAGCAAGGCGGCTCCCTCGGAAGCTTCGTGGGCCATCCCGGGACCTCCCCTACACGCCGCTCAGCAACACGATAGCCCGTTTGAAGAGCGCTTTTTCGTGTTCCGGACCACCGGCTTCCGCTCCCAATTCCGACGCCGCCTTACTGATCGCGTCGGCCGCCGCCTTGCGGTCATAGCCCATATCCGCCAGGGCCGCGACCAAATCGGCGTGCGCCGCCGGTCCCTGAACGGTCGCCGGCTCCCGGGCCAGTTTTCCCTTTAAAGCCAGAATCATTTTTTGGGCGGTTTTCTTGCCCAAACCCGGGACCGCTTCCAGACGGCCTACGTCTTCGGTATCCAGGGCACGCTCCAGGTCTACTTGCCGTATACCGCTCATAATCTTGAGCGCCTGCCGGGGTCCGATGCCTTCCACCTTGTTCAGCTCCAAAAAAGTAGACCGCCGCTGTTCGTCGATAAAACCGTACAGGCGCATCTGGTCTTCCCGGTGGTAGAGCCAGACGAACACGCGTCCTTGTTCGCCCGCCGCGGGAAGCAGAAGCGTGTCCGAAGCGGGCACCGCGATATCCCATTCGACGCCCCCGGTCTGGATGCGCACCGTCTCGCCCTGTTTTTCGGTTATCTCACCCTGAATGCTGTTGAACATACTCCGACTATAGCCCGGAGGGCCGGACCGGCGCAAGGTTCAGCGTATGGGCGCTGCAGACGGCCGCGCCCAAGGCGTCGGCGGCGTGGTCCGGTTTGGGGATGGTCGCCAAACCCAGTATCAGGCGCACCAATTCCTGCACCTGGGCTTTATCCGCAGAGCCCCGCCCCACCACGGCCTGCTTGATGGCCATCGGCGTAAACTCCCGCACCACGATGCCCCGTTCTGCCAAGGCCATGGACAGGACGCCCCGGGCTTCGGCCACCGGCAGGGCGCTGGATACGTTTTTGGCAAAATAGAGGGTTTCAACGGCGGATTCCGTCGGCGCGTAGCTTTCCAGAACGGATCGGAAGGCAGCGTAGATGTAAAAAAGGCGTTCCGAACGGGGAACGCCTGCCTTCGTTTGTATATGACCATGGGCGACGTAGACAATACGGCTGCCCAGCACGTCAAGCACGCCCCAGCCGGTGGATGCCAGGCCGGGATCGACCCCGATGATGCGTCGCGTCCGGTCCGCCGACAAAACCGCCTCTACTCTTCCTCGTACCCTTCCGGAATGGCCACGTTGGAATAGACGTTCTGCACGTCGTCGTTTTCTTCCAGCCGGTCGATCAGACGCAGGGCTTTGGAAGTCGCGTCTTTATCCAGTTCGACTTCAACTTCCGGAACCATGCTGATTTCGGCGCTCATGGACTCAAACTGCTGGGCGTTCAGGGCGTTGAGCACGGATTCGAAGTCTTCCGGAGCGGTTACCACCTCGATCACGCCGTCGGAAGTGGCTACGTCTTCGGCTCCGCCTTCCAGGGCGGCTTCCATGATCTGATCCTCGGTATATTTTTCACCGTCAAAGGTGATGATGCCCTGCCGTTTGAAGAGCCGCGATACGGCGCCGGAAGTGGCCAGGGAACCGCCGGAGCGGGTCAGTATGTTGCGCACGTCCGCGGCGGCGCGGTTTTTATTGTCCGTCAGGACTTCAATCAGGACGGCGACGCCGCCGGGAGCGTAGGCTTCGTAGACCAGTTCTTCATAGTTGACGCCCTCGAGCTCACCGGTGCCCTTCTTGATCGCCCGGTCTACGTTGTCTTTGGGCATGTTGGCGCCCCGGGCTTTGAGGATGGCCGTCCGGAGACGGGGATTGCCGTCGGGATCACCCCCGCCCATGCGGGCGGCGATGGAAATTTCTTTGATCAGCTTGGTAAACATCTGACCGCGCTTGGCGTCCGCGGCACCCTTCTTGTGTTTGATGGTGGCCCATTTACTGTGACCGGACATGGTAACTCCTTGAAAAAGCTCCCCTATTGATACCATAGGCTGAAAAAATGTGTCAAGCGTTCCAAAACCCTGGTAAAACAAGGATCTATTCGAGTATGGATAAACGTTTTTAAGATGTCTGATTTATCAGACGGCCTCGAATTTTCCCTTGCGGACGGCCTTTTCGATGGAATCCATGATCAGGCGTTCATACCATTCATAATTGAAGGGATGCTTGGACCGGACGACGGGTTTCAAGATCAGATCAAGGTTTTCCTTGCAGGGTTCGCATAGATCGCGATTTTCAATATGATAATAATTCCTATCCTTGATGGGATTTTGAATGGCGCGTTTGCAGACGTCGCACGCGAGGGTTTTCATGGTCGGCTCCTTATCTCCGTTTTACCGTACTGATGAAATAATAGCCCAAGAGTCAGTCCTTGTCGAGGGATGCTGAAAAAATAAACGCATCCGGGATTGATTGACAGGGACGCCGGGGGAATGGGAATATACGCCATGGTACATGAATTGGAGATCGAAGGCGTAAAATACGGACCAGCCCGGGTCATGATCATCGCCGAACTGGGTACCGCCCACGGTGCCGATCTGGGCAGGGCGCGGGATTTGATCGACGCCGCGGCGGAAGCCGGGGCGGACTGCGTCAAATTCCAATTGGTCTACGCGGATGAAATTCTGCACCCCAACACCGGGGACGTCCCCTTGCCGGGGGGGAACATCCGGCTCTACGACCGGTTCAGACGATTGGAGATGCCCTTTGATTTTTTTGCCGCCGCAAAGGATTACGCCGAATCCCGGAGCTTGCTGTTCCTGTGTACGCCTTTTGGCCTGCGCAGCGCCCGGGAACTGCGCTCCTTGGGTCAGACGGCCTTCAAGATCGCGTCGCCGGAGCTCAATTTTTCCGCCCTGATCCAGGAAGTAGCCTCCTACGGACTGCCCACTTTTTTATCCTCCGGGGTTTCCACCCTGGCGGATATCGAACGCGCCCTGGCGGCTTTTGAAACTGCGTCGGCGTGTCTGCTGCACTGCGTCACCGCCTACCCCGCTCCCGAAAGCGATTATAATCTCCGCGTCCTGACCGGCCTGCGGTCCGTCTTCGGCGTGCCCGTCGGGGTCAGCGACCACAGCCTGGATCCCGTGCTGGTGCCCACCCTGGCCGTGGCCATGGGCGCCGTCGCGATCGAAAAGCACTTTTGCCTTTCCCGTTCCGATCCCGGCCTGGACGATCCGATAGCCCAACCGCCCGAAGATTTTGCCCGCATGGCGGCCGCCGTGCGCGCCGCTTCCGCCGCCGGGCCGGACGCTGCCGTCGCGGCGATGATCGCGGAACGCGGCCCGGCGTTGGTGGACGCGGTTCTGGGCGACGGCGTCAAGCGGCTGGCGGCGTCGGAAAAGATGAATCATCAACGCACCAACCGCTCGGTGCACGCGCTGCGGGACATCCAGCCCGGTCAGACGATCGCTGCCGGGGACATCGGGGTCCTGCGCACGGAAAAAGTGCTGCGCCCGGGGTTGGAGCCGGCTTGGGCGGAAGCGCTCGTCGGGCACCGGGCCAGAACCTTTATCCCCGCCGGGGAGGGTATACGTTTTGAGGATATTTGAGATATTTGATAATATCATATTTTATATGGATATATTTGCATAAGCGGTTCTTTTCATGTATCATGTAATCAAATTCGCGGCATAAAAAAGTGGAGAGGTCGATGACGAATATACCCAGCGGTGCGGCCCAGTATCTGGCTCGTTTTGCCGATCAGACCGTGGCGTGCAATAAATATTCTCTGACCCAGCTCGGTCTTGATCAGAGCCATTGTTTTTTGAAGATCGACGACTACGTCCTGTTGTGCGCGCCGTTCCAGTTCGGCTTCAAACGGTCCCTGTTCCTGACTTCCTTATCCAGACAAGAATTGGGTTTTTTTCATAAGTACACCAACGGCATCGTCGGTCTTTCAATGGAATTCAACCATCAAAACCGGACTGAACCGCTGAAACTGTTCATCCGCAGCACGCTGGCCGGGGTCGGCCAGATGCAGAACCGGGAAAACGTCGGCCTGTTCATCATCGACTTTAAAAACACCCCGGAGGATTTTATTTATATTCTGGGCAGCCATCTGGAACATCAGGAAAGGTTGCGAACCCAATACGAGGATTACGGAAAAACCGACCTGCGGGTCAACGCTGATACGGCCGGACACATCGGGTACAACCAGTACGCCACGGTTACCGAACCCTCCGGATCCAGCCGCCGCATCCAGGTGTTTTCGTTGAGTACCAAGTACATCGAGCATCTGGAGGGCGGTTCTACACAGGAACGGACACCGGGAACCGCCGTGGCCTATCAACTCTACTTCAAGAAATATCGTTTTTCCATCGCCGGAACCATCGTATCGGTGCAAAGGCTGCCGACGGGGATCATCAAAACCCGCTCGTTGCTGGCTTTCAGTCCCGAATTGGTGGAAATAATGGATGACTACTGGTTCCGGTTGCGCTCCAAGGGCGCCTGAGCGCAGTCGGAGATCAGTTTCAAGCCGTAAAGCGTCAGATCGGGTTCTACGTAGGTAAATACCGTCGTCAGCGGCGCTACGACGCCGCAGAGTCCGCCGGTGGCGATCACCTGCAGATCCGTACCTACTTCGGCCCGGATTCTGGCGATCATGGATTCCACCAGCCCGGTAAAGCCGTAGACCACGCCGGCCTGAATGGCGTGCACCGTATTCTTGCCGAAAGGCGCCGGCGGCGCCGCCAGCTGCACAAAGGGCAGCTGGGCCGTATCCCGGGACAAGGCGTTGACTGCGGTATTCAGGCCGGGCGCGATGGCCACCCCCAGCATGAGGCCGGTTGCGTCGATGACCGTAAAGGTGAGCGCCGTGCCGAAGTCCACCACCACGCAGGCTCCCCGGCACTTATCCCAGGCGGCCATGGCGTCCGCGACCAGGTCGGCACCCACTTCGTAGGGGTTGACCACGGTGATGGGCAGCCTCGCATAGAGATCCGGCCCCACCAGGACCGGATCCCGGCCACTGATGCGCTTGAGCATCGCCACCATGGCGTCGGTGAGCGAAGGAACCACGGACGACACCACCACCGCGGTAACGTCTTCGGGATGGATGGACGCATCCTGGAACAGGGATCGGAAGATGCCCGCGTACTCATCCTCGGTTTTCTTGGCCTCCGTGTGGATGCGCCAATTATGCTCCAGCTTTGCCTGGTTCCAGATTCCCGCGACAATATTGGAATTCCCCACGTCCACCGCCAGCAGCATCGGTCCCCCTTCGGCTTGCGTTCCACCCGCCATCCGTGGCATCATACCCGGACAGCGTACTTTTTTCCATACGGAGAAGCATCCATGCCGAATAACATCGAACCCCGCCTGCTCAAGGGTTTTCGGGATTTTCTTCCCGCCGCCGAGATAGAACGGCGCATCCTGTCCGAAAAGATCGAAGCCGGCTTCCGTTCCTTCGGGTTTGTGCCCATCGACACCCCCGCTCTGGAATACGCCGAAATCCTCCTGGGCAAGGGCGGCGGCGAAACGGAAAAGCAGATTTACCGTTTCCGGGACCACGGCGACCGGGACGTAGCCCTGCGCTTCGATCTGACCGTGCCCTTTGCCCGGTTTATGGCCCTGCACCGGGAAGAACTGGCGCTGCCCTTCAAGCGCTACCATCTGGCCAAGGTGTGGCGGGGCGAAAATACGCAGCGCGGACGATACCGGGAATTCACCCAGTGCGATTTCGATATCGTCGGCAGCGAAAGCCCGCTGGCGGACTTTGAAATACTGCTCATGATGCGGGAAATTCTACGGTCCATCGGCGTCGGGGACGTCAGCATCCGCCTGAATCACCGGGGCGTTTTCAACCGATTCCTGGCCCATCTGGGCATAGAGTCCCACGCGGTGGAAATACTCCGCACCGTGGACAAGCTGGGCAAGATCGGCCGGGAGGCGACGCGGGAGCAGCTGGCGGCGCTGGCGGGCGGCGAAAAAGGGGCGGCGGTCCTGGACTTCATCCGGAGCCGCGGAACCTTCGAGGAGACCCTGGCGGCCATGACCGCCGCCGCCGGCGGATGCGGTCCCGACACGGAGCGGCTGGCTCAACTACGGCGCTACATGATCGACGCCGGGGCGGCGGATATTTTTATACTGGACCCGTCCATCACCCGGGGGCTGGATTACTATACCGGAGTGGTCTACGAAACTTTTTTGAACGCCCTGCCGGAAATCGGCTCAGTCTGTTCCGGCGGTCGCTACGACGACCTGGCGGCCCTCTATTCCAAAGAAAAAATGCCCGGCGTCGGCGCGTCCATCGGGCTGGACCGGCTGATCGCCGCCCTCGAGACGCTGCGGGAAGCAAACCGTCCCGCATCCTTTGCCCGACTGGCCATCGCCTGCGTGGACGAGAATCTGGCGGGCGCCTACCAAGTCCTGGCGACCCGGTTCCGCTCCGCCGGTATCCCCTGCGACCTGCTGACGGAGCAGAAAAAACTGCCCCAACAGTACGCCCTTTCGGAAAAGAAGGGCGCCGACTGGATACTCATCCCCGGCGACTCCCCGCTCGTCGATCCCTTGACGCTGCGCCGGCTTTCAACCCGGGAAAACCGGGAGGGCCTCGGTTTTGAAGAGGCCGCGGCGCTGGTCCGCAGCCGTCCGGAGCCGGAGATGGAAGCCTGATCTTCGTATCAGGCCGGAACCGGATTCTTCATCCCGCCGATTTTCAACCGCCGTTCCGCCAACTCGCCGCGGCTGCTTCAAAAGCCGGCCCGGAAGCGCGGATGATGGCTTCGTCGATGCAGTAGGCCAGCCGGAACCAGCCGGGAGCGCCGAATCCGGTGCCCGGGACGGCCAGGATCAGGTGTTCTTTCAGATGATTGACGAATGCCGGATCGTCGCCGGTTGCGGTATGTTCCGCCGGCTCCGAAACGGCTTGGCGCGGCGGTACCTTGCAGAATAGATAAAAAGCGCCCTCGGGCTCGACGTATTCGATGCCCGCCCGGTCCAGGACCGCTTTGAAGGCATCCCGGCGACGGGCGTAGATGGCCACGTCCACCCGCGCCTCGGTGAGTTCGGCTACGACCCGCTGCATGAGCGCCGGAGCGTTGACGAACCCCAGCACCCGGGTGGCGTAGGCCAGGGCGCCGGCCATTTCCGGCGCGTCCCGCAGGTGCGGACCCAGGGCGATATAGCCGATCCGTTCGCCTGGCAGGGACAGGCTCTTGGAGTAGGAGGTGACCAGAATGGATTCCCCGTACGCCGAAAGCACCGGCGGCACCACCGCGCCGGAGTAGACGATTTCCCGGTACGGTTCATCGGCGATCAGGTACGGAAACCGGCCGTGAGCCGTGCCATGGCGGCGCAGGGCGGCGGCCAAAGCCGCGATGGTGGCGGCGGGATAAATCCGGCCGGTAGGATTATTGGGAGAATTGATGATCACCGCCGCGGACTTGGCCGTCAGCGCGCCGGCGATGGCTTCCACGTCCAGGTCGAAATCCGCCGTGGTATCCACTAAAACCATTTTTCCGCCATGGTTGGCGATGTACGATCCGTATTCCACAAAGTAGGGCTTGGATACCACCACTTCATCCCCGGGATTGAGGATCGCCTTGAAGACCGTATTGAGCCCGCCAGCGGCGCCGACGGTCATGACCAGGCGGGATCCATCCAGCTCCACCTGGTGGTCCCGGGACGCTTTTTTGGCCAGCGCATCCCGCACCGCCGGGTACCCGGGATTGGACATATAACCGTGGGAACCCTTGGCGTCCTCGCCGGCCAGGCGGACCAGCACTTCATGGAAGGCCCGGGGCGGCTCGATGTCCGGGTTGCCGAGGGAAAAATCAAAAACCTTGTCGGCGCCGAACTTGTTTTTGAGCAAGGCTCCTTCATCGAACATCTTGCGGATCCAGGAACCGGATTTTTGGGCATCCCGGATCGCGTCGGCTATGGGCATCGGTTTCTCCTCCTATGGTTCAAACCAGGGTACGGGCTATGCGCACGATGTCGGCAAAGACGCCGCCGGCGGTCACCTGGGCGCCCGCTCCGGGTCCCTTGATGACCATCGGCAGGCGCGCGTAGCGGTCGGTGCTGATGACGACGATGTTATCCGCGTCCACCAGGGAACGGAAGGGGCTGTCTTCCCCCACGGCCTGCAGGGAAAGCCGCGCCGTACCGTCTTCGACCACGGCGATATAGCGCAGAAGTTTACCCTCCGCGGCGGCGGCGCGGCGGCGGTCTTCGAACGCGGCGTCGAATTTTTCCAGCTCCCGGAAGAAAGCATCCACGTCGGCCGCGGCGAAACAGGAGTCCGGAAGGATGGGATCGATGCTCACGGCTTCGAATTCCATGGCTATGCCGCATTCCCGGGCCAGGATCAGCGCCTTGCGGGCGGCGTCCATGGCATTCAGGTCATCCCGGGGATCAGGTTCGGTATATCCTTTCTCTTTTGCTTCCCGCACCAAGCGGGAAAAGGGTTTGGAGCCGTCGAAGTTGTTGAAGATATAGCTCAGCGTCCCGGAAAGAACCGCTTCCAGCCGTCGGACCCGGTCGCCGGAAAGGGCCAGGTCGTGGATGGTGGCGATGATGGGCAACCCCGCGCCGACGGTGGTCTCGTAGAGGTAGGGAATGCCCCGGTCCCGGGAATAATCGGTAAGGGTGCGATAATAGGCATAGGTCCCAGCGTTGGCCCGTTTATTGGGCGTAATGACCGGGATCGCCGCGTGCAGCAGATCCGCGTAGAGCCCGGGCACCGCGTCGCCGGCGGTGCAGTCGCAAAAAGCGCTGTTGGGCAGGTTCATGGCCTTCATCCGCCGGACAAACGCGTCCAGCGCGACGGGTTCCCCCTTTTCCAGCTCCGCCTGCGCCTCCCGGGCTTCAATACCGTCGGCGTTGAAGACCATTTTACGCGAATTGGCGATACCCACCAGGGAGATGCGGATGCGGTGCTCGTCAGCCAGGACTTCTTTCTGCCGCGCGATTTGTTCCAGCAGCGTACCGCCGATCAAGCCGGTGCCGACCAGGAAGAGATTGACCGACCGGACGCCGGACAGGAAAAAGGCTTCATGGATGGCGTTGAGCGCTTTGGCTTCATCCTGCCGGGCGATGACGGCGGATATGTTCAATTCCGACGACCCCTGGGCGATGGCGACGATGTTGATGCCGTTGCGGCCGAGGGCATGAAAAACCTTGCCCGAGATGCCCGGGGTGCGCTTCATGCGGGCGCCCACGACGGCGATGATGGACAGGTCCTTTTCTATGACCGGCGCCTCGATGGCCGCGGCGGCCAGCTCACGCTCAAACTCTTCCTTGATTGCCGCCGCCGCCGCCAAGGCGTCCCGGGGAAGCACGGCAAAACAGATCGAATATTCGCTTGACGCCTGGGAAATGAGGATGATGTTGATCTGTTTGCGCGCCAAGGCGCCGAAGAGCCGGGACGAGAATCCCGCTACCCCCACCATGCCCGAACCCTGCAGGCGAACGAGGGATATTTCTTTCATCGAACTGATGCCCCGCACCGGATAGGGACTTTCCGGCACTTCCCGGGCAATCAGCGTCCCCGGGCAAGCCGCGTTGAAGGTATTGCGGATCCGGATGGGGATCCCCTTTTCCAGCGCCGGCCGCACCGTCGGCGGGTGCAGCACCTTGGCGCCGAAGTGGGACAGCTCCATGGCTTCGATGTAGGAAATGCTTTCGATCCGGAACGCGTTTTTGACCAGGCGGGGGTCGGCGGTCAAAATGCCGTCCACGTCGGTCCAGATTTCCACCTCTTCCGCTTCCAGGGCGGCGCCGAAAATGGCGGCGGAAAGGTCGGACCCGCCCCGGCCCAGGGTACTGGTGTGGCCGTCCGGACTTGATCCAATAAATCCGGTGGCTATCTGCAGGTCCGGATGATTTTCAAGGTGTTTGCGTATACCCGGATAGCTCGTTTCCGGCAAATAGCGGGCGGATCCGTAGTGGTCGTCTGTTTTGACCACCTGCCGGGCGTCCAGGTATTCGGCACGCTGCCCCGACTCGACAAAGACATCGGCGATCAAAGCCGCCGAAAGCCGTTCCCCAAAGCTCATGACCTGGTCCAGGCTGCGGTTGGAAAGCTCGCCGAGCATGGCAACCCCGTCCAGGCTGCGCCTGAGGTCGGCAACAGCGTCCGTTATCCGTTGAATCGCGGCTTCCCGTCGGGAACCGGTCAGCAAAACCGTCGCCGTCGCTGCGTGCCGTTCGGTCAGAGCCGCCAGCACGTGCGGGTAGGAAGCATCCCCCGCCTCCGCCCGCCGGGCGGCGTCGATGAGCGTATCCGTCACGCCGGAAAACGCCGAAACCACGACTACCGCCACCCGGTGGGCGTGCTGCGCATCCCCCACGATGGCCACCAGTTTCCGGATTGCTTCGGGCGAACCTACCGATGTACCGCCGAATTTTAAAACGAGCATGGATTCACCCCGATATTCCGTATAAATATGCAAACAGTGCAGAATTTATACGCTTTTTAGGATTAAATAGCAAGGGCAAACGCCGGTCGCCGTACTGTCATAAGGGGTTAAAATTATATATAGAAAAAGACCATTGACTAAAGGGTCGGTGCGTGCAATGCTGTGTCGACTATGAAATCAAGTGTTTCCTGTCCCGACTCCACGATCAACGAATTTTCCCGCAAGCTGAAGGTCTGCGGACACCCGGTCCGGCTCAAGCTTCTCTGCCTCATCTATAAAGAAGGTGAACCCTGCGTCACCAACCTGTGGACTTGCCTGGGCGAAAGCCAGCCGGTGATCAGCCAACACCTGGCGGTGCTCAAGGATTCCGGCGTGGTTGATTCCGCCGTCCAGGGCAACAAGCGCATCTATACCATCACCGACGACTTTATCCGCGACCTGATCGCCCAGATGGTCGAAGACGACCGCCTAGAGGCCGACTAGGGGTGCTCGATAGCCACGGTGCCCCCGGAGTTCAGCGCCGGTATTTCGACTGGGCCGCGACGGCCCCGCCGGATGCGGCACCCACCGCCGAAGTTCCCTTCGGCAACCCCGCTTCCCGACACTACGAAGGACGGATGGCCAAAACCGCCCTGGAAACCGCTAGGACGCGCTGCGCCGCGGTGTTGGACGTTGAACCCGCCCACCTCTGCTTTACTTCCGGAGCCAGCGAAACCAATACCCTGGTGCTGCAAAGCTTGTTCCTGCTTCCCGGCACGGCGGGTCTGGCTTATTCCCTGGTTGAGCACCCGTCGATCCGGGGCAACGCGGAAGTCCTGCGGAGATCCGGAAAAACGGGCATCATCCTGAAAACCGAAGCGGATGGCCGCATCGTCGAAGATACCCTGGCAAAGGCGGTTTCGGAGGGTTCCGGGATCCGGATGGCCGCGGTCATGGCGGTCAACAACGAAACCGGCGCCATCAACGATATCCCCGTCCTGTGCGCCGCAGTCCGTCGCAGCGCGGCTCGGCCGATCCATTTTCATTGCGATATCGTTCAGGCGGCCGGAAAAATCCCCCTCGATTTGCGCCGCTGGGACGTGGACTCGGCGGCCCTGAGCGCGCACAAGCTCGGCGGACCCCGGGGCATCGGCCTGCTGTATCTACGCGGACCCCTGGTGCCCCTGGCCCGGGGCGGCGACCAGGAGCGTGGCCTGCGGCCGGGCACGGAAAACGTAGCCGGAGCGCTGGCGCTGGCCGACTGCCTGGAGCGGCACGCCCGGGCGGACACCGTCGCCGCCGGCGGCCCCACGGCATCGCGCCGCATGGACCGGTTGATCGCTGCGCTCTTGTCCCTGCAAGGCTGTACCCTGATTCCCGCGGACCGATCCCCTGGCGACGCCCGCTTTTCTCCCTTTATCCTGCAAGCCGCCTTCCGGGGAATTCCCGCCGAGGTGCTGGTGCGCATCCTGGATGAGCAGGGAATAGCCATTTCTACCGGTTCGGCTTGTTCCTCCCGCCGGGCGCAACGCCCGGTACTCTCCGCCATGGGCGTCGATTCCCGCACCGCAGGCGAAGCGGTCCGCTTTTCTTTCGGTTGGTCCACCACGGATGAGGACCTGGAAGCCCTGATCGACGCGCTGCGACGCGTCAGGACGTCGTTTCCGTGACTACCTATCTGCTCAAGCCCGGCGAGCTGACCCTCAAGAGCGGCAACCGCGAGGAATTCGAGAATTATCTCAAACGGAACCTCAGCGCCATGCTGCGGGGCACCCACGCGGTCATGAACGCTTCCCGCAGCCGTTTTTTTGTGCACTGCGACGACGATCAGCGTCCGGCGGTGGAAAACGTGCTGGACCGACTGGTCGGCATAACCGGTTACGCGCAAGCCGGTACGGTGGAAAAAACGGTCCGCGCCGTGCTTGCCGGCTGCGTCGCCGAAGGTCGGGCCCTGGCCGCCCAGGGTGTGCGCAGCTTTAAAATCGAAGCGCGCCGGGCGGACAAGGACTTCCCCCTGGATTCCTACGGCATCATGCGCGAAGCCGGCGCGGCGGTGCTGGCCGCCGTCCCTGCGCTCTCGGTGGATGTCCGCCATCCCGAGCGGGTGATCGAAGTGGAAATACGGGAAAAAGCGTATATCTACGGCGCGGAACGGCCGGGTTTGCGCGGCTTGCCCGTCGGCAGCGCCGGACGGGGTTTGGTGCTGCTCTCCGGCGGCATCGATTCGCCGGTAGCCGCGTACCTGATGGCCCGGCGCGGCTTGCGGCTGGAAGCCGTCCATTTTCACGCCCATCCGTACACTTCACCTGAATCTGTACAAAAAACCATACAACTGGCAGCCATCGTCGGGGGCTACGCCCTGGGCATACGGCTAAGCATCGTTCCCTTCACCCAGGTTCAGCTCCGCATCAGGGAACAGGGGCCGCAGGACTGGGGAACCATCTTGCTGCGCATGGCCATGGTGGACTGCGCCACGCGGCTGGCCCGGATCCGAAAAACCCGGTGCCTGATCAGCGGCGAAAGCCTGAGCCAGGTTGCCAGCCAGACGGTGGAGAATTTGAATTGCACCGGCCAGATGGCCAACATCCCCCTGCTCCGGCCCTTGATCGGCATCGACAAGGAAGAAACCATCCGCATCGCCCGACAGATAGGCACCTATGAGACGTCAATTTTACCATACGCGGATTGCTGCGTCCTTTTCAGCCCTGCCCATCCGGTAATCCGGGGGGAGGCGTCCCAAGCGTTGCTGCTCTACCAAAAATTGAATTTAAACGAGCTGATCGAAGAAGCTTTGCGGGAAAGAAGCACCGAACGGTGCGGATTTCCACCGGAAAAACCGCACCGTAACGGAAAGGAGCCCGGAACTTAGGCCGTCTTTTCTACCTTGAGGACGTCGACGATGGCTTTTTCAAGCGATGCCTTGGGGAGCGCCCCCATGGCGGCCTGGGGCTGACCTTCGATGGGAATGAACAGGATGGTGGGAATGCTCTGAATCCCGAACACGGCGGACAGTTCCTGTTCTTCGTCGGTATTGACCTTGTAGACGTGCATCTTGCCCTCATATTCCTTGGCCAGCTGGTCAAGGACGGGGCTTACCATTTTGCAGGGACCGCACCAATCGGCGTAGAAGTCGACGATGGCGGGCAGGGTCCCCTCGTATTTCCATTCCTGATTGGCTTCCCAATTGAAAACTTTTTCTTTGAACTGGGCCGTGTTTAGGCGTTCCGACATATGCTACTCCTCGAATCATCGGTTGATTTCAGGCCCCCGTTTCCGAAGGGCACCTCAAGCTTATGCATTTCAATATATATATTTTTTTATATTGCGTCAAGTTTTTACGCCATCCGGACTATTCCAGGGGCGCAAAGTAACCGCCGGCGTCCCGTCCGGAACGTTCCAGCAGGTATACTTCCGCTTCGATCGGCAGATACGCCCGGCCGAAATTGGTGGGCAGCCGGGACCGGTAGCGCAGGGTGTATGAACCCGTGGGCACATCCCGAAGGCGACGCAAGACTACGCCGATGCCCTCGCTCCGGTAAAGGGGCAATACTTGACCGCCGGTCTGTTCGCACAGGTACGCCAATTCCCGATCCACCGCCCCCGCAGCCTGCGCGCCGGCGATCACGGCGTAAAAAACGATGCCGTTGTTCGCCAAATACGCAGCCAGCTCGGAAATACCGTAGCGGCCAAAAGCGCGCTCCCCCAGCCGGCCGGAACCGACGAATACGACGGCGCGCTTTTGAGTTCCCGGCAGCAGATCCGTAGCCGCCAGGCGCAGCCCCAGATCGAACCTCCATCCCGGACCGTACAAGGCGGGGTTGCCCCGGGCCGCCGCAGCCAGAGCGGTAGGGCCATCGATGCTTTCCTTGACCGGCTGTTCGCCGGCGGACACCAGGGATACCAGCCGGTCCGCCGCGGCGGCGCTATCCTTGACGGCGACGGCCAGATCCGGGATCAGGGCCTGGGTCTCCGGAGACCGTTCCACCAGGATGGAAAAATCCGTTTCCCGGGATAGGGAAGCCGCCCCCAGAAAGTTCTGCTCCGCCACCGCGGCGCCCTTTTCGGAGAGCAGGAAGTTGCGTTCGTCCAGACCGAGCACCGGCCGGCGGCGTCTATCCTGGACGCGCAGGTCAAGCGTGACCTCGGGAAATTTATCCGCGACCACCCGCTCGATCTGCACAAAGAAACCCGCCGCGATATCGTCCATGCGGGCCATCACCGCTATTTCCCCGGCTTCAAAATTGGCGGCCAGAATGTTGCCGTTGGCATCCGTATCGGCGCACAGAATCCGGACCGCCCCCTTGCCCAAGCCGCCGAGCTCCCGCACCAGGGTCGATGCGGGGTCTACCAGCAGAATGCGATTCGTATCCGCCACCAGCAGGCGGCCGTCGCGGGTGAACCGGAGGCTTTCGGGCCCGTTCAGTCCGGAATCCAGCACGATTCCGACATAATTGCCGCTCTGGTCAAAACGGTAGATCCGCCGGGCCAAACCATCGGCGACAAAGACTTCGCCCCGGCGGGCGGCGATGCCCGTCGGGGACGTAAAACCCGTAAAACCGGCAACCGGCGCCCCGAAGGAAAACAAAAAGTCGCCGTCGGGGGAAAATTTGGAGACCCTCCGGTTGCCGAAATCCACCACGTAGAGGTATCCGTCTTCATCGACGGAAAGGTTCTGGGGCCCCACGAACTGCCCCGGGCCGCGGCCTTTGGATCCCAGGTAGGATAACCAACGGCCTTGGGCATCCAGCACGCTCACCCGTCCGCCCCGGTACTCGGAAACGTACAGCCGCCCGTCCGGAGCCCGGGCCAGGTCATACGGCCGGTCAAAGCCGTTGATCGGTCCCCGCAGGCGCGCCCGGATGATGCCGTTCGGGTCGATGCGCAGGATTTCGTTGGAGCCGTAGGCTGCTGTCCAGACGGATCCGTCGGCTTGGGGCAAGACCGAACTGGGTTGCCGGTAGAGGATCAGTTCGCCGTTGGTGCCCGGATAGCGGCCGGCTTCTACGTAGCGGGCAAATTCATCCAGGTCCGGAAAGAGGCTCCGCCGGTTCCGGATCGTTTCGATCATGCCGAACAACAAAAGCGCGTTGTCGCTGGTGCTCTCGTAGAGGGATCGGGCCGTCTGCCACTGCCGGAGCGCCGTATCCTCGAGACCGGAGCGATAATAAGCCCGGCCCAGCCATTCCAGAATGAGGGGCTCCGCATTTTTATACGATAGCGCCTTTTCAAAGGAGAGGATGGCTTCGTTGAAGGTGAAGCGGTTGTACGCCTGGACGCCCCGCCGGAAATCCTGCTGGGCAAATACGGCGTCCCGGTCCACCGCCCCCGAACCGTCGGTTTGGGCGGCCAGGGGCAGGCCGGCAAGCAGCAAGCGGAGCGCGAACAACGCCAGCACCGGAAAAACAGGCTTCATCACGCCCCTTCTCCGACCACGATCCGCATATGATGCCGGATGTCCGCTTGCCGCGGCGCCAGGTCAAGGGCGCGGCGCAGCCAGGTGCGCGCTTCCAGCAGATCCCCGTTCTTGTAGTGCGCCCAACCCAGGGAATCAAGATAAGCCGGATTCTGGGGTTTTTGCTCCACCGCCTTTTTGCAGAGCGCCACCGCCTTGCGGATATCCTTCTCCGTATCCGCCAGCACATAGCCCAAGCCATTGAGGGCGGTAGGATTGGCATCGTCCAAACCGAGCGCTTTTTTATAATAATCAATGGAAGGATCGTATTTTTTCTGCGCCCACGCCGCGTAGGCCAGGGTGGAATAAACCTGAACCGATTCAAAACCTTTGCCGATCAGATGATTCAACTCGAATTCCGCCAATTTGGACCGTCCGGTGATGCTGTACACGTAAGCCAGGGCCAGACGGCATTGGTACGAACGCAGGGGATCGGGCGCCGCGGTGACCACTTGTTCCAGGTAGAGCAGGGCGTCGTCAAAGCGCTCCAGCTTGGTATAGCAGAGGCCCAGATAGTAAGCCAGATCGGCGGTATCGTCGTCTTCCATCTCGGCCGCGTCGATCTGGAGCAGTTCGCTCAAAGCCAGTTCCCACCGCTTGGTGCGATACAGGCGAATGCCTTCGCGCAGGCTTCCCGCCATAGGGCTACCTCCTAGGAGTTTGTCGGACTTGTCCGTTTTGAATTAAAAAAATTGCGGCTCGCCGCAATTTTTACCTTGCAAACTCCCAAAGGAGCCGAATTCATCGGCATTTTGGCAACCCAAGGGGGCCCCTTGGGTTGCCAAAATCCACCAGTCCGACAGGCTCCTAGGACGACCGGCGTTTCGGCCGGGGGGACGCGGCGGCGTGGTCCGGCACGTCGCCGCTGACGTCGCGGCGGACGACGGGGTGAATGAAAACCGGGCTCACCGCGGCGTAGCCGTGCAGGATGGCGTCCCAGTCGGAACCCGCTTCGCCTTCGGTATCGATGCCGTCGCCGTCGCCGTCGATAAAACAGTATTCATGGCCATCCGGCGCCTTGTAGACCGCCAGCCGATCGTTGTAGACCCGTCTGGAGGGGAAAGTCCGCCGGATGCCCAGGGGGCCCGAGGCGTTGTTGGGAATATTTACGTTGATGAACACGTCCTCCACCCACAGGGCCGCAAATTCTTCCAGATGGTCGGCGACAAAAGCGGTGGCCATATCCCAGTGGAAGGGACTGACGTAGCCGGCCAGGGATAGGGCGATGGCGGGAATCCCGTGCAGCGCGGCCTGGCGCGCCGCTGCGGCGGTACCCGAATAGATCAGGTCCGTCCCCACGTTGGGTCCGACGTTGATGCCCGACAGGAGCAGATCCGGCTTGAAGGGTAGTCCGCCCAAAGAAGCGACGATGGCGCAGTCCGCGGGGGTCCCGGAACAGGACCAGCTGTATTCATCCCGCCGCACCACCCGGATCGGCCCGCGCAGGGTAATGGAATGGGAAACGCCGGAACGGTTTCCGTCCGGGGCCAGTACGTACACGTCGTGTTTGCCCCGTGCCCGCAGCACCGCCGCCAGACGGACCAGACCTTCGCAATCGACGCCATCGTCATTGGTCAGAAGTATTTTCATGCCGCCTCAAATCCGCCGCGCCGCGGGAGCGTCGGAAATTTCGTACACCAGGGGCTTGAAGCCGAAGATCCGCTCGTAGTCTTCCAGACGGCGCTTGTACTCTTCAACCGCATCCTCGGCGATGATGGAATAGGTGCACCCGCCAAACCCCTGTCCGGTCATGCGGGAACAGAGCACGCCGTCGATTTCCTGGGCGCGCTTGATCAGCCAGTCGATTTCCGGACAGGACACTTCGTACAGGTCCCGGAGACTCTCGTGGGAATGCAGGATCAACTTGGCAAAAGCGTTGAAATCGTTCCTTTTCAGCATCTCTTCGGCTTCGGCCACGCGACGGAGTTCTTCAACCACGTGCATGCTGCGGCGCCGGATCTGCTCGGGCAGAGCCCCCATGGATTCGACCAGATCCTCGGCGGCGTAATCCCGGAAGCAGGCTCCGGACTGCTTGTGGGAAAGCAGGTCCAGCCCCTTGCGGATATCCGATCGGCGTTGCTTCAACTCGGCTTCCACGCCGAAGCGGGGTACCCGGGAATCGGTCAGGATGATCCGATAGTCGGCAAAGGGAATATTTATGGGACGCGCGGTCATGGAGAGCTCGTCGACCAGCAGGAATTTCCCCTTTTGGGACAACAGGGAAATCAGATGATCCACCGGATGCTCATCCCGGCCGAAAAAAGCCGCGGAGGACTCGGAAAGCAGATCCAACAGCTCCTGATCCGTCAGGTCCGCGTCCAGCAGCGCCCGGAGGGCGACCGCCGCCGCCACTTCGATGGCCGAGGAGGACGCCAAGCCCACCTGTTGGGGAATATCGCCCATCAGCGTAAAATTGAGCCCCTTGACCGGATAGTCCCGTTCGGCAAAGCCGTGGATGACCATCTTGATGTAATTGGCCCAACGATCTTCCCGCTTGTATTTGAGATTCAGCAGGGTGGTCCTTTTGCGCTCCCCCAGATCGGCGGCAAAAAAACGGAGCGAACTATCTTTACGCAGGCTGGCGGCTATCCACACGTGCCGATCGATGGTCATGGACAGGAGCAGGCCGGCGCCGGCTTCACCGTGTTCGCCCAACAGGTGCATCCGGGCGGGCGCCTCGGCGATGACGACGGGTTCGGATTGATCGGCGTCGACCTCGTATTCTTCACGATGGATGGAACCGATATCCTTCATACAGCACGCTCCCGGGGTAACTCTTTTTCGGTTCCATAATAAATGAAAACCTGCTATTATTCAATCAAAATTATTTTAGCGGTAGGGAAAACATGCTTTTTATCGCCACCCTCGCTTCGGTCCTGCTTTTTGCCCTGTCCCTTCCTAATGAAATTGCGCCCTACGGTACCGCGTGGATCGGTTTTTTTTGTCTGGCACCCTATTTTTTCGCGCTGACCCGGACCAAATCCTACGCCGCGTCCGCCCTGCTGGGCTTCGTTTTCGGCGTTTTTTCCCACGCCGCCACCAGTTATTGGCTCTATTTTTTTGAAGATTACGCCGTCTGGACCATCGGAGCCACCAGCGTGGCTTACGGGTTTCTGCACATCCTGGTGGCCGGCTTCATCCGCCGGGCTGGTTTGGAGCGCAACACCGCGCTGCGGCCCTTTCTGATCGCCCTGGTCTGGACGGTGTGGGAATGGCAAAAATCGATCGGTTTTCTGGGTTATCCTTGGGGTTTGATCGCCTACGCGGTCAACGACCGGCCGTTGATGATCCAGATCGCCGACAGCCTGGGCGTGTACGGGCTGAGCTTCATGCTCGCCCTGTCCTCCGCCCTCCTGGCCGGCGGCACCTCGGCCTTCCGGCGCGCGGGTTGGTCCGTCCGCTGGACCCGGACGGCATTTGTCCGCGGCAGCGTCGTATTTTTGGCTATTTTTATCTGGTTCAACGCCTACGGCGGCTACCGCCTGTCCAACCCGACGCCGGTCATCGACCGCGTGCCGATGCTGCTCATCCAGCACAACGCCGACTCCTGGGAATTGGGCGAACTGGATACCCTGCGCACGCTCATCCGACTCAGCCGGCGTGGATGGACCGAATTTCCCCTTGAAAAGCCGTCCGCGCCGGAAAACACGCCCGGATTTGACCGACCGGCCCTGATCGTCTGGTCCGAAACCGTCCTGCGAAGACCTTTTGAGGATTATCTCCCCTTTTTCCGGAAAAATCCGGCCCAGGATCCGCTCATACCCTTTCTTGCGCAACTCGGCGTACCCCTTTTGACCGGTGCGCCGATCGTGCTGGACTGGGACACCTATGACGCTTCCAACGCGGCGATCCTGATCAATCCGGACGCTTCGGTTCCCTTCACCTACGCCAAACGTCAGCTGGTGCCCTTTGCCGAAGGCATTCCTTTCTGGGAATACGCCTGGATGCGCAGTTTCATGAAGAACGTGGTGGGCCTGGATGGGGGTTGGACCGCGGGAACCGAAGCCACGGTCATGGAAACGCCGACACCTTCGGGGCGTCCGCTCCGTTTTGGCGTGCCCATCTGTTTTGAAGACGCCTTTGCGTCGGTCTGCGCCGGTTTCTTCCGACGCGGAGCGGATATACTGATCAATATCACCAACGATTCCTGGTCCCGTACCGTCTCCGCGGAAACCCAGCACCTGGCCGCCGCCCGGTTCCGAACGGTGGAAAACCGTCGCGTGCTGGTGCGGGCCACCAACGGCGGCGTCACCGCCGTGATCGACGCCGAAGGTCGGGTCATCGCGTCGGCGCCCCTCTTTTCCGAAGAATACCTGGCTGCGGTCGTACCCATCCAGGCGGCGCAGATTCCCACCGCCTACGCGCTCCTGGGGGACTGGTTTCCCGCCCTGCTGGCGCTCTTGGGCCTCCTGTACCTGCTCCGGGGCGTCCGCTCCCTTACCCGCCTTGACAAGCGACACGGATTGCGTCAACCATACTTAAATATTGGTTAACGGTACAATTTCCACCAAAGCAGCCATCCTCGCCCGCCTGCGGTACGCTCCGGGAAAACCGGTTTCCGGGGAAGTTCTGGCGGCGGAAGCAAAAATCTCCCGGGTCGCGATCTGGAAGGCCGT
Organism: Treponema denticola; assembly: GCA_020719845.1. Taxonomy (GTDB): domain Bacteria; phylum Spirochaetota; class Spirochaetia; order Treponematales; family Breznakiellaceae; genus DYPP01. The sequence continues at coordinate 77,432 of DYPP01000001.1, read as the reverse complement.
AGAAGCGCTGCGCCGCGCCGGTTATGCGTTGAGCGGCGGTGAAGACGGCTGTCGGCGCCCTGACCGGCACCGCGGCCCGGCTGCGCTGGCCGAACGACGTCTACGTCCAGGGGCGGAAGGTGGCCGGGGTTCTGTCCGAACTGCGGGCGGAAGGCGACCGCCTGACCTGGCTGACCCTCGGCGTGGGCATCAACGTCAACAACGAGGTCCACGCCCCGGAGGCGGGAGCCTGTTCCGCCCTGGCCGACCGCAGGATTTCCCGCCGGGACCTTTTGAACGCGGTTCTAAAGGAACGGTAAATTCTGGAAAATGAAAAAGCCGGCCCCCGGGAACTGGCGGCCCTCTGGAACCAGCTGGCTGAAGGCCGACAGCGCCGGGTTGCGGTCCTCGATCCGCGGCACGGATCCGTTCAAGATCCGGACCCGGGACGGGCACGCCGGGTCGGACGCTTCCTGGGGATCGACGCCCGGGGCCGGGCGGTCCTGGACGAACCTCAGGGGCCTCGGCGCTACGCACCCGGGGCGGCCTCGCTGATCTTCATACCCTGAACAGGAGTCTACTGATGTCGATAAAACTGGTGAATACCGCCCTGACCGCATTGTTTGCCGCCCTGATCGCGGCGGGCACCTTCATCGCGGTGCCCCTCCCCTTTTCGCCGGTTCCCCTGGTGCTGCAGAATTTCTTTGCCCTGCTGGCCGGTATGGTACTGGGGCCCGTGCGCGGCGGCGCGGCGGTAGCCCTCTATCTGCTGGTAGGCAGCTTGGGGGCGCCGGTTTTTTCCGGAGCTTCCGGCGGGGTCGCCCATCTGCTGGGACCCACCGGGGGCTACCTTGTCGGCTATCTGGCCGGAGCCTTCGCTGCGGGTCTGGTAGCCGGAAAACTCCGGGCCGATCGCGCCACGTCGTACCAGCGACTAGCCCTGGCGGCTTTTATCGGTTTGCTGTCCATCTATATTCCCGGATTGATCAGGCTACAGGCGGTGCTGGGGATAGATTGGCTTAAAACCCTTACCGTCGGAGCCCTACCCTTTCTTCCCGGCGACCTGGCCAAGGGATTTTTGGCGGTAGTCGTGGCCCGTCGGCTGCGACGGGTGACCGCAGACCACCTGCATGGCTAAGCTTTTGTTCCGCGTCCAGGACCTGGACAAGGTTTTCCCCGACGGCACCAGAGCGCTGACGGGCATCAACCTGGATATCCCCGCCGGCGTCTGCCTGGTGATCGCCGGGTCCAACGGCTCCGGAAAAACCCAGCTGATGCGCCTTCTGGTCGGTTTGACCGAATCCAGCGCGGGGCGGATCCTTTTTTACGGCCGGGATATCCAGAACGATCTTTCCGCCGTCAGACGGGCGGTCGGCTTGGTGTTTCAGGATGCGGATGCCCAGATCATCGGCGAAACCGTGGAGGAAGAGGTCGCCTTCGGCCCCAAAAATCTGGGCTTGTCCCCGGCTGAAGTGCGGGACCGGGTCGAAACGGCGCTGCGCAGCCTGGGCTTGACCGAAAAACGGCTTCGGCATCCCCGACGACTCTCGGGGGGTGAAAAACGGCGCCTGGCGGTGGCGGGGATTCTGGCCATGGGCTGCGAGGCGGTGATCATGGACGAACCCTTCGCCAACCTGGATTGGCCGGGGGTCGTTCAGGTCTTGGACCTGGTGAAACAGTTGAAATCCTCCGGCAAAACCGTGGTGGTGCTCACCCACGAGCTGGAGAAGGTCCTGGCCTTCGCGGACAATTTGGTGATTCTGCATCAGGGATCGGTCCGGGATCAGGGCGATCCGGAAACCGTGCTGAATCGTCTGGATCCCGTCTACGGCGTCCGGGACCCGCGCCGCTGCTACGCCGGCGTGCGGGATTGCACATGGCTCGGATAACGCCCTTTTCTTATCAAGCAAGAACTTCACCGATCCATGCGCTTCCGCCGGCGCTGAAGCTCCTGGCGTACCTGACGCTGTCGGCGGCGCCCTTCGTCTACGGCCCCTTGGCCCTGGTTCCGGGCGTCGTCCTGGTCCTTTCCGGGGCGATCGCCGCAGGCATAAAACCGGCCGGACTCCTGGCCGGCAGCGGGCCGTTGGTCTGGACCGTATCCTGCGCGGTCCTGTTGCGGACGGTAAGGTTCATTCCCCTGGCCTATGATCCCGCCGGTTTGGCCGAAGGCTTGCGCTACGCCGGGGCGGTCCTGGTCGCCTTTGCCGGGGGAGCCTTGTTCTTTGCCGTTACCACCACCGGCCAGGTTCGGGATTCCCTGGCCCGCGTCGAAAAGGCAATCCAGGAGCCACTGCGCCTGCTGGTCCGAGGGCGGCGCGCCGGTTGGGCTTCCGCATGGGCAAAACGGCTTGACGCGCCGGGAATTTCTTTGAGCATTGCCCTGATGCTGTCTTTTCTGCCCCGGATATTTGAAATTTGGGAAAGCGCCGAAGAAGCCTACCGCGCCCGCCTCGGCAAAAAGGGGCTGCGGAAATTCGTGCTGCTGTTGCCTCTGGCGACGGAGCGGCTGGTCGAAAGCGCCGTCGAGACCGCCCTGGCCCTGGAATCCCGGGGTCATGCGGAGAGGGCGGCGAACAGGCGCGCCTCCAGCTCGGCGTGCGCCCGGGAAGAATAAGCCCTGTCGGCCGGTGAAAGGTCCATGCCCAGGTCCAGCGCCACCCGGACCGGCGCCGCGGTCAGCACCACCGCCCGGGAAGCCAGGTAGATGGCTTCCCGGGGATCGTGGGTGACGACGACCACGGTCCTGGGTTCTTCGTCCAGCAGCCGACGGGTCAAGTCCATGAGCTGAATGCGCAGGGGCAGATCCAGCGCCTGGAACGGTTCATCCATCAGGATCGCCGACGCGGGAAAAGCGAAAGCCCGGGCGATGGCCACGCGTTGCCGCTGGCCTCCGGAAAGCGCTTCCGGATAGGCGCCGGCCCGGTCTCCCAGACCCACCAGGTCCAGAAATCGACGCGTCCGGGTCCGGGCGCCCTCTTTTCCGAACCGGCGCACCAGGGACAGGGCTACGTTCTCATGCACCGTGCGCCAAGGAAGCAGCCGCGGTTCCTGAAATACAAAGGCGACGGGATGATCGTCGTCGGCGCGCACCCGACCCTGCTGGGGTACGATGAGCCCGGCGAGAATTTTCAGCAACGTCGTTTTGCCGCATCCCGAAGGCCCCAAAATTGACGTAATACGCCGGTCTTCGAAGGACAGGGAAAAATCAGCGAACAGAAGACGATCCCCGTAGGAAAAGCCCAGGCCTTCCATCTCCAGCGTCATGGCGCGTCGCCCTTTGACGGCGAATACCGCCGGCGATGAAGGAGCAGCAATTCCGTACCAGCGGCGATGATGACCGTCGCCGCGGTCCAGGCAAAGAGCTCGGTGGTTTCCAGTTGGGCTTTGGCGTTCTGCATGCCCGTACCCAAACCGTACAAGGGTTGCACGATGACTTCCGCCGCTACGACGACCTTCCAGCTGAGCGCCAGGGAAGAACGAAGCCCGCCGATGATGAAGGGCATCAGACTGGGAAAATACAGATGCCTGAGAATCTGGTAACGGGAAAATCGATATACCCGCAGGGTTTCCCGCAGGCGCGCATCCACCGCGCCGACGCCGGCGATGGTCGTGGCGGTCATGACCGGAAAAATGATCAGAAAGGCCGCAAAAATCGGCGTCCGCTCCTGGCCGAACCAGAGGAAGGCGATCAGGATAACCGAAAGGACGGGGGTAGCCGAAACGAGAGCAAACAAGGGACGCAGAAAAGCGAATACCCGGCGGTCCAAGCCCGCCGCGATGCCCACCGCCACCGCCGGAGGCACGGACAAGACTATTCCCCAGAGCACCCGGACCAGGCTGTACCCCAGGGCGGCCAGGAAGCCTTCGTTGGTCAGCAGGGTACCGAGCCGGAGCAGCGTCGGGACGGGACCGGGCAGGAGGATCTCGGCGGCGGCCAGGCGCGCCGCGATTTCCCAGCAGAAGATCAGCGCCAGGATGCCCAGAAACGTCCAGGGCAGCGTCGACGAACGTTTGCTGCCTCCGGAAACGGCGGCCACAGCGGTTTACCGACCCGTATCCAGATACCAGTCAGCCGCCGGCAGACGGCCGCCGATGGCCGCCGGCGCGTATTCCAGATAGGTACGGTACAGATCTTCCAGCGCTTCCTTGGCCTCGGGTGCGGGAATGAAGACGTAGGCGCCCACGGGGATCGCCGCAGCGGCCACGGCAGCTTTCAGCCCCAGTTCGTACTTTTCAGCCAACAGGCCGGCCGCCGACGGATTGGCCAGCACCCATTCAATTGAAGCCCGATACGCTTCCATGATGCCTTTTAAAACTTCCGGTTGTTCCGCCGCAAAGGACGCGTCCACGACCAGGACGGTCATGGGATAGTTGGCGCTGCCGCCGGCTTTAGCCCATTCCTGCTGCACGTCACCGATCTTGCGCAGGGAAGGCGATCCGGCGCGGGCCATGGTGGCGAAGGGCTCGGGAAGAAGCGCCGTCTGCACCCGACCGGCGATCAGGGCTTGGGCGATCTCCGGATAGGCCAGGGAAAAGCCCAGGCGCAGGTCGGTTTCCGCCTGCAGGCCGTTGGCGGCCAGCACGCGGCGGAAAACGTATTCCGGCGTTGCCCCCTGCCCGGCAACTTCTACGCCGGCACCCCGGAGGTCCCGGATGGACTGGATCCGGGGGTCGTTGGTCAAAAGGCTCAGCATGCCATTGCCCACCACCGCGGCGATGCGCAGGGGACGCCCGGCGGCGGCCAGTTTGGCCGCCACGTTCGGGGGCAGGATGCCCACCTTCGCTTCGCCGCTGATCAATTTGGCGACCATGATATCCACGGATGGTAGCGCCTGTACTTTTACGGCGACGCCGGGTATAGGCGGTGGGGTTTCCCACATACGCACCATGCCCAGGGCGGAAGGCCCCTTGAGGCCATACACGATTACTTGAGTTTCAGCGGCCAAGCCAACCGCCAGAGCACAGAAAACACCGATTCCGGTACCGAGTCGCTTCATAAAAACCCCTGCAAGGCCATAAAAAAGGATAGCCGCAAAACCCACTGTTTTGCGGCTATTCCGGGCAGAAAGAAGCCAACTCCGGCGGCCATGCCGCCGGAGTTGGTTCTCTAGTTCGCCATTCTCCGCGCTGTTTACTTGGACGCGTTCCTGATGACCGCCTGCGCCGCCGCCAGCCGGGCAATGGGCACCCGGTAGGGCGAACAGGAAACGTAGTTGAGTCCCGAACGGTAGCAGAAATCGATGGTCGCCGGATCGCCACCCTGTTCGCCGCAGATGCCGACCTGCAGGTCGGCCTGTTCCTTGCGGCCTTTGGCGGTGGCCATTTCGATCAGGATGCCGACGCCTTCTTCATCTATAGACTTGAAGGGGTCCACTTCCAGCAGCTCTTTGGCCATATAGGTCGGCATGAAGGAGCCGACGTCGTCCCGGCTGAAAGCGAAGGTCATCTGGGTAAGGTCGTTGGTGCCGAAGCTGAAGAAGTCAGCGTACTGGGCAATTTTGTTGGCCAGCAAAGCCGCCCGGGGCACTTCGATCATGGTGCCGATTTTTATCTCCATCTTGACCTTGGCGGCGTCCAGAACCCGCTTGATGATCGCCTCGATGCCGGGGCGCAGCAACGCTAGTTCCTGCTCGTCGCAGACGATGGGAATCATGATTTCCGGATTGACCTTGATGCCCTTCTTGACGCAATCCACCGCCGCCAGGGCGATGGCTTCGACCTGCATGTCGTAGATTTCGGGATAGGTCACCGCCAATCGGCAGCCCCGGTGGCCGAGCATGGGGTTGGATTCGTGCAGCTTGTCGATCTTAGGCTGCAGATCCTTCGGTTTGACGCCGATATGGCCGGCCAGTTCGGCTACCTCATCCTTGCTGTGGGGCACGAATTCGTGCAAGGGCGGATCCAGCAGCCGGATGGTAACCGGTTTGCCGCCCATGGCCTTGAAGATGCCGAAGAAGTCCTTTTTCTGCAGAGGCAAGATTTTCTTGAGCGCCGCCCGGCGTTCGGCTTCCGAGTCGGCCACGATCATGGTGCGGAAATGGATCAGTTTTTCTTTCTCAAAGAACATGTGTTCCGTCCGGCAGAGGCCGACGCCCTGGGCGCCGAAGTCAAAGGCCCGCTTGGCGTCCTCCGGCTGGTCCGCGTTGGTCCACACCTCAAAGCCCTTGATCCCCCCGCGGACGGAAGCCTTGCTGACCTCGTCGCACCAGGAGAGGAATTTTTCCATGTCCCTGGAAATCTTGGGCATGACCAGCGGCAGCTGGCCTTCGTACACGTCGCCGGTGGAGCCGTCGATGGTGATCCAGTCGCCTTCCTTGAAGGTCAGGCTGCCGACCACGACCTTCTTGCCCTGGACTGAAACGTCCTTGGCGCCGGCGACGCAGGGCGTGCCCATGCCGCGGGCGACGACCGCCGCGTGGCTGGTCATGCCGCCGGTGGACGTCAGGATGCCCTGGGAAACCACCATGCCGCCGATGTCTTCGGGGCTGGTATTCTTGCGCACCAGCATCACTTTTTCGCCCTTCTCGGCCCATTCTTCCGCTTCCTTGGCGGTAAACACGATCCGGCCGCAGGCGGCGCCCGGCGAGGCGTTGAGGCCCTTGGTCAGGGATTTGGCGGCCTTGATGGCTTTGGGATCCACCATGGAGTGCAGCAGCTGGTCCAGGTGTTCCGGACTGACCCGCAGGATGGCGGTGTTCTTGTCGATCAGCCCTTCGGCGACCATATCCACGGCGCACTTGACCGCCGCGGCGCCGGCGCGCTTGCCGCTGCGGGTCTGCAGCAGGAAGAGCGTCCCTTGCTGAACCGTAAACTCCATGTCCTGCATGTCTTTGAAGTGGTGTTCCATCCGGTCCTTGATCGCCACCAGCTGATCGTAGACGGCCTTGTTTTTCTTGGCCAGGGTGGCGATCTTCTCCGGGGTGCGGATGCCGGCCACGACGTCCTCGCCCTGGGCGTTCATCAGGAATTCCCCGTAGAATTCGTTCTTGCCGGTAGAAGGATCACGGCTGAAGCAGACGCCGGTGCCCGAGTCTTCCCCGAAGTTGCCGAAGACCATGGACTGCACGGTGACGGCGGTGCCCTTGAGTTTCTTGATGTTGTTGAGTTCCCGGTACTTGATGGCCCGTTCGTTCATCCAGGAACCGAAAACCGCGTTGACCGCGCCCCAGAGCTGATCCAGGGGAGCCTGGGGAAAGTCCTGCTTGGTAATTTTCTTGACGATTTTCTTGTATTCGCCCACCAGCAGTTCCAGATCTTTGGCATCCAGGGCGGTATCGAGTTCCACCTTCTTGGCTTTTTTGGCCGCCGCCAGGGCGCCTTCAAAATCGTCGTGGGGAACGCCCATGACCACGTCGCCGTACATCTGGATAAAGCGCCGGTACGCATCCCAGGCAAAACGGGGGTTGCCGGTCTTGGCGGCCAGGCCATGAACGGCCTTGTCGTTCATGCCCAGGTTGAGGATGGTGTCCATCATGCCGGGCATGGATACCGCGGCTCCCGAACGCACCGAGACCAGCAGGGGATCGTCGGCGTCGCCCAACTTCATGCCCATGACCTTTTCCAGGTGCTTCAGGTTGTCCAGCACGTCCTTGTCCAGGCCATCGGGATATTTTTCTTTGTTTTCGTAGTAAGCAGCACAGACTTCAGTCGAAATGGTGAAGCCCGGGGGAACCGGAACGCCCAGGTTGGTCATCTCCGCCAGGTTGGCGCCCTTTCCGCCGAGAAGCTCTTTCATCTTGGCGTCACCTTCAGCCTTGCCTTCACCGAAAAAATACACGTATTTCTGCTTAGCCATCAATTCGTTCCTCCATAGGTACTCAAGGATAACATATATATAAAAAAAAGGAAGGGGGAACCAGCTTGAATATCCTGCGCCTTGGGCGTATACCTAACCTACGTTATGAAATATTTGGATTTGCCCGTCTATCAACACAAGGACGTCATCCTCGCCGCGCTCCGACAGCACCAGGTCATCGTGGTCGAGAGCCCGACGGGTTCGGGAAAAACGACCCAGTTGCCCGTCATCCTGTACGATGCCGGCTACGCCGCCCACGGCATGATCGGCGTCACCCAGCCGCGGCGGATAGCGGCGGTATCGGTCAGCGAGTTCATCGCCCGGCAGAAAGAGACCGTCATTCCCCGGCTGGTGGGCTACAAAATGCGGTTTGAGGACAAGACTGACCAGAGCACGGCCATCAAGATCATGACCGACGGCATCCTGCTCCAGGAAATGAAGCTGGACCCCTGGCTTTCCAAATACACGGTCCTGATCGTGGACGAAGCCCATGAACGGAGCCTCAACATCGATTTTATCCTGGGACTGTTGAAACGGGTAATCGAGGAACGGCCGGAATTCAAGGTGATCGTGTCTTCGGCGACCATCAATTCCCAGGTGTTTTCCGAGTATTTCGGTGAATGCCCGGTGGTCAAGATCGACGCGGTTACCTATCCAGTGACCGTGGTCTATGATCCGCCCCTGGTGGATCCCGCCGCCCAGGGCGCTTCCACCTGGCAGGCCGCAGTGGAAGCCCAACTGCAAAAAATCGACCAGATCGTGGAACGGGTCGTCAGCGAAGAGCGGGAGGGGGACATCCTGATCTTCCTTTCCGGCGAAAAGGTCATCAAGGACTGCATGAACCGTCTCTACGACGGACCGGTGGGCAATTCGCTGCACCTGGTGCCCCTGTACGGACGTCTGGGCAAGGATGAACAGGAACGGGTGTTCGAGAAAGCTCCGGAAGGCAAGGTCAAGGTGGTGGTTTCCACCAACATCGCCGAAACCTCGGTGACCATCGACGGCATCACCTCGGTCATCGACTCGGGGCTCGCCAAAATGAACTACTACAGCCCGCGGACCTTCACCTCCAGCCTGATCGAAGGTCCGATATCCAAGGCTTCCTGCAATCAGCGCAAGGGCCGCTCCGGCCGCACCCGGGAAGGAACCTGCTACCGCCTGTACACGCGGCCGGATTTTGAAAACCGTCCCCTGTTCACCACCGAAGAAATCTACCGCACCGACCTTTCGGAGGTGGTGCTGCGCATGGCGGAACTCGGCGTGACGGCCTTTGAGGAATTCGATTTTATTTCTCCCCCCAACCGGGAGGGGCTGATCGCCGCCATCGAAACCCTGGACCTGCTGGACGCCCTGGACCCGGACCGCAGCCTTTCCAAGGTGGGCAGCATGATGGCCCAGTTCCCGCTGCCGCCCCGGCAATCCCGCATCATCGTGGAAGCCATCCTGTCGTATCCGGAGGTCACCGAAGAGACCATCATCGCCGCGGCCTTCCTTTCCACCCAAAGTCCCTACGTCCTGCCGCCGGGAGAAGAAACGGACGCCCGCAAAGCGCACCACGCTTTCCGCGACCCGTCGGGGGATTTTGTTTCCTATATTTCGCTCTATCGTCAGTATCATAACGCCAAGGACAAGGCCAAATTCTGCGACCGGAGCTATCTGGACGAAAAAGCCATGGCGGAAATATCCAACGTCAAGGACCAGCTGGAACTGATCGTTTCCGACATGGGCGTACCCATCTTGTCCGGAGGCAAAACGGAGGACTACCTCTGCTCCGTCGCCCGGGGACTGATCCAATTCGTCTGCGTACGGGAAAACCGGGACATGTACCGCAGCCTGACGGCGGACCGCATCCTGATCCACCCGGGATCGGTCATGTTCCGCGAAGATCCGCTCTACATCGTGGCCGGCGAAATCGTCAAGACCACGCGCATGTACGCCATGTCCGTCTCGCCCCTGCAGAAAAGCGCCCTGGCCCGCATCAGCCCCGCCCTGTACGAAGGTTTGATCGGCAAAACGGACAAATCCGAATCCAGACCGAAGAAGGAACGGGACTTTACCAACAAGGTCAAGATCGCCGGCGAAATCTTTGAAATACAAAAAATCAAGGGCGCCAAGACGGTGGTGTTGCCCTGGGAACGGCTGGCGCGGATCAAGTCCCGGATCGGCGGCGAGAACGCGACCATCTACCGCGACCTGCGGGGCGAAGTGCTGGTAAAAAGCCGCTATACGCTCCTGGCGGGGGAGAAGCTCGAGCTGATCCTCAATCTGGCGCCCACGTTGGACCTGGACGAAGCCGTCGACCGGGTCTGGCCGCGGAAAAGGAATTTCGACGCCCGCACCGAACTGTCCGAACTGCTGGAAAACCTGCCCCTGACGGTCACCCCCGCGCTGTGGCGGCAGGGAAAAACCGAACTCGGATTTCTGTGCCTGTTCACCGACGACGCCGGGACCTATTGGTTCAAGTGCTCCCGGGGCTTCCATACGGCCCTCAACGAAAGCCTTTCCAGCCTGGAAACGCTGATCGACGAGTTGGGGGACGACGTGGACGTGATCAGGAAGGACATCGTCAACCAGACGTACCGGCGGCTGGCTTCGTATATGACCTAGGAGCCTGTCCGTCCAGCTCGGTCAGACAGTCCACCAAAAACCGGTCCAGGAGCAACAAACCCGCCTCGGTCAGGGCGAGGCGGTCCGTCCGCATCAAACCACGCCGTCCCCAGACTTCCAGGGTCCGGCCGATCGCATCGTGTATGGTCCGCCCGAAGCGCCGCCTGAAGGACGCGGGGTCCGGTCCGTCGGTGGTCCGGAACCCCATGATCAGGGATTCGGCGAGCAGCGTCGGAGGATCCAGAAATTCTTCCTCCGGCGGCGCGGGCCCGGCCAGGTACGCCGCCGCTTCGGTGGGGACCGTCAAGCGGCGGGCCGTTCCGCGGTCCTCGTCCACGATCGTACCGGACGCCGCGGGTCCGCAGCCGAGCCAGCTTTCCAGCCGCCAGTAGCGCCGGTTATGCGCGCAGCGCCGACCTGGACGCGCGAAATTGGACACTTCGTAGTGTTCGAATCCCGCAGCCTTAAGCGCGTCGCGTCCGGCAATCCAGAGGTCGTCGGCGGTGCCCGGCGGCGGCAGGTTCGCCAAGCCCCGCCGCGCCCGTTCAGCCAGCGGCGTACCCGCTTCCAGGGTCAGCGCGTAGAGCGAAACGTGGCCGGCTCCCGTCAGGACCGCTTTTTCGATATCCGACCGGAGCGACCGGAGGCCCTGAAAGGGCAGACCCGACATCAGGTCGACGGATAGCCCTGCAGGATAGGCCGCCGCCGCCAGGGCCAGAGCCCGCAGGGCGTGGTCCACAGTCCCGATGCGGCCGACGGCGCGGCGGCTGCGTTGGTCCAGGCTCTGGATTCCGAGACTGAGGCGCGTCACGCCGCCGTCCAGGCAGGCCTGCAGCAGGGACTCATCCACCGATTCGGGATTGGCTTCCAGGCTGATCTCGGCGGCTTGATTCGGCAGTAGGCGCGCAAGCCCCGTCAAAAGGCGTTCAAGGCGGGCCGCGCCGAGCAGCGACGGGGTGCCGCCGCCGATGAAAACCGAAGGTACGGTTTCCACCCCGTACCGCCGCAGGGCATCGGCCGTGTCGTCCAGCAGGCGGTCCACGTACCGGTCCAACCGGGTATCGTTCGTAGCGGAAATCAGGGAATAAAAATCGCAGTAGTCGCAGGCGCCGGCACAGAAAGGGACGTGGAAGTACAGCGACGCGGTCATGGAACGCCGATACGGCTGATCGGCCAGTACCGGAACAGGCATTTTCCGACGATCGACCGTATCGTTACGGGCCCCCAGGTACGGGAATCGCTGGTGACGGACCGGTCATCGGAAACAACGAAGCATTCATCTGCGGCCAGTATCCGCGGCGGCATGGTGCCGGAAAAGGGGAGCGATCCATCCCAGAGGACGGGGATCTGCGGAATCAGTACGTCATAGGGTCTCGCCGCCACCTCAAATTCGGTCAGCGCGTAAGGATCATCCCTGCTTTTTATTTTGAGCACATAATCGGTCATCGAAATCTCGTCCCCCGGCAGACCGATCACCCGCTTCAGGTACAGCCGGGCGTCTTGCCCAAAAAACTCGATCTGCTGAAGGGTAAAAAAGCGGAGCAACGAAGCCGCCGCGCCCACGACGGTATTCGTCTTCCGCGCTGGATCGGCGGTGTTCACCAGCACCAGGGCGCCCCTTTTGAACGGCAACCCATGCCGGTCGTCACCTCCCATGAGCGAATGGAAAGCCCAATGAAAACCGAATGGATTGAGGATGAACCGATCCCCGGCGGCCAGCCCCGGACGCATCGTCTCGTTCCGCAGCACGACGGTGGTCAGCATAAAATTCGACACCAGCGCGTAGGCGCCGAAAACCGAGAGCGTCCAGATCAAAACGTAGGTCAGGCGATGCCGTTGATGTTTTTGCGCCGAGTACGAGTACTTCCGCCATTTATTGAACACCCCCGCGCCTCCTCAACGGATCGGACCAAGACGCCCCAAGGGCCAGTATTTCACCATGCCCTGGCCGAGGACCTTGGACAGCCTGACGGGACCGAAATAACGTCCGTCCCGGGAATTGTCCCGATTGTCCCCCAGGGGGAGAATGCGTCCCGACGGAACGTACCAACCCATAGAGTAGCGGGACAACAAGGCGCTGTAGCGCTGATCCTGGGGCTGGGCGGCCCGGAGCAGCTCCAATCGGGAATATTCATGGGCGATGTAATCCGGATAGCGCAGTTCCGCGACGGATGCCATGGGTTCGGACAGGCGCGCCGGCGGCTCCAGCCCCAGATCCATGAACGCCGCCGCCTTGCCGGCGGATTCCAGCAGCGGATAATCCGCGGCGGCCATCAAACGGTTGACCGGATGATCCAGGCCGCTCCGGCGGATGAATTCGCGCTCCGGCGTCCAGCGCGTCTCCCCGGGGAAGAGGATCTTCATCTCGCCCCTGTCCATCGTCAAACGGTCCCCGCTCATGCCGACGGCCCGCTTGATCAGAAAATGGGCTTTGGGCGATCCGTTTTCGTCCCGGTCGATGTCCACCATCGAGAGGGTCAGCATGTACAGGACCCGCTGGGCGACGTCAAAAACCGGCCCCCGGGAAATATAGGACGGATTCTCGAAGATGATGATCTGATTGCGTTGGGGTTTGAACGGGCTGGGAAGCTTGGCCAGACCGGGTACCAGCTCCGGGCCGTAGACCAGCTTGTTGACGAAGATGCGGTCCCCGATCAGCAAGGTATCGATCATCGATCCCGAGGGGATCTGGTAGGCCTGAAAGAGGTATTGGTTGATGAGCAGCACGACGCCGGCGGCCCAGACAAAGGCTTCAATCCAGTCGATGATGGGATTCTTGGCTTTCTGTCTTTCCCGCTTGATGCGGTGGTTGCGCCGACGGCGGGTTAAAATTTGTTCCGTTGCCGCCTGGAGTTGGTCAAAGAAGTCCCTGTTGCCTGTCATGGCGCAAAACCTACCATGAAGGCCTGTCGTTGACAAGGGATGGAACCCCCTCCTATAATGCGGCCATGTTCGGTAGCAAGAAAGATAAAGCCGCTTTTTTTCCGGAAGACAGGGTCTCGCTGAAGCCCCTTCTGGGCCTGCGTCCCGGGATTTACCTGTCCGTACTGTACGCGGCGTTGCTGACGGCGATTCTTTTTTTTATCCTTTTATATCCCGGCCTGACCCGGCCCGGCAGCCGGGTAACCTTTACCAGCCAGCCCGAGGGAGCCGCCGTCAGGGTAGACGATACCTACCGGGGAACCACTCCCTGCACCGTCTTCGTCGCCTCAGGCGACCATGATGTGGTCATGGTGCTTCCGGGCTTTTCTGAATTCTCGGTCAGGCAGAGCGTTCCCGGCCGTCTGTTCGGATCCGCCCTGGTGCCGCGGCGGCTGAAGATCGAGGGCCGCTTGCCCACCGCCGACCCCGTCGGCGTTTTGACCCTGGGTGCCGCCGATTACGCCCGCTGGTCTTTTTCGGGATCCCCTTCCGAAACCTACCAGGTACCCCTGGTGATCTCCGAAGCCGCGTACCGGGGGGCCGGCGCCGCAAAAGACGCGGACGCCGCCGCCGCCATGGACGCGGTCTTGCGGGCCGCGGCGCGATTTGCGACTTCGGGTACGGCGCTGCGGGACCTGACGCGGGCCCGTTTTACCGTCGACGCCGCCGGGCAGGCGCCCTCCCCGGTCACCGTGCTCCGTTCCGCCAAAAACGTCGTCGACTACCTGGCGTCGACCCCCGGCGCTGCGGCCTGGCTGGCGGCGCACCTGGACAAGGAAGCCGCCGCGCGGGTCTCGGCTTCCGCCTGGTTCGCCGGGGAACAAAAAATTGCCCGTGCCATCCGGGACCAGGCGTCCGCGGCGGCGTCCGTCTACCCCGCGCTGCCGGACGGCGTACGGGTAGGCAACCGCACCTACCGGGAAATCCCGGCGGGAAAAGTCATCCTCGAGGGTAGCTATCCCTTGGTCCAAACCACGGGGGCCTTCCGGATCGCCGACGCGGAAACGACGGAGAACGACTGGCAGGCATTCGTCGCCGAACAACCCGAATGGTCGCTTGCCAACAAGGACGCCCTGATCCGGCAAGGGGTGGTGGATTCGGAATACCTTTTATCCGTTGAAAATGCCCAGTACCCCGTACCTGCGGTTCCCGGCGTATCCTGGTACGCCGCCGAGGCGTACTGTCGTTGGCAGTCCGCGAAACTGCCGCCCGCCTGGTCCAACCATGAAGTGCGCTTGCCCACGGAAGCGGAATGGCAGCGGGCAGCCATGATCGACGCGACGCCGGCGGGGGGGCTGTGGGAATGGTGCGCCGAACCCTACGCCCCGCTGGCTTTCCTTCCTGCGGATCCGCAGGCGGTCAAGGCCGTCTCTTCCCCGGAACGGCCGGTGCGCGGCGGCTCCTGGGCCAATCCGGCCGGTACGGTCACGCCCCAGACTCGGGCGTCGTTGCCGCCGAAATCCTGCTCCCCCTTCGTCGGTTTCCGGCCGGTTCTGGCGCCAAAACGGGCACTGCCGTGAGCGAAGCGGTCAAGATCATCGCCGTCAACCGCAAAGCGCGGCACGATTACGCAGTGGACGATACCTACGAATGCGGCATCGAACTGCAGGGGACGGAAATCAAGTCTTTTCGGGACGCTAAAATATCCTTCCCCGACGCCTGGGCGGAAGTTGTCGCCGGCGAGGTCTGGCTTCGTTCCCTGAAGATCGCCGAAAACCCTTTTTCATCGGTTTTCAACCATGACCCGGATCGAAAAAAGCGTTTATTGCTGCACAAGGATGAAATCAGGCGCATCGCCCGCAAGGTGGAAGAGAAGGGGTTTACCCTGATTCCGCTTTCCTTCTATTTCAAGAAGGGCCGGGTCAAGATCGAACTGGGTCTGTGCAAGGGGAAAAAAGAATATGACAAACGGGCGGATATCCGGGAACGGGACGTAAAACGCGATCTGTCCCGGGATTTCCGCCAGCATAGCCGTTGATACGTTTTTATTCCCCGGTAACTGCTGAGTTTTGGGACGATTTGTAGTATACTGAAAAGCAACGGAGGATTGCCCATGTCTACAAAAATTTCTATGGTTGCGGTGCTGTGCGCGGCGGTGCTTTCCGTTCCCGGGTTCGCCCAGGATGCCGGCCAGACGGCAGCCTTCGGATTCGGTTTTGAACTGGGACTCGGAACCGAAACCCTGCCCATCGATCCGTCGGAGCCCATCGACGAGGCCAACCAGGCTACCTACCAGAAGCTGGCGCTCAAACCGGACGTCTCCTTCGGTAAAATCGGCGTCGGCATCGACCTCACGGTGCATTTCAATCTGCGCCCGGGAAATTCGGGCAACGACATCGAATTCTATGAACCCGACTGGATTCCTTCGGAAGCGGACAAGACGTTTTTGGAATTATATCTTCCCAAAATCGCCTATATCCGCTACGGACAGAAAGGCGATCCCCTCTTTGTAAAACTCGGATCCTTCGAAGACGGGACGCTGGGCAACGGGTTCATCATGGGCTACTACGCCAACACCCTGTTTCTTCCGGAGACGCGCATTTTCGGCGCCGCCTTCGACCTGGACGGGGCGCTCTTTGACTTTCCCTACGTCGGCGTAGAAACCTTCGCGGGCAACCTGGCCAACTTCGACGTCGTCGGCAGCCGTATTTACGCCCGACCCTTGTCGGACAACCAAAATCAGCTCCTGAAGCACCTGCAGGTCGGTCTGACCGTCGCTTCCGACCTGGATCCGCTCCGCTACGCCGCCGACGATTACGTCAGCCCCGACGGCAGCGACGACCCGGTCACCATGTACGGCACGGACGTCAAACTGCCGATATTGAACAGTCCCCTGATTTCGCTGGCGGCTTTTTCCGACCTGGCTTTCCAGCCCGGCGGACGCTGGGGATCCATGGCCGGCGTGGGCGGACGTTTCTTCAGTTTTATCCTCTACGGCGCCCAGCTCCGGTTATTGGGACCCGACTTCATTCCTACCTATTTTGACGGCGCCTACGATCTTTTCCGGATCCAGAAATACGAAGCCGTCGCCGAGGACGCTTCCGGGGACGCCTACGCCGGCTGGCTGGCCAGCCTGGGATTTTCCGTACTCGCCGACGCCGTGGCCTTCCAGCTTTCCCTGGACGGTCCCTTCAAAGCCAAACCGGCGGATCCGGTGACCGCGGCGATCACCGATTACCCGCACCTCCGCGGCACGTTCACCCTGGCGGAAGGATTGCTGGCGGGCTTCTCGTTCAACGGCATCTATGAGAAATACTTTCTGGGCGCCGACGATCCGGTGGGCACCGGCAGCTTCTGGGAAGACCTGGTCAGCCCGGAAAACGCCGCCATCGGCGCGCAGTTCAATTACAAGACCGGCCCCGCGGTCATCTCCCTTTTGTATAATCTCCGCTACGACCCCGCCACGGAAGATTATATCGTCAGCTCGAGCCTCATGAGCTCGGTCCGCTTCTGATCAGGAGGAACGCGATGCGTACGCATGCCAATTTTTTGACCTTGCTGTTGATCATCCTGCCCGCCCTGGCCTGGTCTCAAACGGCGCCCAGCGCCCAGATCGCCTTTGCGGACGACGAATACGCCCTGGAAATCACGGATGCCGCCGGACAATCCCGGCAAGCCTTTATCGGCGACGAGATCCTGGCCGGCGATACCCTGAAGACGGGTTTGTCCAGCGCCGAGATCAAGCTGGTTCCGAACGGCAGCATCATCAAGGTGGCGGTCAATACGATCTTCAAACTTGAAAATCTGGCCGCTGCGCCCGGAGCCGGATCGGATACCAATGAGTTTGCCTTGCTGGGCGGCAAAATCCGCACCGTAGCGGCGCGCACCGCTGCGGGCAACAAGTACCGCATTCGCACGCCCACCGCAGTCTGCGGCGTCAGAGGCACCGACTTTTCGCTGTCCGTCGTGGAAGGCGTCAAGGACGCGGTCTTCGTCAAACGCGGCTCGGTGGAATTCTCCCGCGCTTTGCCCGACGGCGGTTTTGAATCCATCATGGTGGGCGCGGGGCAATTTGCCGACGTTTTCGGGGCGTCCTTCAGCGCCTTGGCCATGCAGGCGGACCAACTGGCCGGCGAATTCGCGGATCTGGAATTTAAAGGACTTGATCCGGAGGCGGTAGCGCAAGATGAAGCGCCGACGGATACGGAAGAACCGGTTTCGGAAGAAAAAGATGGGGAGGCGACGACCGAAGATACGGCGTCGGCAGCGGTTGTTCCCGTGGCGGACCAAGGCGCATCATCCGAACCATCCTCCGGCGCGGCGGACTCCAAGCTCATGTCCTGGCTGGGCGACATGCTGGGATTTGAGATCGGTTCGGTGGTCATCAATGAAAACACCTATTCCAAGGCAATTATCCAGCCCACCTTCTCCGTGGGCAAGCTGCGGATGGGATTATACTTACCCATCATCTACACCTCCAATCTGTTCGATCCCGGAACCTGGTACCGGCCGGCGGGGAACGACGAATGGTCTTTCGGAGGCGGGGATTGGACCGATGATCCTCTAGCCGCCGCCCAGGACGCGGCCCAGGATCTGGCCCTTAAAATCAGGTTTATGGAATACGGCGAACCTTTGATCGATCCGTTCTACATCAAGGTGGGCAATCTTTCCAACATGAGCATCGGCCACGGCATTTTGATGCGCAATTTTGCCAACGACTCCGACTTCCCTGCGATGCGCCGGGTGGGCATCAATACGGGCATCGACACCGGCGCCTGGGGTGCGGAGGCGGTGGTCAACGACCTCGGCAACCCGGAAGTATTCGGCGGCCGGCTCAAGATGCTGCATATTTTCGGCGTCACCGCCATCGCGGACATCAATCCGGCGGCCGATCTGGCCACCCAGGCGGAACGGGACGCCATCGGTGATCCTTACCTGATCGGAAGCGGCGTGGATATCGATCTGCCCTTGCTCAAATTCGACTGGCTCAATCTGCGGGCCTACGCGGACCTGGCGGCGGTTATTCCCTACACCAACACCGAGTTCGCCGGGATTCCGGCGGGCTTGCAGACCGACACGGTCTACGACTCCGACCGGGGAACGGGACTCGATGCCCTACGCAACTACGGCTTTGTGTCCGGCTTCATGGGGCGCATGATCCTCATCGACTGGCGTCTTGAGTTCCGCCACTACCGCGGCGCCTACCGGCCGACCTTCTTCGACGCTTCCTACGAACGCAACCGGACGCAATACGCCCAGGAGTTCGCCGCCCTGCTGCTGGACCCCGCCAGTACGGACTACTACACGGTCAACGGCATCTACGGCGAAGCGGGTTTTTCGGTATTCAAGGATAAGATCGCCCTTACCGCAGGCTACATGATGCCCTGGAGCCCCGAAGGCAACGTCGACTGGACAGAAGTTTCCCAGAACGACTATCTCCTGGCCCGGCTGGTGCTCAAAAAGGGCTTGATCCCGCTGTACGATATTTCCGGTTCCATCAGCTACGAGCGTACAGGCTTTGCCTACGCCCTGGCCGAGGGCAACGATCTGTTCGACGCGGAGGCGGTGTTCAAGGGCGAGCTGGTGTTGCCCATCGCCGACACGGTGGACTTTGCCGTGGTGCTGTCCAGCGCAGCGGTACGCAACGAAGACGGAGAAGTAGTGGCGGTGGATCCGGCGGCGGACATCTTCGTACCCAAGGTCGAACCGACGATCACCTTCGAGACCAGAATTCATTTTTAACGGAATGTAGAGTCGATTCCCAGCGGGGGTCCGTCAGCGGACACCCGCTTTTTTTATTCTGCCGCTGCCGCCGCGCCGGTCGACGCGGCCAGGGCGTCGATCATCGATTGTATTTCACTTCGCCGCTCTTCCGGAATGCGCTGGTCCCGGGTCAGTTCGGCCAGCAAATCCGTATCCTTGAAACCCGCTTCCACCGCCTGGGTAAGTTCCTGAATCCCCTGATCGCCTTCGGACCCGGCTATCAACAGGAGCCTAGCGATCCGAAAATGCAATTCGGCGGCATCCGGCCCGCCGGCATCCTGACCCGCGGGGGCTTGTATCTGGCGGTACGTTTCCAGCGCCCGGGCGTAGTAGGAAGCCGCCTCCAGGGCTTCGGCGTACTCGGCCAGAACCTTGGCTTCCGTACCATCCAAAAGCCATTTTTCGTACTGGTCGATGGCTTCGACCTTGCCCAAAGCCTTCTGCGTCCGGGCCAGCAGCAGCAGCGCCGCCCGGTCATTCTGATCCCCGGCGGCGGTTTGAACGCTCAGGACCGCTTCGGCTTCGGTATAGTGCTGCAGCGCAAACAGCACCAAAGCAAAGTTATAAGCCGCGTCGGTACCGTCCGGCGCCAATTCCACCACCCGGCGGTACCATTTTTCCGCCACCTGTAGATCAGCGGTCTTTAAGCGGGCGTAGGCGGCGGCTTTGAGCAGGACGATATTGTCCGGGTCTTCCTGCAGGAGTCGTTCAAACATCGCCGCCGATTCGCCGAAGGCGCCGGTTTCATACGCTATCCGTCCCAGGTTATACTGGGCGGCCCGCCGGGTAGTCTCCGAAGCCGCAGCTTTGGTCAACCACCTTTTGGCTTCTTCGTACTTCTCCATGTCCAGATAGGCGATGCCCAGACTATAATATTCCTCAGCGGATCCGACGTCTTTTGTCGACGCGCACGAAACCGCCAGGAAGGCTAACCCAGCAGCCAAACCGATGGCTATTGTTCCCGGACGCATATTCAGGCACCGAGGACGGTATCCTCAATCTCCCGCAGCTGCGCCCGATACAGGTTGGCGATGTTCGAGCCGTAATCGGCTATCAGCTGCATGATGTTCCGGGGATGGTCATCCCCGTCTTTGCCGTTGATCCGATCCCCGGCGTCGCCCAGGCCGGGCAGGATATACGCGGACTCATTGAGGACCGGATCCATCCACAAGGTATATACCTTGCAGTTGTCCAGGGCGCGCACCACCCGCAGCGCGCCTTTGAGCGCCGAAATGACGTTGAAGAACTGCACCGAACGGGGTTTGACGCCCTGTTCAAGAATATACTTTACCACCGTCACCAGGCTGCCGCCGGTGGCATTCATGGGATCGGCAAAAACCAGGTCCTTGTCGTTTAGTTGATCCGGATTGAAGTAGGATTTTTCCAGGTCAAGGATATATTCCATGTCATGTTCGTGCTTGGTATCGTCCCGCTTAATTTTGAACAGCGCAAAGGGCGTCACGTAGCCATGGGAAGAATATTCCTGAATCTCTTTGGATACGATCATGGACGGCAGCAGGGCGCCCCGCAGCATGACGCACAGGACGGTATTCTCAATTTTATCGTCGATATTGGGAATTTTGTGTACCGCGTAATTCTGAATCGGCGCGGTGACGGGTGTTTTTACGATGAGATAGTTTTTGCTTGAAGCCTGGGCGCCGGCGTAAGCCAGCTTGAACAACATTTCATAGGCCCGCTGGATATAATAGATGAACTCCTGACCGCCGGTGCGTACATCCCGCAGTTTGGCGATCAACCGGGAAGCTTCGGGGTGGCTTTCCTGGGGAGTCAGAAACGAATACACGTGGATGCTGGGTTCGTCTTTGCAGATGTCCTGCATCGCCCGGCCCATCTCGTTGTACAGATCGATCAGGCTCTGCTCTTCCTTGCGCCGCTCGGTCACGGAAGTTGTACTGGTAAGGATGCTGAAGGACAGCATGACTTGTCGGTATAAGGCATCCATCCGGCTGATGTTGGCCTTGTCCGCTTCCGTCAAGTACCCATCCAGATCCTGGGCTTTCAAGACAACTTTATTCATATTGATCTCCATGCTACCTATCCATCCAAACTCTGAACCCCAACTCGGCGGTCACCCCCCAGGCCGGGAACCGCGGTTCGGTGGTAAAACCGACCGACGGCGCCAGATCCAGAAAAACTTCCACCTTTTTTGAGGCATGCCAGGAGAGCCCGACCGGCAGGCGGGCTCCCAGGGAAAACAGGGTTTCGTCTTTTTGCATCCCCAGCGTAGCATACGCTCCCGCGCCCAAAAACCAGTCCAGGTTGAAGCCTTTTTCCGCGTACAGGTCCGCGTCGATCAAGTACCAATCCCCGGTCGCATCCACACTGAATGAATCGTCGCTGAGCTTCATTCCCGCCGCCCAATAGATGGGCAAACCGGGCAATTTAAGGCTGACGCCCAGGGTTCCCCCGACGCCGTTGTCCCCATAGCCGCTGCCTACTACGGCTCCGAGACCCATTCCGGCGGGATGATCCGCAAACGCCGGGATACCGGCGAACAACACCATCCAGACAAGCAAAAATCTTTTCATAGACATCCTTCTTGGTCAGGGATTTTCCACGATCGGTTCAATGACGGGATTGGTCAACTGTCGTCGGGCCCGATCCCGCCACTCTCCCGCCATGGTTTGGGACGACAGGGATTTCCATAGCTCCACTGCGGTGCTCCGTTCGCCCGTGGCGAACAGCGCCGCGCCCAGATAATACGCCGTGCGGTAGGCATCGGTGGTCCGCAGGTATTCGCGCAACAGGGCCCGTTCCCCCGCAGCGTCCAACAGAGCCCGGTAGCCGGTAAACGCAAAGTCAAAATCCAGCCTTTTGAGTTCATTGATCAGGGTGGTGACCTGGACCAAAAACGCAAAAACCAGGTGTTCCCGCGCTTTTGGGTGCCGTCCGGTGGCGTAGTAGTAAAAACCGAGCCGCCGGTGGGCCCGTTCAGACAGCGCGTACTCGTAGCGGTACAGCAAAAGGAATCGGTCCAGCCCCTGCTGCGCCAGCGTGCGGTCCATCGACTTGCGCAGAAAACTCTCCGACTCATCCGACCATAGACGGTCCCGGGAAAGCAGCTCGGACAGGATTGCTTCCATCTTTTGGTATTCCTGCTGCTGGTAGTGGATATCCGCCATCCGGTACAGGATTTCTACGGCAAACTCCGGCGTATCCAGCAAGGCGCGTTGATCATACGCCGACGAGTACTGTTTGAGGGCAATCCCGTATTCACCCTCCAGCCGGTAGCTTTCGCCAATCCAGTAATCCGCTTCCGGATACGCCTTGAGCGTACCCAACACCCGGAGCGCTTCCAGGCCGGAATTTTTAAGCGCGTTCCGGGGCACCCGAAGATAAAGTTCATCCAAGGCCCGTTGGGCTTCGGTTTTTTTATTTTCCGCAATGTATTCCTCGATGGCCGGCAAAGAATCGTCCAGTTTACGCACGTCATCGATGGACAATAAATAAATCAAGGAGTTTTCCAGATCTTCAAACTTGGCTTTACGTTGACGTTTGGCGTCTTCAAAGGTCAACAGCGCTTTGCCGTACTCCCCTTCCCTAAAATACCGTTTACCCTGTTCCAGGGTCAGCCAATACGGAAAAACCGCGGTCTGCGCGACCGCCGGAACGATGGCGCCCGCTACCCAAGCGGCCAAAATTAAAATACGGATCATCCGCAACGGTTTCACAGCTTGTCCAGCTCCTCGCGGAAGGCCGCATCGGCGTCGACGGCGGCTACGGTGCGGACCATCTTTCCCTGCCTGAAAATCAACACCTTTTCACCCGCTCCGGTAATGCCCAGATCGGCGTGCCGGGCTTCTCCCGGTCCATTCACCGGACAGCCCATCACGGCCACGGTGACGTCTTTTTTCAGGGAATACAGGACGGTCTGCCAGCGCTCGGTAAAAGCGTGGGTGTCAAAGGAATTGCGGCCACACCGCGGACAAGAGACGATGTTGACCCCCCGGCCCTTGCCGTCGGATTCGGTGGAATCCGCCACGGCGCCCAGAATTTCCCGGCCCGCCAGCACTTCGTTCTCCATCGTATCCGACAGGGACACCCGCAGGGTAGCGCCGATTCCTTCGACCAGCAGGGTGTGCAGGGCCACCGCGTTGCGCACGATGCCGGGAATGAGCGGACCCGCTTCGGTTACGCCCAGGTGCAGGGGCACGTCCGACCGGGCGGCTAGGATCCGGTTGGCGGCGAGGGTGTCCGCGATGGAAGACGCCTTCATGGACAGCAACACGTTCTTGAACCCCAGTTGATCGAACACCGCCAGTTCCCGCTCCGCCGCGTCAACCAGCGCCTGGGCCCGCGTGGTCGCGCCTTCATCCACGGCGGCGCGTAAATCCTGGGGCAGACTGCCCGCGTTTACACCGATGCGGATGGGTATATTTTTTTCGGAAGCTTTGTCCACTACGGCGCGCACCCGGTCTGCAGAGCCGATATTTCCCGGGTTGATGCGTATCTTGGCCAGCGGAAAATCCAGGCAGCGCAGCGCGATTCTATAATCAAAGTGGATGTCCGCCACCAACGGCAGGGAGACCCGGCGCGCCAGTTCTCCCAACGCTTCGGCGGCGCCCAGATCGGGCACCGCAAAACGAAGAATTCCGCAACCCAGGGCGCCCAGGTGTTCGATTCTTTTGACGATGACCTGTCCCCCGGCGCCGGCCAGATCCGCCGACTCCAGCCGATCCTTCCACATGGTCTGCAACGAAACCGGGTACGATCCGCCGACGAGTACCGAATCCAGATGGTCAAATCCCCCGATCTTAATAACCCGGGTAGTTTTGTTTTTACCCATGGCAACAACCACCCGGACACGGAAAAAGGGCTGCCGTCTTCCGTGTCTCCGTGGTCAACGCGGAAAACGACCGATCAGCCGACAAGGCCGAGGGAGAAAACCATGACGAACAGGGCGACGGTTTCGATCAAGCCGACGACCATGATGTAGTTGCCGAAACCCTGGCCGGTCTCTCCGAAAGCGTCGGAAGAGTAGGCGGCGGCTTTGCCCTGGTACAGAGCCGAAGCGCCGATAGCCAAACCGGACAGCACGCCGACCGCCAGTTTCCCGACCCCGTCCAGACCGCCGGACCTGATGGCGTTCATCAGGATAAAGCCGTAAATGGTCTGGGTCAGCGGGGCGCCGGCGAACGCCACCAGCAGGAAGGGTACCGGCTTGTTCTGCAGAAAACATTTCTTCCAGGCACCGATAGCCGCCATGCCGGCAATTCCCGCGCCGATGGACGAACCAAGAGCTGAAAGACCCAGGCTGGCGGCGACTCCGATCATTCCGATATCCATGTAATTCTCCTTTGGACGGTTAAACGTCGCGCTTTTTCTTCAGCGCGAAAGGCGCATATCCAACACCGGACCACTCCATGCCGAGGTGTCCGGAGTATTCCAACATATTGAGCCGTATCCCGTGCACCACCACGGACAAGGAACTCATGGCCAGATTGAGACCGTGGCCGAATACCAAAATAAGCAGACCGGCGCTGACGCGCACCAACCCGGAGGGCAAGGCGCCGGCCATGCCGTTGAAGCTTTCCGCGATGGCGTAGCCCGCCAGTCCGACGGCGAACAAACGGATATAGCTGATGATATCCGAAAAACTGGACACCGCGGAAAGAAACGTCGGCAGAAAATTGGCCAAACCCTTGAAGATGTTTTTAAAGAAATTGCCGCCCTTCTGTTCGGTAAACACAAAGTAGGTAGCGATTCCGCCGACGATCATCCACAGGGCGTATCCGGGCACGGGAAAAGCCGTCTTGTCCAGCACCAGATTGAGCACCAGGAAATAAAGGCCGATCACCATCGAGAGCCAGCCGACCTGGGCAATGGCGGTCAGGGACGGGAAAGCCTTTTTGATGTTTTTCAGATGCGCCAGCGACAACTGGCCGGCGCCGATAATAAAGCACAGATGCTTGATATTCTGCTGTACCACTTTGGTGGCTTCATTGGGAGGCAGATTCGGGTCCGGGAAGAAAGGCGGCAGGATGAGGGCCTGCATAAAGCCGGGCAAAGAATCCACCGGCAGGGCAAACCACGTACCGGTCATGGCGCCCCATACGACGGTAGCGGCGGACAACAAGCCGATCAACAGCGCGCCGTCGGGAATCTTGCCCTGCTTGATGCGGGATTTGAGGCCGAAAAAGACGGCCATGGCCAATAGCAGGGCGCCATAACCCGCATCGCCGAAAATCATGGCAAAAAACAGGGTAAAAAAGAGCAAAAAAGACAGGCTGATGTCATATTCCCGATACCCCGGCACGGTGCCCAGCAGGCTGAAGACGGGCTGCACCAACCGAACGAATGGATTGTTCCTGACCAGCGTCGGCGGACTGTCCCCTTCGGCCGGATCATCCACGATCAAAGCCCAGCCTGAGTCGGCGGCGGCGCGCTTGAGTACCCCCGCTTCGGCGGCGGGCACAAAGCCCGATAGCCAGGAAACGGCCAAACCCTCGGGGCTGTCGGCGGTTACTTCCATCGCGCAGCGGGCGATCTCGAATTCTATAGCCTCTTGAACCCGGGTCAACTCTGCTTCTAGATCGGTGCTTTGCCCGGCCAATTGAGCCAGGGACTGTTCAATTCCGGCGCTTTTCTGCCGGCGGGCTTCGATGGCGGCTTGCAAGGCGGACAGGGATTGCAGGGGCAATACAAAGGGCGCTTCGGCGGGCAAGGGCGCGCCGACGGCCAGACAGCGGACCAGGTTCCGATCCGCCCGAAGGACCAATAGCCGCGCCGTATCCCCCACGTCGGCATAGCTTTTTAAGGATAACTCATAGGGAACCAGCACCATGCCGGATGCGGCCAGCAGGGCAAGTTCCCGGGGATCAAAGTCCCCCCAGGGCGCGATGCGGGCTAATTCCTTCAAATCGGCGGTCAGCGCTTCCTGCTCGGCTTTGCGTTTTTCCATCAAGCCCAGGACCGTATCCACCAAAGCATCCGCAGGTACCGCCGGGGAGCTCTCAGCGCGGGGTGCCGCGCCGGCGTAGTTGCGCAGGATGCCGATAGCCGTCTCGGCCCGAGATTTTTTTTCCAGCAACCGGCTCAAGGTATCCGAACCCACCGCGCGCCGTTCCAGGTGAACCACGCCCAGAGAGCGGAGCCGCTCCAGGGCGGCGTCCCGCTCGCGATCCATGACTACCAGGGAAACCTTTTTCATGGGTGCTATCATTAGACGGCCCTCTCCATGCCACGTTTGGCGATCTTGCCGCGCACCACCGCCGCAGTCTGCTGATCCCCCAGATAGACACGGATCTTCTTTATATTGATTTTGGCTTCGGGAATCTTGACCTTCTCAAACAGGTTGACCCGCTGGGTCGTGGTGCGCAGTTCCTTTTCCAGGCGGCGGCGCTGTTCTTCCAGAATTCGGGCTTCCAGATCCAGGAGTAAAACTTGCCGCATCCGGTCGACCGCCGTATCCAGCCACAGGGGCGTACGGGCCAAGTCATAGCTCCGGACGGCAAAATCCGCGCCTTTGAATACGGGGATCTCGACGCCGGCGATATTGCCTTCCACGGTGCGCAACTCCGTTACGGTGAGAATATCCGGCGTAAAGACGCCGGTTTCGCCGAACACGGCGATCCAGGCCTTGAAGGATTCGTCGATCCGTTCTTTTTCTTCCCTGAGCTCCCGCACCCTGGTTTCGGTGATGCGGATCTCCGTCTGGAGCTGCTGCTTTTTGAGCATCAGCGTCGGCAGGTAGCGCTGATACATCTTCAGCTCATCCTTCTGCTTCTTGAGCTCGTTCTTGGTCAGCTTGATCTTAGCCATACGACCCCCAGCCCTACGCTTTCTTGGGCCAGAATTTCTCGATCAGTTCGGTGCGCAAGCCCGTCTCTTCGGGATTGAAACAGTCGGCCATGATTTCCCAGCCCAGATCAAGCGCCTGCTCCAGGGGAATGTTGACCGAAAGGTCCATCATTCCCTTTTCAAACTGAGCGCCGTATTTAAGCAGCTTTCCGTCCCAGTCGGACATCATGAAACCCATGGCTTTCTTTTCAAGGGTGTCCTTGTAGGCCGCGTAGAGCTTGATCATGCCGTCCATGAGCGCCCGGTGGTCGGCCCGGGTCTTGCCGTTTACCTGCTGCTTGAGCCGGGACAGGGACCCGAAGGGTTCGATCCGTCCGTTCTTCAGATAGTACTGGCCCTCGGTGATGTACCCCGTATTGTCCGGTACCGGGTGGGTCACGTCGTCCCCGGGCATGGTGGTCACGCCCAGGATGGTGATGGAACCGGAAGTATCAAAGTCGACGGCCTTCTCGTAGCGCGCCGCCAGCTGGCTGTACAGGTCGCCGGGATAGCCGCGGTTGGAAGGCACCTGCTCCTGGGTGATGGCGATTTCCTTCATGGAATCGGAAAAGTTGGTCATGTCCGTCAGCAGCACCAGCACGTCCTTGCCGTCCAGGGCGAATTTTTCGGCCACCGCCAGCGCGATGTCCGGCACCATGAGGCACTCGACCACCGGGTCCGAGGCGGTATGCACGAACATTACCGTCCGGGACAGGGCGCCGCCTTCTTCCAGGGTATCCTTGAAGTACAGGTAATCATCATACTTGAGCCCCATGCCGCCCAGCACGATGATGTCGACCTCGGCCTGCATGGCGATGCGGGCCAACAGCTCGTTGTACGGCTCCCCGGAGACGGAGAAAATGGGCAGCTTCTGGGAAACCACCAACGTATTGAACAGGTCGATCATGGGGATGCCCGTCCGGATCATGCGGCGCGGGATGATGCGCTTGGAAGGATTGACCGACGGCCCCCCGATGGGGATCAGGTTTTCTTTCAGCGCCGGACCCTTGTCCCGGGGATCGCCGGAACCGGTAAAAACCCGGCCCAGCAGGTTGTCCGAATAGGAAATCTTCATCGGATGTCCCAGGAAGCGCACCGTATCCCCGGTGGAAATACCACGCCCGCCGGCAAAGACCTGCAGGGAGACCAGGTCATCCTGCAGCCGGATGACCTCCGCCAGGGAGGTGCCGAAAACGGTATCGATTTCCGCCAGGTCGCCGTAGCGGATATCCTCCGCCCGTACGGCGATGACGTTGCCCGTAATGGATTCTATCTTGCTGTATACCTTTTTCATGCCAAGCTCCCCGTCCTAGACCAGTATCTTATCAGCGCCCGCGTCGATCCCCGCCGACCGTTCGGCGACGGTTTCGGTGATTTCCTTTTCCAGGGCGACGAACCGCTCACCCTTCCATTCCGAGCCGTTGTAGTCCAGAAACTTCTGCCGGAGGCGGTTGAACCAGGTCCGGGCTTCTTCCTTTTCCTTGAACTTGAAGCGGGAAGCCAGGATGGTCAGGATAAAATTGAAGACGTGCTTCTGCCGGTCCGGACTGACCGCAGCGTCGACGGCGTCAAAGGAGTTCTGCTGAAAGTAGACCGCGTCCAGGAAGGTACCCTTCAGATAGACGATAAAATCTTCGACGCTGGTGCCTTCTTCGCCGACGACCTTCATCATCTGCTCTACTTCGCTGCCCCGGCTCATGAACTTGTGGGCGTAGCGTACCTTTTGGTCGTCGATGATGCCGCCGTACTTGGACCAGGAATCCAACGGGTGAATGGCCGGGTATTTGCGGGCGTCCGACCGTTCCCGGGACAGGCCGTGGAAGGCGCCCACCACTTTCAGCGTGGCCTGGGTGACGGGCTCCTCAAAGTTGCCCCCCGCAGGACTGACCGTGCCGCCGATGGTCACCGAACCGGTGCCGCCGTCCTTGAGCCGGACGATGCCGGCGCGTTCGTAGAAGCCGGCGATGACCGATTCCAGGTAGGCCGGAAAGGCTTCTTCGCCGGGGATCTCTTCCAGACGGCCGGACATTTCGCGCATGGCCTGCGCCCAGCGGCTGGTGGAATCCGCCAGCAGCAGCACGTGCAGCCCCATCTGGCGGTAGTACTCGGCCAGGGTCACCGCAGTATACACCGAGGCTTCCCGGGCTGCGACGGGCATGGACGAGGTATTGCAGATGATGATGGTCCGTTCCATCAGGGATTTGCCCGTCTTGGGATCCAGCAGTTCCGGGAATTCCTTGAGCGTTTCCACGACTTCGCCGGCCCGCTCGCCGCAGGCGGCGATGATGACGATGTCCACGTCGGCGTGCCGGCTGGTGATCTGCTGCAGCACCGTCTTGCCGGCGCCGAAGGGACCGGGAATGCAGTAGGTGCCTCCCCGGGCGACGGGGAAGAAGGTATCGATCAGGCGCACCCGGGTGACCATGGGGTCCACCGGCTTGAGCCGCTCGGCGTAGCAGTCCACAGCGCGCTTCACCGGCCAGCGGAAAGACATGGCCACAGGGATGCGGTTTCCCTTTTCGTCATCCAGTTCGGCTACGGCGTCATGCACGTGGAATGAACCGGCGCCCTTGATCGAGGCGACGGTATAGCGTCCGTACAGGTTGAAGGGAACCATGATGCGGTGCACAAAGGCGCCTTCCGGCACGGTGCCCAGCGTATCCCCCCGTTCGACCACGGTGCCGACTTTGACGGTCGGCGTGAATTCCCAGCTGGAATCCAGGGGCAGGGCGTCCAGGTAGATACCCCGTTCCAAAAAATAGCCCGCTTCTTCGGCCAGTTTGGGCAGCGGATTCTGCAAGCCGTCGAATACTTGTCCGAGCAAGCCCGGGCCTACTTCCACCGCCAGCATTTCGCCGGTAAACTCGACGCTGTCGCCGACGGCGATGCCCTTGGTCATCTCAAAAACCTGCAGCTGGCAGACGTCGCTGCGGATGCGGATAACCTCGCTTTTCAGCCGCTTGTCGTCGATGACGACGTAGCCGACTTCGTTCATGGAGACGATACCATCAAAACGGACACCCACCATGTTGCCGTTGACGGCGACGACTTTTCCCTTTGTTCCGGTCATTTCGGTTCTCCCGATGGATTGCTGGTTGGGGCGGCTTCCATAATGGAAGCGTAGAGCGCCTTGTATTCCGAGAAACCTTCTTCCGCTTTGAATTGGGCCCTGCGCTCCAACAAAAGCAGCTTCAGCAAGTAGGCATAGACCGTATCCCGGCCGAAGTAATCAAAACCCTGCAAAGACTCGATGGCATCCCAACGGGCGCGATCCAGGTACAGCTCCCCTTCCAGGGGGGATTCCATCGTCAGCGCGGCCTTGGCTACCGTCGCCGCGTCCAGCGGATCCACCGGCGGCTCGGTCAACGCTGCGGTATCGCGCTTCAACCTTTGGCTCCGCAGGCGGGCCAGGTTGAGCCGCAGGGCGCGCTCCCACGCCCGCCAGCCGTCGATCAACGCCGAATGGGTCGGAGCGGACAAGCGGGCGTAGGCGGCTTCATCGCCTGAGGTCTGTTCCGATCCGGCGGGGTCCAGGGCGCACTCCCGGAGCAGGGGCTTGTCGGAATCCTCCATCAGGTTTCGGCACAGCTCGATGAAATCACCGGCGCCCAGCGGCGCGGGCGCACCGTAGCTGAGCGCCGGAAGCTGGGCTACCAGGTAATAGTAGGAGCCCACGGTCTACTGCCCCTTGGCCGAAGACTTGAGTATTTCCGCCAGGCGGGGATTCAAATAGGCGGACATCAATTCGGCCACCGCGTCGGCGGAAAAGTCGTAGTAGGCCGAACCATCTTTGCCGGCGATGCGGAATCCCGCGCCCAGGCTGCGGTCCGCTTTGAGCTCCACGCCCTGTTTCAGCGCGGCCGCCAGTTTCCCCTTGAAGAAATCCTCCAGGCGCCGGAGCGTTTCGGGAGGCAGCAGCACATCCATCGCATCCGTGCCTTTGGCGGCCCAGGCGGTCACCAGGTCGGGAACCGCAGCTTTGAGCGCGTCGTCCCCGTATGCGGCGACGGTTTCGCGACGGACGATGGCATCCAGCAGGTTCTGAATTTCCCCCTGAAAGGCCAGCACCAGATTGCGGGAAGCCTGGCCTATGGCGGCGATTCCGGCTTTTTCGGAACGTTCGGCGTCGGCCTTGCCCTGGGCTGCCAAACCGGCCGCTTCTTTGCGGGCGCTCTCGATCAGGCGCTTGGCTTCCTGTTCGGCCTCCGCTTTGATCCGCGCAGCCTCGGCCGAAGCGGATTCGATACCGTCCTTCTTGATTTTATCGATCAATTCCTGCAGTTGAACGTCCATAGGCTCCTCTTGTGTAGACAATGGTATGACCGCGGGGACGCGGTTCAGGTCTCTTCCAGGTAACGGAGTACCTTCAACAATTTCCGCTTGGCGATTCCGTACACGGCTTGAGGATCTTCAAATTCGTTGACCTCTTTTTGTATCATGGCATCCACCGCCGATGCAAGATCCTCCACGGAAGGATACCGGTCCAGTTGGACCGTATCGATGGAATCAAGGGCTTTGCGTAGACCCGACAGCTCCCGGGAAAGCAGGGCTTCGTTTTCTTTGAAGACGTACTTGGTCACTTCATCCCGGGAATAGCGTCGTTCGTAGAGGAGGGCCAGATCTTCGACGTCCTCGAGGCAATCCTCCAATTCGGCGGCGAATATTTTCAGGAACAACCGTTTGCGCTTGGCCATAGACACCTCTTGATAAGAGTAGATTCAGGACAAAGCATTTGCAAGGCTTTCTACAAAAAAAGAAAAGCCCGCCACGGACGCGGTGGTAAGCGCCGGTTCAGACCTCAAAAGAAAACACCGCGCGTTCATGGTACTTGCGGTCCGGTCCAAATATGCTGGAAGGGAATTCGGGATGATTGGGGCTGTCCGGCAGGTGCTGCGTCTCCAGGCAAAAACCGGCGTGCTTGCCGTAAACCGATCCCGGCTTGCCCTGGACGCCGTCCAGAAAATTGCCCGAATAGAGCTGCACCCCCGGGTGGGTGGAAGCCACGCGCAGGGTGCGGCCGGAAAGTGGTTCAAAAATCTCGGCGCAGGGCCGGGGATTTTCGGACTCGCCGTCTATTACAAAGCAGTGGTCGTAGCCGCCGGCGGTGGCCGCCAGATCGCGGCCCAGACTTTTTCGGTTTCGGAAATCGAAGGGGGTCCCGGCGACTTTTTCCAGCACGCCCGTGGGAATCAGATTGGCGTCGACCGCCACGTAGGCGGAAGAAAACAGCTGGACTTCATGCCCCAGCACGTCTCCGGAGCCCTCGCCCTGCAGGTTGAAGTAGGCGTGGTTGGTCAGGTTTACCGGACAGGGAGCGTTTACCTTGGCCCGGTAGTCGCAGACCAATTCATCGTCGCCGTTGATGCCGTAGGTGACGACTGCCCGCAGTCGGCCCGGAAAACCTTCTTCGCCGTCGGGGCTTTCCAATTCCAGCCGGACGTAGACGCCGCCTTTTTCCTCGTAGGCTTCCGCGTCCCAGACCCGCTTGTCGAAACCCCGGCGGCCGCCGTGCAGCGTATTGGGGCCATCATTGCGGTAGAGGCCGTAGTTGCTCCCGTCCAGGCTGAAACTGCCGCCGGCGATCCGGTTGGCGAAGCGTCCGACGGTAACGCCGAAATAGGGTTTATTGTGGGTGTACTGGCTCAGCGTCCCATACCCCAAAAGCACGTCATCCGGTTCTCCCCGGCGGGAAGGCACCAAAAGGGAAACCAGGGTAGCCCCGAAGGTGGACACGCCGAGGGTCAACGATCCGGCTTTGATCGTGTAGAGGTCTATGGCTTCCCCTGAAAACAGCACGCCGAAATTCTTCCGGTTGATTTTCATATTTTCTCTCCCGCC
This sequence comes from Treponema denticola, assembly GCA_020719845.1. Lineage (GTDB taxonomy): Bacteria > Spirochaetota > Spirochaetia > Treponematales > Breznakiellaceae > DYPP01. Next base: position 44,785 of record DYPP01000001.1, on the reverse strand, counting down.
GGCAAAAGCTTCGATACAATTGTCATTTAACGCCATTTGGGGTTATTATTCCACCCATGGATCGCTTTTTTGATCGTCTCGGAGATATCCTCAAGAACTTTCTGGATGAAGACCAGAGCATACCCCACTCTGCCCGACGCAACGCTTCCCCCTACGCTGATCCGGACCTGCGTTCGGCCTATGAAGAACTTGACGAATTTCTCAATCCCCGCCGCGCCCACGTACGGGAAGAAACGCCGGAAGAAGAGCAAGCCCGTTCCCGCCGGCAGACCTTTGCCGGCAAACCGGTACCGGAAGCGCTGCGCGCCGATTTTACCGAACTGGGCGTGGCTTTCGGCGCTTCCGAAGATGCGTGCAAGACGGCTTACAAGAAATTGCTGAATATCCACCACCCGGACCGGCACGCTGGCCACCGGGAGAACATGAAGAAGGCCACCGAAAAGGCGTCCCGCATCAACGCCGCCTATCAGCGCATCGAAGACTGGCGCCGTTCCGGAAGGGCCGATTGAGGCTGTCTGATAACTCGGTTAGTTATCAGACAACCTCAGTATTTTCTCGGATTTTGGCGGATTTAAACGGTTTGTGTTGCTAGAACCAGGTAAAACCGCCAAAATCCTGCGAAAATACAACATTAAGGTAGCTGTCCCGTAACTCCCTGAGTTACGGGACAGCCTCGATTAGGTCTGGTCTTCATCCGGCGCCTCGTCGCCGTATTCCGCCAGCTTCCGGTGCAGCGTCTTGCGCCCTATGTCCAGCACCTCCGCAGTGCGGCTCTTGTTGCCCCGGTTGGCGGATAGGGTATCGCGGATGATCAGCTTTTCGGCTTCCGACAGCGGCGTGCCGACGGGGATGTGGATCCAGCCTGCGTCGGAAGAACTGCGCAGGGTCGGAGGCAGGTCATCCACCGTGACCACCTGGCCCTTGGCCATCACCACGGCGCTTTCCACGCAGTTGCGCAGTTCCCGCACGTTCCCCGGCCAGTCGTAGGCGTACAGCGCCGCCCGGGCGCGATTGTCCAGACCTTCCAGGTTTTTGCCGTTCTCCCGGGAAAACTCGCGCAGAAAAGCCGTCGCCAGCAGGGGGATATCGTCTTTTCTTTCCCGCAGCGGCGGCACGTGCAGGTTGACGACGTTGAGCCGGTAGTAGAGGTCTTCCCGGAACGTCCCCTTCTCGATTTCTTCCTTCAGGCTGCGGTTGGTGGCCGTGACGATGCGCACGTCCACTTCAAGGGTATCTTCGCCCCCCACCCGTTCAAAGCGCTTTTCCTGCAAAACCCGCAGGATCTTGATCTGGACGTTTTGATCGATTTCGCCGATTTCGTCCAGAAAGAGCGTTCCCTCGTGGGCCAGCTCAAAACGGCCCCGCTTGCGGCCGACGGCGCCGGTAAACGAGCCTTTTTCATGGCCGAAGAGTTCGCTTTCCAGCAGGGTGGCCGCCAGGGCGGCGCAGTGCACCTTGACCAGGGGCTTTCCCTTCCGGGGCGAAAGTTCGTGGATGGCGTTGGCCACCAGTTCCTTGCCCACCCCGGATTCGCCGGTGATCAATACCGAGGCTTTGGTGGGCGCCACCTGGCGGATGGTATCGAAGACCTTGCGCATGGCCGGGCTGGTGCCGATGATGGTGTCGAATTCTTTTTTCCGTTCCAGGTCTTCCAGCAGGCGCCGGTTCTGCAGGGCCAGCTCCCGGTTCTGCAGGGCGCGTTTGACCAACAGGGAAAGCCGATCCAGGTTGACCGGCTTGGTCAAAAAATCGTAGGCGCCGTTGCGCATGGCTTCGACGGCGTTTTCTACGGTGCCGTGGCCGGTCAAAACGATGACCGCCACCCCCGGGCTCCCGGAGCCGATACGTTTCAGCAACTCTTCGCCGCTGATGCCGGGCATGCGCAGGTCCGTGATCACCAGGTCGATATCGCCCTTTTCAAAGCAGCGCCAGCCTTCGTCCCCGTCCGCCGCGACGACCACTTCGTAGCCGTCCATTTCCAGCGCCGTCGCCAGCCCGGAACGGATATTCTTTTCGTCGTCCACCACCAGGAGTTTGAATTTCACGTGACTTCGCCTCCGTAGCAGATCAGCTTGGTTTTTTTCTGCGGAATCGGCAGTACGATCAAGAAACTGGAGCCCTCGCCCTCCCGGGACTTGACCGAAATCTCGCCCCGATGCTCGCGGATGATTTTGAACACCAGCGTCAGCCCCAGGCCGGAACCCGTTTCTTTGGTCGTAAAATAGGGCTCGAAGATCTTGGGCAAATTTTCTTCCGGGATGCCGATGCCCGTGTCGCTGACCAGGATCCGGACCTCGTTGCCCGCAACTTCGGTCTTGATGGTCAGCCGACCGCCGGAATCCATGGCCGCCAGGGCGTTCTTGATCAGGTTGAGCAGCGCCTGCTTGATATAACGCTCGTCGTAGCTGAGGGGACGCAATTCCTTGTCCAGATCGAGCACGCAGCTGATGCCGGCGGCTTCCAGCTCGTAGCGCACAAAATCGACCAGCTCGCTGATCAGCGCGTTCAGATCCCCCTCCCGCAGCTCCATATCCATCGGACGGACGGCAAATAAAAAATCCACGACGATCCGGTTGAGCCGGTCGATTTCTTCGTTGACCACCGCCAGGTACTTGTCCAGGATATCGAAGGGCGCGATTTGCACCTCCGGCGCCGGCGCCGGAACAGGGTCGTCTTCATCGTTGCACGCCGCCCGGCTGGCTTTGAGGGCCTTCTGGATCAGCTGAATATGGATGGAAATGGAACCCAGGGGATTTTTTATTTCATGCGCCACCCCGGCGGCCAGGGTAGTCAGGCTGGCCAGCGTTTCCGCCCGGCGCAGCCGGGCTTCCTTGCCGCGCTTTTCGGTGATGTCCTCCACGTGGACCAGGGAACCAGTCACGCGCTTGTCCTTGACCAGGGGCAGAACGCTAATGGCCAGCAGGCGCTGGATGCCCTTGGCGTCGGCGTCGAATTCCCGATCTTCCACCCGGTCCCCGTCTTCCAGCGTCTTTTGCAGGAACGCCGCGATCCGGTCGTCGGCGACGACGCTCCAGAGCGACCGTTCCCCCTGTTCCCGCAGGTCCAGGGGCACAAGGCGCTCCACCGCCTTGTTGAACAGTATCAGCCGGTAGTCGGCGTCGCAGACCAGCAGCCCCTCGGTCAAAGAATCGAGTACCGTCTCCAGCCGCTCGTTCTCCGCGGCGGTGGACAGCAGCAGATCGGTGATCTGCTGGCCCGTCATTTTGGGTAGTTTGCGGAGCGCCCGCTCGATGAAGGTGCTCATCCGGCGCATCCTGCGGCGATTTCGAAAAACAGTCGCTCCAGGGCCAGCGCGGGGCTCTGGTTGTAGGTGCCCACCGCCAGCGCGGCCCGGGCGACGGCGTGGCGCCAAACGTCCGCCAGCACCGCCGCTTCCGGACCGAAGGCGGCATCCCGCAACGCAAAGCCGCTCAGCCGGAGCAGCCGGTCCAGAAAAACCGGAAACAATGCCGGACTGTCGAAGTTGCCGGTGCTGCGCAGGACCGCCGCTACGACCGCCCGCTGGTCCCGTTCCGGCCGGCCCATGCCGCCGGCTTCGGCCAGAGCCGCCGCCTGCCGTCCCAGAGCCACGAGTACGGCCGGCGGCACGGCGGGGTGCGGCGTTTTTACCGATCTCAAGCCCGCCGCCAGGGCGGAAGCCATGAAGAAGGCGGCTCCTGCGGCCAGGACCCGGGGCGGTATGGGCAAAAACGATTCCAGATACGCGGAGACCAGCCCGTTTTCGGGCATATCCTCCGGCAGGGAGGCTTCCCGGAAGACCCGGCGGATGACCTCCCGTTCAGTGGCCGCATCCCGGGCGATGAAGGCGTACGGCCGGAGTCGGGACAGGACAGTGGGCAGCAAGGCGCCGCGATGCGCCGTGGTCAGCACGATGACCGTGGTCCGCGGCGGTTCTTCCATGATTTTCAAAAGGGCATTGCGCGCGCCTTCCAGCATCCGGTCGGCGTTTTCGATCAACAGCACTTTTTTCTTGCCCACCGGAGCCAGCCGCGCCCAGTACGCGGCGCGGCGGATCTGGGCGATGGGGATGGTTTCGCCCAGGCCTTCGGCTTCCAGCTTAAACGCCGCGTGCAGCAGGGCCTGGACGGTTTTTGCGTCCGCTTTTCCCGTCAATTCTTCGATCCCTTCGTTCAGCGCGAGGATCAGGGGGCTGATTTTGCCCAGTTTTGCTTCTTCGCCTTCCCAGAGGACGGGCGAAAAACGACCGAGCAGTTTCCCCAAAGCCCGCAAGAAAAGCAACCGAGCCGCCGACTCAGGTTCCCGTAAAAAAGCGGCGCCCGCGGCTCCGATTTCCGCGGAAAAGGAATGGGAACCCAACAACAGCAGATCCGGATGGGATAGGGTCCGGTGCAGGGTACAGGCAGAGCAGGTACAGTTCCAGGCCGCGTCGCCTTGCCCGCAGGATAGCGCCCGGGCCAATTCCAGGGCGGCGCTCCCCTTACCCGACGCGGGGGGTCCGGAGAACAGCAGCGCCGGCGGGAGCGTGTCGGATCGCAAATCTTCGGCCAGGCGAACGGCCACCGCCTGGCCAAGGACGTTCTCGAACACCGGTTTACGCCCCGACCGTAGACGCGCTCCGTCCGACCTCGCTGACGAGGGGCAACAGGTAGCGGGCAAAAATGCTGCCTTCCAGCAGGGCGGAAGGGTCAAACAGGGGCTGTACGCTCAGAACGAAGAGCACCACCGATACGACCAGCAGGGCTTCCACCGCGCCCAGGACCAGTCCCAAAAGCCGGTCCACCGTGCCCAGGTGTATACGCTGCACGATATCCCGGATGATGTGTTCCAGCAGTTTGACGATCAGGAAGCCCAGGACGAACAAGGCCGCAAAGGCGACCACCTCGGGCAACGTATTGACGCCGAATTGACCGCGGAGATAGTCGGCGCCGGGTTTGTACAAGAGTATGGCCGCCAGTACACCGATGACGACCGCCGCCATGGACATGAATTCTTCCACAAAACCCCGTAGGGCGCACCGTATCACCAGGATGAGCGCCAGGGACGCAAAAACGATGTCGATGGTCGCAAAGTTCATGAGGGGTCTCCTTCCAGACGAGCGAGGATGGCTTGGGCGATGCCGTCGGCGGCATCGGTGGTTCCTATTTTGGCCGAAGCCTCCGCCATGGAGAGGCGCCGGGCTTCATCTTGCGCCAAGGCTTGCACTAGGTCGGCCAACGGCTCAACCGCCGCTTCAGGCCCCGAAAGGACGACCGCCGCCCCGGCTTTCCGGAAATATTCGGCGTTTTCCACCTGGTC